>NZ_JACVOW010000025.1:0-140970 GCF_018882265.1 Polynucleobacter sp. AP-Feld-500C-C5 | reverse complement strand
AATATATCCACTACTACAACCATGATCGAATCAAGCAAAAACTAAAGGGATTGAGCCCGGTGCAATACCGAACTCAATCCCTTGTGCTAACCTAACTAAACTGTCCAACTACTGGGGGTCAGTTCATCGGGTGGCTTTTTAATGAGCTGTTATTATTCAGCCTTCCATTCCCCAGATTTACCGCCACTTTTTTCCAACAGCTTGACATCACTCATCACCATGCCACGGTCTACTGCTTTGCACATGTCATAGATTGTGAGAAGGGCAACTTGGACTGCGGTGAGGGCTTCCATTTCTACGCCCGTTGGCCCCGTAGTTTCGGCCCTAACTTGGCAAGCGATGCTGCTCGTTTTTTGATCCAGTTGAAATTCGAGGTTAACGTGAGTGAGTGCCAGTGGATGACACAGAGGAATCAGATCCGAAGTTCTTTTGGAAGCTTGAATACCTGCAATACGAGCAATTCCTAAAACATCACCCTTTTTATGGGTGCCAGCCTCAACCATTTTAAAGGTCTCCAGAAGCATCGTAATAGTCCCGGTAGCAATTGCTATGCGATGAGTATTGGGCTTATTGCCAACATTTACCATGTGGGCTTGGCCACTGGCATCAAAATGAGTTAGTTTGTTCATGGGATAAGTTTTACCATATAGGGATGCAAGATATAAAGTCTGTTAAAAATATTTCGGTTTGGCAGCGTCTTTTAGCGATGCACCTCGTTCTGGGGCTGGCTTGTACTGGGACTACTCCTCTGTATGCCGCACCTGCTACTGGAGATGTTTCTGTAGAGGGAAATTCTGCCGCCATCCAAAATATTGGTCGGGCGATGCAGTCTCCAGATGCCCGTCCTGCTAATGCTCCAACACGCAATACTCTTCAAAGTCAGCCAACGATTATTTTGCCTGACATGGGTGATCCAGGCGGTGATGCTTTAAGTCGGGTAGACGAGCGAAGATACGGTGAGTTGATCATGCGCCAAATTAGGCCTGACGCAGATTATTCAAATGATTTGCCTATATATGACTATCTCAATCAAATGGAGCGCCGCTTAATACAGGCCGCTAAAAAATTACAACTTGGTGGTGCGAACGAACAAGGTAGCGGCGCCTATAACTTTGAAGTATTTGCGGTCAAAGATAGCAGCATTAATGCGTTTGCCTTACCGGGCGGCTTTATTGGCTTTCATACTGGTTTGATAGTCAGTGCAGAGTCGGACTCTGAAGTTGCTTCAGTCATGGGTCATGAAACAGGTCACGTCTTGCAGCGCCACCTAGCCAGACAAATGGATAAGCAGACAACAAATACCATGATTGCGATTGCTGGCATGGTATTAGGTGCATTGGCGATGTCACGCAATCCTCAGGCCGCTGCTGGCTTAATGCAGGGTGGTCAAGCCGCAGCAATCAATAATCAACTGTCTTATTCAAGAGATGCAGAGCGTGAGGCGGATCGTATTGGCTTTCAGATCTTGGATGCTAGTGGATATGATGTGAATGGTGCCCCCGGTTTTTTTCAGCGTTTGCAAAAAGCGACTGGCATTATGGATAAGGGCGTACCAGCATATGTGCGCACTCACCCTTTAACTACTGATCGTATCGCTGATATGCAGGATCGCGCACGTACTGTTCCTTCTCGCAATGTACCAACTGCTGTTGAGTTTTATTTTATTAAGGCGCGCGCTCGAATGGAGCAGGCTGGTAGCTCGAGTGGGCTCTACGACTTAAAAAATACTTTTGATAGTCTCAGTAAGCAGCAACCAATTGGTAAACAGATAGAAGGCTTTTATGGGCTTTCACTCATCGCTCAGCGTCAGGGTAAATGGGATCAGGCAGAAGTCGATTTACAACAGGCTCGCAATTTAGCGCAAAAGGCTAGTGCACCGGGCTCGCCGATTCAGCGTCAAAGCCTATCTCTTGAGATTACCGCCTCAGAGCTTGCTTTGGCTAAGGGTAAAAAAGAAGAAGCTTTACAGATTGCACAGGCTGCATTGCGTGCTTATCCTCAGTCTTACGCTGCTGGAGCAGCTATGGTGAATGCCGAGCTCAAGACGGGTCGCACTAATGATGCAATTGCTTGGCTAAAGTCTCGCACCAGATCCCAGCCAAATGAAATTGTTTGGTGGAGCATGCTATCAAATGCGTATGATCAGGCAAACAATGTGCCTATGCGTCACTATGCTTTGGGTGAGAAATATGCGCTTGAGGGTGCTTGGCCATCTGCAATTGAGCAACTCAAAATTGCTCGCAGTGCCGGCGGCTCAGATTTTTACCAAGGTTCGAGCATTGATGCGCGTCTTCGTGAAATGCAAAGGCAATACCAAGACGAGCTCAAAGAGCAGGGTAAACAACTTCCTGGGTAGGTTTAGGTTTTTGGAGTTAAGGCTTTGGTTGTTTAACGAAACCAAATCGCTTAGCTAGCTCTTCGGAATGTATTGGGTCTAGAGGTAATTGTTCGCCATGCCAATTCCAAGATCCACCGAAACTACAGGCTTCTTCACGAAGCTGGGCTAGCTCAGAAAATTGATCTAAATCATGATCATGCAAAAGGGCAATGCTAGCGTGTTCTTCGACTTCAAACTGTTGGGTCTTAAGGTCTTGATAAATTGCTTGCTTAATCGATCCAAGAATATAGATACTGCCATTCTCATCACTAAGCGCAGCGCTTGGTTTCATTTGCGTTTGACATTGGGTCATGAGTTGCTGGCCTTGTTCGCTTGGGATGATACGAACGATCCAAGGCGTTGCCGCTAGACTAATGAAAACCCGTTGCGGACCATTCTGGAAAAAGAATCTTCCTAATTGGTCGCTCGCGTAATTGCGGGAGATGAATTCATTTAAAGCAATATGCTGAATGACTTGACCTGGTAATTTATTTTGTTGTGCAAATTCGTCAACCATCCGCCATTGACCACGGCGATCTAAGGCTAACCAGCCAAAGCAATCTGGCACATTGGGCCATTTAATGAGCGAGCGCAGTACTTGCTCGTCCATATTAATTAATGCAAGCCGTGTGGAGTAGAGGGTGCATCAAACGTGTCATCCGTTGAACGACTAGCATGCAGGTGAGCAATACGCCAACCTTGACTATCTTGTAACAGTACTAAAGTGATGTTGAGAAAAAATTCAGCCTCGACTTGATCTGCTCTTAGGTGAACCGCTTCTGTAGTGTCATACACCGACGCTCCAAGAATAGAGTGGCTAATGCAAGCAATCGGCTCTAAAAATAAGGCTTGTTTAGATAACAGTCTTTCTAAACCTTCACGAATTTCGGCGTGACCACTGAGACGATGTCCCTCAGGAAGTACGCAAGTGATGGAGTCATCATCTAACCAAATGTCTAATGCACCTTTAACGTCTCGATGACGCAGAGCATCACGCCAAGCCTCAACCACCTCATCTGCATTGTGAAAGAGTCTGGCTAGTTTGGTCATGGCTCATATTTCCTGGGAATTTATTGCAAGGTATTCAGTGTAGCCAAAACTTGCTGCGGCAGGATTTCATTGAGGCACCGTAAATGTCCTAATGGACAGATCTTTTGGTGACAAGGGCTACAGGGAAGATTAAGCCAAAGCACTTTAGCCTTATCAGACAAGGGTGGGGTGTGAGCAGGATCGCTAGACCCAAAAATGGCTACCTGAGGAGTTTTCAGTGCCGCTGCAATATGCATTAATCCAGAGTCATTGCTCACTACGGCCTTAGCTATGCCAATCAGAGCAATCGCTTCATCCAAAGAAGTACTGCCACACCAGTTATGTATGTTCGAGTGAAGGCCGGTTTCTGCTTGAATATTTTGTGCAATTTCTTGATCACCTTTACCACCCAAAAGAATGATTTGGGCGTTTGCATCCCCTTCAAGAATATTTTTTGCAAGCTGGGCGAAATGCTTGGTGGGCCAGCGCTTTGTGGGACCATATTCAGCGCCTGGGCAGAATACAAAAAGAGATTTGGGATTGATGTTGCCCCCCGCCAATTTTTGCTCTACGGACCGCTTTGCAAGAGATGAAACATTAAGTGTTGGTCTTAATGCGGATGATGAACTTTCTTCGTCATCTTGTAAGAGCTGACTAAGGGCGAGGTAGTGCTCTACCATCGGTGGGCGATTGATTTTGCTTGGGTTATCAAGTGATAAATTAATTAATCCATAACGAAGTTCACCGCGATACCCAATGCGGAATGGAATGTTCGCCAACCAGGGAATTAGTGCGGATTTAAAGCTATTCGGCAAAACAAAGCAGGCTTGATAGTTTTTGGATTGAAGATCTCTTGCTAACTGCTTGCGCAATCTCCACTGTAATTGCTGATGCTCAAATTTTGCTTCAATGACTTCGTTCACTTCATGACAGGCACGATAAATAGGCCCAACCCAGGTGCTCGCAAGTACATCTATTTTTGATTCTGGATATTGCACCTTAAGCCTTGTCAATAAAGGCTGTGTCATGACAGCATCCCCAATCCAGTTAGGGGCGATGATCAGAATACCTTGCATGTGATGTATCCCGACTCAGCACCCCGAGTTAGCCGGAGGTGCTGATAAGGCTTAGTGTCCGTGTGGCTCTGTGCCAGGAATGAGTTTGTACTCAGCGCCGCAATACGGACACTTTGCTTCCCCGGTTTTAGTGATATCCAAAAATACCCGTGGATGAGAGTTCCATGCAGGCGTTTTATTGGTAGGGCAATGCAATGGTAGATCTTTACCATCTACCATCATTGCTTGAGCTTGAGTCATGTTCTGCTTCCTAATGGCTAAATTTGATTTAACTTATTTAACGTAAGTAAGCCAGGATTTGTACTTGTCGCTTCTGCCATAGACCGCATCGAAATAGATCTTCTGAATTTTTTCAGTGATAGGGCCGCGCTTACCGTCACCAATCGTCCGGTCATCAAGTTCACGAATTGGTGTCACTTCTGCGGCGGTGCCAGTAAAGAAGGCTTCATCAGCAGAGTAGATCTCATCGCGAGTGATACGTTTTTCACGCAACTCAAGTCCCATGTCTTTCACAATCTGAATGATTGAGCCACGGGTGATGCCGTCAAGACAGGAGGCTAAGTCAGGCGTGTAAACAATGCCATTACTGGTCATAAAAATATTCTCGCCGGAGCCTTCAGAAACATAACCCTCGGTATCAAGCAATAACGCTTCGTCATATCCATTGGCAGTGACTTCTTGATTAGCCAGAATGGAGTTGATGTAATAGCCAGATGCTTTGGCGCGCACAAGTGAAGAATTCACGAAGTGGCGGGTAAAGGAGGAGGTTTTAACGCGAATGCCTTTATTGAGGCCATCTTCGCCTAAATAA
This sequence comes from Polynucleobacter sp. AP-Feld-500C-C5, assembly GCF_018882265.1. NCBI lineage: Bacteria > Pseudomonadati > Pseudomonadota > Betaproteobacteria > Burkholderiales > Burkholderiaceae > Polynucleobacter > Polynucleobacter sp. AP-Feld-500C-C5. Next base: position 135,677 of record NZ_JACVOW010000025.1, on the reverse strand, counting down.
GCACCCCACTCCCAAGCGGCGATGGCGGTGTGAATACTATTGCCTTTAGGGGAGATGCCCAGTTTTTGGGACCCAATAAAGATGATGGGGCGGATATAGCAGGATTCCAGCTTATTGCTGTTCACTACGTCAATAATGCCTTTAGTGATCTCTTCCTGGCTATAAGGCATGTTCATTTGGAAGATCTTGGTGCCATTAAAGAGACGTTTAACGTGCTCTGGGAGGCGGAAAATCGCGGTACCTTGGGGGGTTTTATAGGCACGAATACCTTCAAATACGCCCATGCCGTAATGTAGGCTATGGGTTAGAACGTGAATATTGGCCTCACGCCAAGGAATTAGCTTCCCATCGGACCAAATAAAGCCATCGCGGTCGGACATCGACATTTTCTCTACCTTTTATGTCTATAGGCTACATGTAATAGCGGATTAATCGGGATGCCAGGTCAGGGGGTTTTAGGCCTTTTGACTCAAAGTGCGTCCAAGCCTCTATTGTAGAGCAGGCTGCCGAGTCAGATGCTTGGGTCCTTTGGTGTGGCAGGGCTAGAGGATTTAGAATGGAGTTTTCCCATAAATCACCATATTTAGCCATCTTCATGCCGGAATCCTTATTTAAAGTTAAGCGTTTAAGTGAATTAGCCCAATCAGGCCAATTAAAGGGAAAACGGGTCTTCATTCGCGCTGACCTCAATGTGCCGCAAGACGAGGCTGGAAATATTACCGAAGACACTCGTATTCGGGCATCTATGCTAGCAGTACAAATGTGTTTGGATGCTGGTGCAGCAGTCATGGTCACATCACATTTAGGTCGACCCACTGAAGGTGAATTTAAGCCTGAAGATAGTTTGGCTCCGGTAGCGGATCGTATTGCCACTTTACTCAATCGTAAAGTACCTTTGATTAGTAATTGGGTAGATGGCGGCTTTGAAGTCAATCCAGGTGAAATAGTTCTTTTAGAAAATTGCCGTTTAAATGTTGGCGAAAAAAAGAATAATGATGAGTTAGCAAAAAAAATTGCTGCTCTGTGTGATGTATATGTAAATGATGCCTTTGGCACAGCACATCGTGCTGAAGCAACCACGAATGGGGTGGCGAAGTTTGCACCGATTGCTTGTGCTGGGCCACTAATGGCGGCTGAGTTAGATGCTTTGAGTCGTGCGTTAGCAAGTCCGAAGCGCCCGCTCATAGCGATTGTGGCAGGCTCTAAAGTATCTTCTAAGTTGACCATTCTCAAAGCACTCTCTGAAAAAGTAGATGAGTTGATTGTTGGTGGTGGTATTGCGAATACATTTATGTTGGCGAAGGGCTTGTCAATTGGGAAGTCTCTTGCTGAGCCAGACTTGGTTAATGAGGCCCGAGAAATCATGGATCTCATGGAAAAGCGTGGCGCACATGTGCCCATTCCCGAAGATGTCGTGGTCGCGAATGAACTCTCGCCACTAGCTCGCGCAAACCGTGTACCTGCAGATCAAGTTGCAGAAGATGACATGATTTTGGATATTGGCCCTAAAACGGCGGCACGTTTATCGATCATGCTTGCGCATGCTGGCACGATCGTTTGGAATGGTCCTCTCGGTGTATTTGAGATTGATCAATTTGGTGGTGGTACGAAAATGTTGGCTGCAGCAATTGCTCATTCACCTGCATTCTCGATTGCAGGTGGTGGCGATACTTTGGCAGCGATTGCCAAGTATGGTATTGAAAATCAAGTGGATTACATCTCAACTGGCGGGGGCGCTTTCTTGGAATTTCTCGAAGGTAAAACCCTCCCAGCCTTTGCAGTTCTTGCCGAAAGGGCGAAAGACTAATTATGCTTAGAGCGACCAAAATTATTGCAACCTTAGGGCCAGCATCAGAAAAGCCTGAAGTTTTACGCGACATGATTCGTGCGGGTGTTGATGTGGTCCGCATGAATTTTTCACATGGCACCGTGGCAGATCACAAGGCGCGTCACGATTTAGTCCGCAGCATTTCTGCTGAAGTCGGCAGAGAAGTTGGCATCATGGCCGATCTGCAAGGACCAAAGATTCGTGTTGGCAAATTTGTGGACAGCAAAATTTTGCTGAAAGAGGGTGAGAAATTTATTCTCGATGTGGCTTGTGAGCTTGGTAATCAAGAACGTGTTGGCCTCGACTATAAAGAACTGCCTAGCGATGTGAAGTCGGGCGATCGCCTTTTATTAAATGACGGTCTAGTTGTGCTCCGTGTTGAAAGCGTTAAGGGCGGAGAAATTTTCACGCTCGTGGAGCAAGGTGGCCCGCTCTCAAATAATAAAGGCATTAACCGTGCTGGCGGTGGCTTAACCGCACCCGCTTTGACTGAAAAAGATATTGCTGACTTGGATGCAGCCATTGCAATGGGCGTTGATTTTTTAGCGATCAGCTTCCCTAAAGATGGTGCTGATATGGCTTACGCGCGTAAGTTAGCAGATGCTGCTAGCGCTAAGTATGGCGTTGGTAAGGTAAGAACAATTGCTAAAGTAGAGCGTGCAGAAGCGATTGAGCCTGAAGCATTAAAAAGCATTATTGCTGAAAGCGATGGCATCATGGTTGCCCGTGGTGACCTAGCGATTGAAGTTGGCAATGCCGCAGTACCAGCTTTGCAAAAACGCATGATTGCATGGGCTCTTGAAGCCGATAAATTCACAATCACTGCCACCCAAATGATGGAGTCCATGATTAATGCTCCAGTGCCAACGCGTGCAGAAGTCAGCGACGTGGCAAACGCAGTGCTAGATGGTACTGATGCCGTTATGCTTTCCGCTGAATCTGCCGCTGGCATGTATCCAGTTCAAACCATCAAAGCGATGGCAGAGATCTGTGTGGAGGCAGAGAAGTCAGATCGCGTGAAAATAGATACCGATTTCTTGGATCAAACCTTTACGCGGATTGATCAAACGATTGCCTTAGGCGCTTTATTTACCGCTCATCACCTCAATGCAAACGCGATTGCTGCTTTGACTGATTCAGGTTCAACGGCAATTTGGATGAGTCGTCACAATATTCATGTGCCCATCTTTGCATTGACCTCTAAGATTGCCACTCAACGTGCCTTAAGTACTTACCGTAATGTCACGCCAATTGGCTTGGATTACACCAAGGATCGTGACACTGCCTTGCAAGAAGTAGAGGCATGCTTAAAGAAATTAGGGGCAGTCAAAAAAGGCGATACGGTGGTATTAACTTCTGGTGAGCCAATGGGTGAGCCCGGTGGTACCAATACTCTCAAGATCATTCATGTGAAGTAATTCACCACTCATCAAATTTAACTATTTACTCAATACACATTAAGAGAACATCATGGCTTTAGTATCTTTACGACAACTCTTGGATCATGCTGCCGAAAATGGCTATGGCTTACCAGCCTTCAACGTCAATAACTTAGAGCAAGTGACTGCGATTATGGAAGCTGCAAATGAGGCTGATTCTCCAGTGATCATGCAAGCATCCGCTGGCGCTCGTAAATATGCTGGTGAAGCCTTCTTGCGTCATCTGATATCTGCAGCAGTTGAAGCTTATCCCCACATCCCAGTAGTGATGCATCAGGATCACGGTCAAAGCCCAGCAGTCTGTATGGCTGCTATCAAGAGCGGTTTTACGAGTGTCATGATGGATGGCTCCCTAGAGGCTGATGGCAAATCTGTTGCAAGTTATGAATACAACGTAGATGTTTCTAGAGAAGTCGTGAAGTTCTCTCACTCTATTGGCGTTACCGTTGAAGCTGAGCTTGGCGTATTAGGTTCTTTAGAAACCATGCAGGGCGACAAAGAAGATGGCCATGGTGCTGATGGCAAGATGACTCGCGAGCAATTGTTAACGGATGTAGAGCAGGCTGCGGACTTTGTGAAGGCAACTCAGTGTGATGCTTTGGCTATTGCGATTGGTACCAGTCATGGGGCCTATAAATTCACCAAAAAACCTACGGGCGATATTTTGGCAATTGAACGTATTAAAGAAATTCATGCGCGTATTCCGAATACCCACCTGGTAATGCATGGCTCCTCTAGCGTGCCACAAGAGTTGCTCGCTGAGATTCGTGAGTTTGGTGGTGATATGAAAGAAACCTACGGTGTGCCAGTTGAAGAAATTCAAGAGGGCATTAAGAATGGTGTTCGTAAGATCAACATTGATACCGATATCCGTTTGGCGATGACGGGGGCTATCCGCCGTTATCTGTTTGAGAACCCAAGCAAATTTGATCCACGTGATTATCTGAAGCCAGCCCGCGAAGCGGCTAAGAAAGTTTGTATTGCGCGTTTCCAAGCATTTGGTTCTGCTGGCCAAGCTTCTAAAATTAAACCGATTCCTTTGGAAAAAATGGCTGAGCTGTATAAGAGCGGTAAGTTAGCTCAGATCGTCAAGTGATTTAAATATGCCCGCTCTATACGCAACTTCGATTAAGTCATTGCCTTTGCTGTCCAAAGGCAAGGTGCGTGATGTCTATGCACTGGGCGATGACAAGCTTCTCATGATTACAACGGATCGCTTATCTGCGTTTGATGTAGTGATGGGCGAGCCTATTCCAGAAAAAGGTATTGTCCTCAATCAAATGGCTAACTTTTGGTTTGATAAGTTAAGCAAGGTAATCCCAAACCATTTGACTGGTATCGATCCTGTAACTGTCGTCGCAGCTGATGAAGTGGAGCAAGTTAAGGGGCGCGCAGTAGTTGCGAAGCGTTTAAAGCCTATATTGGTTGAGGCAGTGGTACGAGGCTATCTTGCTGGTAGCGGTTGGAAGGATTACAAAGACACCGGTAAAGTTTGTGGCATTGCATTGCCCGCTGGATTAGAGAACGCCCAAAAATTGCCCAAACCTATTTTCACTCCTGCCGCTAAAGCTGAAGTTGGTGAGCATGATGAAAATATTACCTTTGAAAAGGTTATTGATTTGATTGGCGAAAAATTAGCTAATCAAATTCGTGAAGTCAGCATTCGTCTTTATCAAGAAGCTTCTGAATATGCTGCTACTCGCGGAATCATCATTGCCGATACGAAGTTTGAGTTTGGTCTGGATGATGCCGGTCAATTGGTTTTAATGGATGAGATTCTCACGGCAGATTCTTCACGTTTTTGGCCGGCTGAGACCTATTACGTAGGCTCAAACCCGCCGTCTTATGACAAGCAGTTTGTGCGTGATTGGCTGGAAACTGCTCAGGTAAATGGCCAGCTATGGCCTAAGACAGCGCCTGCCCCGCAATTACCCGCTGAAGTAATTGAAAAGACGGCTCAAAAGTATCGTGAAGCCCTGAGTCGCTTAACTGAGTAGACCTAACTCAGGGATAATAGAGTCCTTAATATATATTGACTCAATAGTTAGGGTATTTGGAGAGGTAAATGAGCAAGAAGCCAATAGTCGGAATAGTGATGGGTTCCAATTCAGATTGGGATACCATGCAGCACGCCGCTCAGATGCTTGAGCAATTTGGCATTGCTCACGAAGCAAAAGTACTCTCCGCACACCGCATGCCCGATGATATGTTTCAGTATGCTGAAAACGCCCAAGCTAATGGCTTGCAAGCCATCATTGCTGGTGCAGGTGGAGCAGCTCACTTACCAGGTATGCTGGCCTCTAAAACAATTATTCCGATTTATGGTGTTCCAGTCGCCAGCAAATATTTGCGTGGTGAAGACTCTTTATATTCGATCGTACAAATGCCAAAGGGTGTTCCTGTAGCAACCTTTGCGATTGGCGAAGCTGGTGCAGCAAACGCCGCCTTGCACGTTATTGCAGGCTTAGCCTTGCATGATGCTGATTTGGCTAAGCGTCTTGAAGAGTTCCGCGTGAAGCAATCCGATACCGCGCGTTCTATGAACTTGCCGGGATATTAATTACATGGCAGATCGCATGGAACCCATTTTGCCGGGTTCGTATTTGGGAATATTAGGTGGCGGTCAATTAGGGCGGATGTTCACTCAGGCTGCTCAAGCGATGGGCTACAAAGTATGCGTTCTAGACCCGGGTTCTGATAGTCCCGCAGGCTCCATTGCTGAAAAATTTATCCAAGCTGATTACATCGATTCTGCAGCTTTAAAGGAAATGGCATCTCTTTGCTCATCTGTGAGTACTGAGTTTGAAAATGTTCCTGCACAAGCATTGGATGAGTTGGAATCTTTAGGCGTTTTTGTTGCTCCTCGTAGTAGCTGTGTTTCTTTGGCGCAGAACCGGATTGCTGAAAAAAATTTCTTGGCTACCTGGAAGTCTGAAACCAATATTGGGCCAGCTCCAAACTTTGTTATTGAGCGCGATGCTGATATTGCGCATACGCCAGGAGAACTGTTCCCTGGGATTTTGAAAACAGCTCGCATGGGTTATGACGGTAAGGGTCAAATCACCGTCCTTGCTGCTGCTGACTTGCCCGCTGCCTGGGCTGAGCTAGGTAAAGTGCCTTGCGTATTAGAAAAACGTATGGAATTGGATTTTGAGGTCTCTGCTTTGGTGGTGCGGGGCTATGACGATACGGTAGTTGCTTATCCCGTCTCTCAAAATATTCATCGCGATGGTATTTTGCATACCTCTACGGTGCCAGCACCATCCTTAAAGCCTGCTCAAGAAAAGAAAATTATTGAAGCGGCCAAAGCGCTGATTCGGAAGATTGATTATGTAGGCGTACTGTGTATTGAATTTTTCATTCTGAAGAATGGTGACATCGTTGCTAATGAGATCGCACCACGCCCCCATAACTCCGGTCACTACACCATGGATGCTTGTGTGAGCAGTCAATTTGAGCAGCAAGTCAGAGCTATGGCTCGCTTGCCATTAGGTGACACTCGTCAATTGGCGCCAGTTTCGATGTTAAATCTTCTAGGCGATCTTTGGTTCGAGGGTAGTGAAGATCAGGCAAAAGAACCTGCCTGGGATAAAGTGCTTGCGCATCCCGATGTGAAATTGCACCTCTATGGAAAATCAGCCCCCCGTATTGGCAGAAAAATGGGACACATTAATTGCTTAGGTGAAGTTTTAAATGAAGCACGCCAAAATTGTGCAGCTGTTGCTACTGAATTAGGTATCGAGCCCTAGAAATGTCTAGGGATACATCGGACAGTGCACCACTGCAATCTTCTGCAGTGATTCATGAAGCAGTTCAAACCTTGCGTAATGGCGGATTAGTCGCATTCCCTACTGAGACGGTATATGGCTTAGGGGCAGATGCCAGAAATCCTGAGGCCATCAAGAAGATCTTCACAGTGAAAGGTAGACCTTCAAACCATCCTTTAATTGTGCATTTAGCAGCACCAGATAAATTTGACCAAACTCAAGTGGATTGGGTCCCAGTCTTAGCACCATGGGCAAGAGATTTATCTGAGAATGCGCTCAAACTCATGAATACATTTTGGCCTGGACCATTAACGCTGGTATTCAAAAAAGATAAGAGTGTTCTGAGCGATCTTACTGGAGGTCAAGACACTGTTGCGATTCGTGCACCAGCCCATCCGGTGGCTCAAGAGTTATTGCGAAAATTTAAGGGCGGTGTTGTAGCGCCGTCAGCAAATCGTTTTGGTAGGGTATCTCCTACCAGTGCGGCTGATGTTCGCAGTGAGTTTGAAGGTGAATTAGGATTGATGGTGCTTGATGGTGGCGATTGTGAAGTGGGGATCGAGTCGACCATTATTGATTTATCAAGTGGCGATCATGCAGTCTTGCTTCGCCCGGGATTGATTACTCCGAAAGCAATTTTTGCCAAGACGGGAATCAAGATCTATCAAGTCGGTGAAGTATTGAAAGACCTTGATAGTCTACCCAGAGTATCAGGTAACCTCAAGGCGCACTACGCGCCAACAACTCCATTGCGCTTGTATGCTCCAGGGCGAGTGCTAGATACGCTCAGTGAGTTCCCAGATACTAAGTCACGAGTGGCAGTAGCAGTGTGGGACTCAGAGTCTTCCTTAGTTCTGGAAGATCATCCCTCAATTGATGTTGAGGAAATAATTGTATCTAGTGATGCCACTACTTTTGCAAGTCGTCTCTATCGTACGCTCAGGGATCTAGACCAGCAGGGCTGGGATCTCATTTTATTCCCGGAGTCTCCTGCTGGTGAGGAATGGGATGGCGTTAGAGATCGACTTCAGCGTGCTTGTTTTGGTTCAGGGCCACCTTCTAATAACCACGACAGCAATTGATCGTGGGCATCTAAGCCACGCCATGCATTAGGGTGGTTAATAAAAGAGCTTACTGCATACATCTTTCCAGATTTACTCACTACGTAGCCAGCAATTGCGCGTACATCAGCAAGTGATCCCGTTTTAATTCTGGCCTCAGGCTTTTTCTTAAGATGTAAAAATTTACGGAGTTGCGTCATTAAGCGATTTCGCATCGTGCCATCTGCCCCAGCAATTGGCAGACTGTTATAAAACACCTCTTTAATTGGTAGATTGTGGGCGGTTAGTAATAGTTGATTCATTTGCCCTGCAGAAATAGCTTCATTACGAGATAGACCAGAGCCATTCTCGATCACTAAGCCAGGGAACTCCAAACCATTTTGTTTGAGCCAACCTTGTATGACAAGCTCCCCATTACTAGTGGTTGCTGGTTTACCCATTTTTTCTAGTGCTAGTGTGAGTAAGAGTTGGCGCGCCATCACATTGTTGGAGTATTTATTAATATCCTGTACATCTTCGGCCAAATTGATGCCTTCGAACTGCAGCAAAAGTCTCGCGGCTATTGGGACTACGGCATCTTTGCCGGTAGGGGGCTTTGCCCAAGTGCCGCCAGCTAATTCCCAGGCTGCAGTAAATCCTTGTGTTAGAAAGGTATTGGCATCAAGAGCGACCACGTTGTAATCAACCCCCTTGCAGCTACTAGGAAAGACGCCTGAGAACTGAGCAGTCAGTAATCGGTCTGTATTGCTCCCTGTTTCTGGTTCTAGGCTAAAGCGAATATTACTTTTCCAGCTATCACAGGAACGGTCAACCAATTGCATTTGGTTTACAACCTTGAGTTGGGATAATGCAGGTGTATAGCTAAGATCGATGAAGTCAGCCGTGCGTGATTTGCCTATTTGAAAGGACAGCGTTCTAAACGCGTATAGCAAGGGGTCTGGCGGCACGTTATACGCACGCAGTGATTCGCCATCAATCGTGTTGTGTTCCATGACGTTGGGAGCAAAGGCGCTTCGATCAAACAATAAATTACCATCAATTTTTTGGATACCCAGTGCTTGCAAGTTCTTCATGAGCTTGGCAAGCTCTTCGGGGATCATTTTAGGATCGCCACTACCTTGCAAATAGAGATTGCCTTTAAGTGTGCCCTTACGAATAAACCCATCAGTAAATACTTTGGTACGCCAGCGATACTGTGGCCCAAGAATATCCAGGCCAGCCAGCGTTGTAAGCACCTTCATGGTTGAGGCGGGATTCATGGCCTCAGTAGCGCGCCAGTCTAGGATGGTTTTGGCTTCGTACTTGCCAGACTTACTCTGCTCAATTTCGGTTACTGAAATGCTAATAGCATCTAGTGGGATCTGATTGCGCTCTAAGCTGCCTGCAATAGCAGGAGGGATTACAGGATTTCCCGATTTCGCAGCATGAGCGATGAGGGGGTTACCAATCCAAAGGATTGCTAAAAATAGGTAAGCTAATCGGTGAATGGCTTGTTTCATTCACCATAGAATAAACCTAGAGAGCCAGAATATAAATCTCCCCAGGTTTAGGGGGCAGCATACTTTGTTTGGTAACGCTTGATTGCTTGGTTTTGTTCCTCAAGAAGCTTTTGGAAAGAAGAGATCTTATTTTGAAGATCCTGCTCTTTTTCTAAAGATTCACAGGATTGAATAAATTTCTTTGCATTAAGCAATTGTGCGCCACCCTTCACCTTATGAATGAGGCTTGATACGGTCGCTTCATCGAGGGCCTCAGAGTCAATCGCTAGTAGAGCTTCGTCATGTACTTTTTTAATCTCATCCAGTATGACGAGTATATGTGCAGGATTATTTTTCAGAAGATTGGAGAAGGCATCAAACCGGTAATCTCCCTCAGAAGGCGATCCATATTGAACTACCTCTTTGGAGTCAAAATAACGTGCGAGCTCATTTTCAAGACTCATAAGGCTGAGGGGTTTAATGAGTACACCATTCATACCCGCTGCTAGAAACTGGTAGCGAGATTCAAGGGCGTAGATATCTGCCGTTACCCCAATGATGACAAGATTCTTAAGACCCAGTGCTCGAATTTTTTGTGCTAATTCAGAGCCCTGCATACCCGGGATCGATTGATCTGTGATTAAAAGATCAAAGTCATCTTCAGTAATCATCTTAAGTGCTGTGTTGGCGTTATCACAGACGGATACTTGGATGCCAAGCGCTTGAAGCTGTAAGGAGATAATCTGCCTGCTTGCAGGATGATCCTCAACCACCAAGGCAAATAGTTCCCGATCTTTCTCCCGAGGATTTTTTGAGACGAGTTTTCTAGAGGTTAAACCTGTAGGACATTGATTTTTTGATGGTGCAATGCTCGTACGTGGGAAGGCTACGCAGAAATGGATATTACTTCCAAAACCAGGAGCGCTCTCAAAGTAAAGTTGGCTGTTCATGGAAGTGACAAGGTGATTGGTAATCGTTAGACCAAGACCAGTGCCATTCTCTTGATCACCTTTGCCTGGGATCTGTTCAAAGGCTTGTAGAGCAAGATGAATTTCTTCTGCACCCATGCCTACGCCAGTATCAATTACACGAAATTCAATGAGTTGACCCGCATGATCATCTGCTAAAACACTTATGGAGAAGTAAATTTCACCATGATCGGTAAATTTAATGGCATTGCTGATGAGGTTTTGTAAGGTTTGACGCAGGCGCAATGAATCAATCATGAGCACTTCAGCAATCCGAGGATCCTTGGAGGTATGGAGTCTGAGATTTTGTTTTTGAGCGACCGCCGAGAACGCATGATCAATATTGTCGATCAAACTATTGAGGCAGCAGGGTTCTGGGTTCAAGATCAGCTTACCTGCTTCAATTTTAGAAAGATCTAACACTTGATTGAGAATCCCTAAAAGGGATTCGGCAGAAGTATGAGCGCTCTTTAGTAAAGATTTTTCATGCGGAGGAAATTGTTGGCTATTTAAGAGAAGCTCTTGCACTCCAAGAATGGCGTTCATCGGCGTACGAATTTCATGGCTCATGGTTGCTAAGAAGGAGGACTTGGCGGCGTTTGCTTTTTCAGCCAGTTCTTTTGAGGAGAGTAGCGTCGCAGCCTCTTGCTCTTGAAGTAACTGTCTTTTACGCATCTGCCATAGCAGCAAGCTTCCACCTAAAAATATTGCTAAGGTCGATAGCCAGGGTAGCACCTTCCAGTAATTGCTTCTGACTTCTGGCTTGTTGATCTCTAGCGCAAAGAGTTGACGTGACTCTATGGGGTCAAGGTTATCTAGAAATCGATCGAGCACTGCATGAAGCGCAGCATCTTCATTCGAAACCAACCATCGATAGGCAAAAGGCTCGCGCTGATATAAGCCATCAATCTGTAGTTGGGGTTTATCTAGCCTCTCAATGAGTTGTTGTGCCAAGCGAATAGGAAGTACTAATGCCTCGATATCATTTTTTAAGAGATCGACCATGAGTTTTTCTGCATGATTTGAAACGCGGGCTTGTGGGTCAGATCTTATTGGTGAGTTTTCATAGCCGCGATCAAAGTAAGCAATGTTTGCTGGAGAAATCATGCTACTTGCTCTATCTGTTCTAGTAACAACTGCATCCTGCCCCCAAAAGATGGCTTCTGATAGGGAGCCAAAGCGAAGGTAGTCATCATTCATGGTGGGTGGATCAATCATGAAGTCAACTTCACCGCTAGAGAGTTGCTTTAATCCTTCCTGCTCTGATCGTCTCCACTTTGGACGAAATTCTTGCTGGGTAAAGTTCCCAAGCTTTTGGAGTAATCCATTGAAAACTCCAGCTGTTCCCCGGCCTAGTTGATTTTCAAGATATGGGGCATATTTTTCATGAATACTAAAGTGCACTACTGGATGGGCATCGATCCACCGTTGCTCTGCAGGGCTCAAGGTCATGGCGTGTAATGCACCACTAGAAATTAAGCCAGACATAACAATAGAGCGAATGATCAATCGATGCATACTGTTTAGCTTTCGATAATATTGTTCATTCGGCAGAACAAAATTAAATCCGCAATATTATTAATACCAAGCTTATCAAAGACTCGAGTCTTGTAAGTAGCCACCGTTTTATTGCTGATGTGAAGCATGTCAGAAATTTGTTGGTTGGTATTACCTTTACCAAGGTATTTCATGACTTGTAATTCTCGGTCTGAAATCAGGGCAAGTTTGTCGTTATCAGTTAAAGAGCTATTACCATTTTTCCCGTGGGTGAAAAAGTTATAACCCTGAGAGATTGCAACACAAGCTGCCAAGATGACATCAGCACCAGCCGTTTTATTGACAAAGCCATGACCGCCTAAAGATCGCACTCTACCGCCATAAACTGCTTCATCCATGCTGGATAAAATCAACATGCGCACATCCGGGTACATAAGACCAATGCGTCGAATAACATCAAACCCATCTGTTTTGGGCATATCCAAATCTAGAATGACCATATTTGGATTGACCTCTTTAATGGATCGAAGGCATTCCTCGCCATTCTGGGCTTGGCCCACTACCTCGAATAGCAACTGGTCTTGCAACATACTTTTAAGAGCCATCAGCATTGCTGGATGGTCATCTACCAACATCACGCGTTTTCTCATTACTTGTCTCCGTTTAGGTTTAGGTGTTGATGAGGGTGCAGCGAAAAAATGGCTTTTGCTATGCGGCTATCGTTGATCTGGAGCATTTGATGTCGGCTTATTGGCGCCATCATAAGGCCGCCATAGCAGTGATCCATTTGCCAATCTGAGGCATTCTCTAAATCTTTAACGAGTCCTATATTGCTTGCATAAATTTGTGTTGGTGAATATGGTGAGCGTCTGATTTTTGCGAGCGCATCATGTGAGAGTGTTTGCTCGCGAAGAACGCTCATGTCTAAATGGACTCCCTCCATCTGCATCTCTTCAACCCAATGCAGCTGATCTCCACTTCCTGTGAATTGAAGGTAGTGCAGTAAGACGCCAAGTCGACGCATGCGCAGCAAGCCTTCTTTACAGTCATCCACAAGTTCTGGTGTTGGAAGTGTTTGCATACCCAGAGTCACTAGACCTACTGGCAGTCGTGAATTGAGAATGAGGTCGCTCAAAGCATCCACATAAGCACTCGAAGCAATGACGTGCGTTGGGATGGGCAAAATGCCAGGAATAAAACGGCCACTTCGATACCAGTAAGAAATCGTATCTAAGCCCTCCATAAATAAACGCAGTAATTGCATATCGGAGGCTGCGAGCAATGGTCTAAATAAAGAGCTGGTCAGTTTTGTTCCCTTGCAGTTAAAAATGGGTTCATGACTAATCGCTTGTCGCTTGGACCAGGATTGGTGTTCTTCAAGAGCTTGGCCACTTAGGCCAAGCCAGGGTGCGCCACAGGCGTCGCGTACTTCTTGGAAGGGTTTGTTCTTCCATGCCTTTACAAGCGTGTACAGCCGGGATTTCGGGCTCATCAGCATTCTCCAATCGGTGACTGTCCAGTCTAGGCAGGACGGATTGGAGCGGTAAGGGCTTTGGGCTGATTTATCTGTAGGAATAGTCCTACCAGCCTGTCCAAAGTATAGGGAAGAGTTAAATCCTTAAAGAATTTATGGAGATCTGCCCTTGAAATCTTGGCAATCAGACCTATATAATCAGCACTCCCTACACGCGAGTGCTAAAAAGCTGGTTTTCCAGTAAATTAGCTTTAGTTTGTTTGTGGGAGATTATAAAGCATTGATTTATATAGATTTTTAATGAGTTAACACTTACTAACATAGGAGAAGAGATGAATTTGCGTCCCTTACATGATCGCGTAATCATCAAGCGTTTAGATCAAGAATCAAAAACTGCATCTGGAATCATCATTCCTGACGCGGCTGCAGAAAAGCCTGATCAAGGTGAAGTATTGGCAGTTGGCCCAGGAAAGCGCGATGAAACTGGCAAGTTAAATGCACTCGACGTCAAAGTTGGCGAGCGCGTGTTGTTTGGCAAATATGCTGGTCAAACCGTTAAGGTCGATGGCGACGAACTCATCGTGATGCGTGAAGACGACATCATGGCTGTTGTACAGAAGTAATTTCGGTATTTAAGAGAGGAATTTAATCATGGCAGCAAAAGACGTTGTATTTGGAGATAACGCTCGCACCAAGATGGTCGAAGGCGTCAATATTCTGGCGAACGCAGTAAAAACTACTTTGGGGCCAAAAGGTCGTAACGTAGTTATTGAACGTTCATTCGGTGGTCCAACCATCACTAAAGATGGTGTAACTGTCGCAAAAGAAATCGAACTCAAAGACAAGCTTCAAAACATGGGCGCGCAGATGGTGAAGGAAGTTGCTTCTAAAACTGCAGATATCGCTGGTGACGGAACAACTACTGCGACTGTTTTAGCGCAATCTATCGTTCGCGAAGGTATGAAGTATGTAGTTTCAGGTCATAACCCAATGGACTTGAAGCGTGGTATCGACAAGGCTGTCACAGCCGCAATCGGTGAGCTCGCAAAAATTAGCAAGCCTTGCACTACTACTAAAGAAATTGCTCAAGTAGGTTCTATTTCTGCAAACAGCGACCATAGCATTGGTCAGCGTATTGCAGAAGCAATGGAAAAGGTAGGCAAAGAGGGTGTTATCACCGTTGAAGATGGCAAGTCTTTAGAAGATGAGCTTGAAGTGGTTGAAGGTATGCAGTTTGACCGTGGCTACCTCTCTCCATACTTCATTAATCAACCAGAAAAACAAGTAGCGGTACTGGAATCTCCATACGTTCTCTTGTTTGACAAGAAAATTGCCAACATCCGTGATTTGCTCCCAGTGCTCGAGCAAGTGGCTAAGTCTGGTCGCCCATTGTTGATCATCGCTGAAGATGTTGAAGGTGAAGCCTTGGCAACTTTGGTTGTAAATAATATTCGCGGCATCATCAAAACTTGTGCTGTTAAGGCTCCAGGTTTCGGTGATCGTCGTAAGGCAATGTTAGAAGACATCGCCATATTGACTGGCGGTACTGTTATTGCTGAAGAAATTGGCCTGACACTTGAGAAGACGACTCTTGAGCACTTAGGTCAAGCAAAGCGTATCGAAGTAGGCAAAGAAAACACCATCATTATTGATGGTGCTGGCGATGCTAAAGCGATTGAAGCTCGCGTGAAAAATATTCGTGTTCAGATCGACGAAGCGACTAGCGACTACGACAAGGAAAAATTGCAAGAGCGCGTTGCGAAGTTGGCAGGCGGTGTTGCAGTGATTCGTGTTGGCGCAGCTACTGAAGTTGAAATGAAAGAGAAGAAAGCTCGCGTTGATGACGCATTACATGCTACTCGTGCCGCAGTTGAAGAAGGTATTGTTCCTGGCGGTGGCGTTGCGTTGATTCGTGCGATGCAAGGCATCAAGGGCTTGAAAGGCGATAACGCTGATCAAGACGCTGGTATCAGCATCGTATTGCGCGCTATGCAAGAGCCACTTCGTACTATTGTCAGCAATGCCGGTGAAGATGCTGGTGTAGTTGTGAATGCCGTACAAGAAAGTAAAGGCAATAATGGCTACAACGCAGCTACCGGTGAATACGGTGACCTCGTTGCACAAGGTGTGATCGACCCAACTAAGGTGACGAAGACAGCATTGGTAAATGCAGCTTCTGTTGCTGGTTTGTTGTTGACTACTGACTGCGCAATCTCCGAAGCACCAAAAGATGAGTCTGCTGGTGGCGGTATGCCTGATATGGGTGGCATGGGCGGTATGGGTGGAATGGGCGGCATGATGTAATAGCTGTTCATTTCTGCGGTCATCTGATCGTTGAAGTAAAAACGCCTGGTTCAAAAGACCAGGCGTTTTTTATTGCTTACTCTTCTTTATCAATCAGGCTGAATGCCGCCATCCTTGATGACCTTTTTCATCCTTACCAATCCCTGTGCAATCATTTCTTTTAGATGATCTGGGCCAAGTGGGACAAATTCAAAGCCTTGCTGAATGAGTTGTTCCCGTATTTTCGGGTCCTTTAGAGCAGTAGCTAAAGACTCATTTAGTTTTTCAATCATGACTGGTGAAGTACCTTTGGGTGCTAGCAGAGCGCCCCAGGTTGAGAACTCATACCCTTTCACGCTTTCGTTGATTGTTGGTGTGTTGGGCAGCAATGGAGACCGTGCTTTACTGGCAACCCCTAATACCTTTAGCTTCCCGGCGCGAATATGGGGAAGCACTACAGACAGTGCACTAATCATCACGGGCACTTGGCCAGCCATGACGTCAGTGACTGCAGCAGTCGCACCACGATAAGGAATATGCACAATGGGAGCGCCCGTATATTGACGGAAGATTTCCATACCAATATGTTGTGGCGAGCCATTTCCTCCAGAGGCGTAGTCAATCTTGCCAGGTTTCTCTTTGGCAATGCGCACTAAGTCTGCTGCAGTGTTGCCAGGAAAGGACGGATTGGCAACCATCACAAAGGTAATTGCAGCAACTTCAGATATTGGTGCAAAACTTTGTACGGGATCGTAATCAATCTTCTTATAAAGATTAGGCAACATGGTTAGGATGCTGTCATTAAATGCACCTAAAACATAACCATCAGCTGGACTTTGTGCGACCTTGGCTGTCCCAATTAACCCTGCACCTCCAGGGATATTCTCGATCGTGATTGCTTGACCCAAGCTCTCACTCATTTTCTGTGCAATCGGGCGCATCAAGATATCAACACCGCTACCGGCTTGAAGTGGCATGATGGTTTGGATAGTACGAGTGGGATAGTTAGTTTGTGCGTGTGCGAACCCATTCCAAAATAGATTACATATGGAAAAGAGTAAAGCTAGTAATGCTGACTTGATTTGCATATTGTCTCGACTTATGAAGTGATGAAGCATTCTGTTGACACTTCTTTGGCATATCTTAGCGCATTAAAAAACCGCCCGTAGGCGGTTTTCTGAAGTAACTCATTGTTTACTCTTACTCAACAGCCTTGACCATGTCCTCAACCACCTTCTTCGCATCACCGAAGACCATCATGGTTTTATCCATATAGAAGAGTTCATTATCCAAACCGGCGTAGCCAGCAGCCATAGAGCGTTTGTTCACAATAATTGTTTTAGCTTTAAAGGCTTCCAAAATCGGCATGCCAAAAATGGGGCTACCGGGTGTGCGAGCAGCAGGGTTCACCACGTCGTTTGCACCTAGTACTAAGACAACGTCAGCCTGTCCAAAGTCGCTGTTGATATCTTCCATTTCAAATACTTGATCGTATGGCACTTCAGCTTCTGCTAAAAGAACGTTCATATGACCAGGCATACGACCTGCCACTGGGTGTATCGCGTATTTCACTGTCACACCATGGTGAGTTAATTTCTCAGTTAATTCTTTTAAGGCGTGTTGAGCGCGCGCAACTGCGAGACCATAACCAGGAACGATGATGACAGTATCAGCATTCTCCATTAGGAAGGCCGCATCTTCTGGGGAGCCAGTTTTATAATTCTTAGGACCACCATCATCGCCGCCACCAGCGGCTGCCTCAGCGCCAAAGCCACCAAGCAATACCGCAACAATAGAGCGGTTCATTGCCTTACACATAATGTAAGACAGAATTGCGCCTGAAGAACCTACGCAAGCGCCTGCAATGATCAATACTGGGTTGTTCAAGGTAAAGCCGATGCCTGCCGCTGCCCAACCAGAGTAGCTGTTGAGCATGGAGACCACTACTGGCATATCAGCGCCACCGATAGGAATAATTAAGGTCACCCCTAATACCAAGGCAATCGCGCACATTGCCAAGAAAGCGGCATGGCTATCGCCCATGTAGTAAGCGATGCCAGCGCCAACCATCGCAATAGCTAAGACTAAGTTCAGTAAGTGCTGACCAGAGAAGGTCACCGGCTTACCGCTGACCTTGCCTGATAATTTACCGAAAGCAATCACTGATGCAGTAAAGGTGATGGCACCAATAAATGCGCCAATAAAGAGTTCAATCTTTTGCGCGCCAGTATGGTCTTGTGCTGGATTAAAGACTGCTGCAATCGCGATCAATACTGCTGATAAACCAACAAAGGAGTGCATCAATGCTACGAGCTCAGGCATCTTGGTCATTTGCACACGTTTAGCTGCGATCGTACCAATAATGGCACCACCGACAACGGCGCCAATGATGAGCGAAAAGACTGGCTTAAAGTCCGGAATGAAGAAAGTAGTAATGACGGCGAGCAACATACCAACCATACCGAAGGTATTGCCTTGGCGTGAGGTAGTTGGTGATGACAAGCCACGCAATGCGAGGATGAATAACACCGACGAAATGAGATAAGAAATAGCAGTTATGTTTGACATTATTTTGGTCTCTATAGATCTTGTTCTATTTATTTGGCTACATCAGCCGCATTTGCTTTAGGTGCTTTTTTCTTAAACATCTCTAGCATGCGACGGGTAACCATAAAGCCACCGAAAATATTAATTGAGGCTAAGAAAACCGCAACGGCACCAATCACGCTAGTGAGGGTAATTTCATCGCCGCCGATGACTTCCGTCTGCAAGAGTGCGCCAACAATGATAATTCCAGAAATAGCATTAGTAACAGCCATCAAAGGTGTGTGTAGCGCAGGAGTGACGTTCCAAACCACGTGGTAGCCAACAAAAATGGCCAATACAAACACAGTGATGTTTTGAACAGTGAGGATGCTTTGAAAAGCAGCGAGATCCATGATGTTTCCTTAGTATGAATGTTCTATTAGTTTTTGCGGATGGCTTGACCATCACGACACATTAAGCAGGCAGTCACGATGTCGTCATCACTTGGGATCACTAACTTCGCTTCTTTGTCGACGATGAGTTTCATAAAGTCAAGTAAGTTGCGTGCATAGAGTGCAGAGGCATCAGCAGCCACCATGCTTGCTAGATTGGTATAGCCGACAATTTTCACGCCATTAACGTCAACTACTTTGTCTGCTTGAGTGAGAGGGCAGTTACCTGAACCGTTATCTCCTTTACCAGCAGCCAAGTCGATCACAATTGAGCCTGGTTTCATATTGGTAACCGTATCGCTATGCAAGAGAACAGGCGGTTTACGACCTGGGATCAAGGCAGTGGCAATAACAATATCAGCTTGTTGTGCACGCTCTGCAACCAATGCTGCTTGACGCTTCATCCAGGCTTCTGGCATTGGGCGAGCATAGCCACCAACACCTTTAGCAATTTCACGTTCTTCATCGGTCTCATACGGAACATCAACAAACTTGGCGCCTAAAGATTCAATTTGTTCTTTCGCCGCAGGACGAACATCAGATGCTTCAATCACAGCACCCAGACGTTTTGCTGTTGCAATTGCTTGTAAACCAGCAACGCCAGCACCCAAAATCAATACACGCGCTGCCTTAACCGTGCCAGCAGCTGTCATTAGCATTGGCATGAAACGTTGATATTCATTGGCAGCAACCATCACGGCTTTGTAGCCAGCGATATTTGCTTGAGATGACAAGACATCCATGCTTTGTGCGCGAGTTGTACGTGGTGCAGCTTCTAATGAGAAGCCGGTAATGCCTTGCGCAGCCATTGCAGCAATGTTGTCGTTATCAAATGGATCGAGCATGCCAATGAGTACGCTACCAGAGTTCATTTGCTTCAGCTCTGCAGCTTCGGGAGCGCGCACCTTGAGAACAATTTCCGCGCCAAAGGCATCTGCTGCGCTACCGATAGATGCACCAACGGCTACATAAGCAGAGTCAGGTTGGCTTGCTTGGACACCAGCATCTTTTTGGATGACAACAGTATGGCCTTGAGCAATTAATTTTTTAACAGTTTCTGGTGTGGCAGCAACCCGCGTTTCCCCAGATTTAGTTTCCAGCGGCACTCCTATGCGCATGGCATGTCTCCAAAAGCAAAATTTATAAAGAATCTATTTTATAGATAAACAGGGAAGGTTTTACCTATCTATTGGGACCCCAGGGCTGCCGGCTATGGTTTTGCCTAAAATCATGCGAAGTCTGGTTGAGACTTCTACAATGGGGTTTATCTGTCTATAAAGCATTTTCGCATTTTTTTGATGAGCCAGCCTAATTCTTCTGAAACCCCCCTTAAAAAGCCCAAGAAAGTCGTCATAGGCATGTCTGGAGGGGTAGATTCGTCAGTTGCTGCTTGGATGCTGAAGGAGCAGGGCTATGAGGTTATTGGCCTTTTTATGAAGAATTGGGAGGATGACGATAACGATGAATATTGTTCCGCCCGCCAGGATTGGTTGGATGTCGTTTCTGTAGCGGATTTGATCGGCATTGATGTTGAGGCAGTCAACTTTGCTGCCGAGTATCGTGAGCGGGTATTTGCCGAGTTTTTGCGCGAATATGCTGCAGGGCGAACCCCTAATCCCGATGTACTTTGTAATGCTGAAATTAAGTTCAAGGCCTTCTTAGATCACGCCATGAGTTTGGGCGCAGATGCGATTGCTACAGGTCACTATGCAAGAGTACGCCATGAGGGCGGCAGGGTGCAATTATTGAAGGCCTTGGATGCCACCAAAGATCAGAGCTATTTTTTGCATCGCTTAACTCAGCAGCAGTTAGCCAATGTTTTATTCCCTTTGGGGGAAATTCCAAAAACTGAAGTGCGCACGATTGCAGAAAAAATTGGTTTACACAACGCCCGCAAAAAAGATTCGACTGGAATATGTTTTATTGGCGAGAGACCATTCAGAGAATTCTTAAATCGCTACTTACCGCGCGTGCCGGGTCCCATTAAAACCCCCGAAGAAAAAATAGTGGGTGAACATATGGGTTTAGCGTTTTTTACGCTCGGCCAGCGTAAGGGTATTGGACTAGGCGGGAGCCAAGATGGCAACGGAGATGCTTGGTATGTCGCGCGCAAAGATATAGTCAATAACACCTTGTATGTCGTTCAGGGTCATGAGCACCCGTGGCTATTGGCCAATCGGCTTGAGGCCATCGATGCTAGTTGGATTGCGGGCACTGCACCCTCTCCTGGAAATTACTCTGCAAAGACACGCTATCGTCAAGCGGATTCAGCTTGCACTTTGAATCCAGGCGCTGAGTCTTTGAATTTCAGCTTGAATTTTTCAGAGGCTCAATGGGCAGTAACGCCTGGACAATCTGCTGTCTTATACGACGGCGATATCTGTTTAGGCGGCGGTATTATTTCCGCCTAATTGTAAAAATAGAATTTACGCAACGGGTGGTTCAGTTTCAATAAACGAAGGGCGCTGTAATAATTTTTGATACAAGCGGTCTAAGTTTGGGTATTCTGCTTGCCATTTGATATCTGGAAAACGCAGCAACAAATAGCCCACTGCGCATCCAACAGCAACATCAGCCAAGGTCATTTGATTGCCATGGCACCATGCATTCCCACCGAGTTTCTCGGACATTTGGCGTAGCGAGTTTTGAATTTTGCCCATTTGACGATCAACCCAAGCAGAGCTTTGTTGGTCCGCTGGGCGCCAAGTGCGCTCTAGGCGAGCCAAAATACCAGCATCCATCACGCCGTCAGCAAGGGCTTCCCAAGTTTTAACCGCCGCACATTCACGATTATTCGCAGGAATGAGCTTGCTGACGGGGCTTAAGGCGTCGGCATATTCTGCAATCACGCGGGAGTCATAGATTGGCTCGCCATCATCTGGAATCAGGCACGGAACCTTCCCCAAAGGGTTGGAATTGGTAATTTTGGTGTCTGCAGCCCAAACATTCTCTAATTCAAGGTCTACATCAAGCTTTTTTTCCAAGAAAACGATGCGTACTTTACGTACGTAGGGGCTGGTAAGGGATCCGATCAGTTTCATAGGGCACAGTATAGCCAACCAAACTCAGGTTTACCCAGGCGCAGAACGCATTAAAATTAGGTTTTATTGAAATATCCAATGCAAAGGCAATATTCGTGAGTCAGCCGCTTTCTACCCTCAATGCCCTTTCCCCTCTAGATGGCCGCTATGCTGGAAAACTAGACGCCTTACGTCCCTGGCTATCTGAAGCTGCTTTCATGCGCCAGCGCGTTTTTGTGGAGATTCATTGGTTGCTGGCTTTGGCGGGGGCGGGCCTCCCGGATGTACCTAAAATCAATGCCGCTGATGAAGCCTTTTTGCTTTCTTTGCCAGAAAACTTTTCTGATGCCGATGCGCAGCGTATTAAAGATATTGAAGCAGTAACCAATCATGACGTTAAGGCAGTTGAATATTTCTTAAAAGAAAAAGTAGCTGGTCGCCCTGATTTATTAAAAGCGAGCGAGTTCATTCATTTCGCCTGCACATCTGAAGATATCAACAATACCTCACATGGTTTGATGTTGCGTGGTGCGCGTGACGAAGTACTTTTGCCACAGCTTCGCAAAGTACTTTCAGTATTGACTGATTTAGCTATTGAGCATGCCAAGGTGCCATTACTCTCGCGCACACATGGGCAACCCGCTTCACCGAGTACCCTGGGTAAAGAGATTGCTAATATCGCCAAGCGTCTAGAGCGCGCAATTGAATCCATTGTCGCAGCCCCATTACTTGGCAAAATGAATGGCGCCGTTGGTAACTACAACGCACATTTGTCTGCTTACCCTGATTTTGATTGGGAGAATTTCTCCAAGAGCGTTGTTGAGAAGCGCCTCGGTTTAACTTTCAATCCCTACACGATTCAAATTGAGCCGCATGATGGTATGGCGCAATTGTTTGATGCGATTGCGCGTGCGAATACGATTCTGTTAGACATGGATCGTGATTTCTGGGCATATATTTCTGTCGGTTACTTTAAGCAGCGCACTAAAGCGGGTGAGATTGGTTCATCTACCATGCCACATAAAGTCAACCCTATCGACTTTGAAAATTCTGAAGGTAACTTGGGTGTTGCTAATGCGTTGTTGCGTCACTTGGCGGAGAAGTTACCGATTTCTCGTTGGCAGCGCGACCTCACTGACTCAACGGTTTTGCGTAATCTAGGCCCTGCATTTGGTCATAGCGTATTAGCTTATGACAGCGCACTGCGCGGTCTTGGCAAATTGGAGGTTAATCATGCTGCGATTGCAGCTGATTTAGACGGATGTTGGGAAGTATTGGCTGAGCCAGTACAAACCGTGATGCGTCGCTATGGCATTGAGAATCCCTATGAACAATTAAAAGAATTGACTCGTGGCAAAGGGATCAATCAAGCGGATCTGCAAAACTTTATTCGTGGTTTAAAGATTCCAGAAGATGCCAAAGCACGTTTACTAGAGATGACACCATCTTCTTATCTTGGCAAGGCGGTTGAATTGACCGAACGTCTCAAAAAGTGAGTGTGACTTCCTATTCAGAATACCGGGCGCGTCCTCTATTCTGGTTTGCAGTTTATCAACTGCTCTGGCATCTCTTGCTGCCATTGGCTTTTGTCCGTTTAGCTTGGCGCGCACGCCATTCATTTGCCTATCTGCATCACATCCCAGAGCGTCTTGGTTTTGGTTATGACAAACCAATTACCAAAGACTCGATTTGGATTCATGCAGTTTCTGTTGGTGAGACTCGCGCAGCTCAACCATTGATTGATGCCTACCTTGCGAGGGGCGAATCTATTTTGCTCACGCACATGACTTTAAATGGTCGTCGTACTGGTAAGCAACTCTTTGCTAAAGCGATTGCCGCAGGACAAATTCGTCAGGTGTATTTGCCTTATGACCTCTGTTGGTGCGTAGAACATTTCTTAAAAACATTCAAGCCCAAGTTTGGTCTCTTTATGGAAACCGAGGCTTGGCCAACCGTAGTATTTCGTTGTGCCGAAATTGACTTGCCTTTATTTTTAGTTAATGCCCGTTTATCAGAAAGAAGTGCTCGTCGAATCAAGCGCTTTGGTAAGGCCGGACGTGCTTTATTCCAGGCATTTGCAGGCGTTCTGGCACAAACTGAATTTGATGCGCAGCGTTATCGCAGCCTTGGCGTAAAGAATGTTCTCATCACCGGTAATCTGAAATTTGATGTGCCCCTTGATCCTCAGCTAGTTTCTCAAGGAAAAGAGTGGCAACATGATTTGCATGCTACTAAGCGCCTCATGGTATGTGCTGCTAGTACGCGTGATGGTGAGGAAGGACTTATTCTCAAAGCCTGGAAAGATTTGCTCCTGAGCAATGCTTTTGAAGTACAGCCTTTACTTCTGTTAGTGCCCCGTCACCCAGAACGCTTTGCCGAAGTGGCTAATCAAATTCATGCTGCTGACCTCAAGTTTCGCCGCCGTTCTGAGTGGTCTGGCTTACCAAAAGATAGTGCAGGATTAGATGTGATCCTAGGCGATTCTATGGGTGAGATGCCCCTGTACTACAGCGCATCTGATTTAGTGGTGATGGGTGGAAGCCTATTGTCCTTCGGTGGCCAGAACCTCATTGAAGCTTGTGCAGCTGGTTGCCCAGTATTGCTTGGTGAGTATACCTATAACTTTCAGCAAGCTGCTTTAGATGCAATTACGGTTGGCGCCGCAAAGCGAATCAAGGGTGATTTGCTCTTGGGTGACACGACTGCTTTAGTGGAGTCTTTAAAGAGCTTGCTCTTAAACTCCTCAGAACTTACCAAGATGAGTGAGGCTGCGAAGACGTACTCAATTGAGCATCAAGGGGCAAGCAAAAGAATCTTAGCTGCTCTTGATCAATAAAAAATGGCTTAAAGCTAGTTTCGCTTAAACCCGTGCTCCGAAGTTCGGGTCATCATTGCGAGCATTGTCATCTGGCTTTTTATCGCCCTTCACCAAATCTTCCCGAGTGACACCAAGCCACATTGCTAATGCAGCAGCAACGAAGACTGAAGAGTAAATACCAAACAAAATACCGATAGTCAGCGCCAAGGCAAAGTAGAACAGTGTTGGTCCGCCAAAGATGAGCATAGCAAGTACCATCATCTCGGTGCTGCCGTGAGTAATGACGGTCCGACTGATGGTGCTGGTAATAGCGTTATCAATAATTTCACGGGTATTCATCTTGCGATATTTGCGGAAGTTCTCACGAATTCGGTCAAAGATCACCACAGACTCATTTACGGAGTAGCCTAGAACTGCGAGGACAGCTGCCAATACGGAGAGCGAGAACTCCCAGTGGAAGAAGGCAAAGAAGCCCAAAATGATCACTACATCATGTAAGTTTGCAATAATGCCGGCAAGAGCAAACTTCCATTCAAAGCGGAAGGAGAGATACAGCACGATGCCAATAATCACAAATATCAAGGCTTTTAAGCCATCAATCGCTAACTCTTGACCGACTTGCGGACCAACGAATTCAACACGCTGCAGCTTCACTCCAGAAGTCGCTGGGTCAAGCGCTTGCATCACAGCATTGCTTTGGTCTGCGGAGGAAATCAGTTTGCCCTCAGCATCTTTTTGCAAAGGCAAGCGAATCATCACATCACGTGAACTACCAAAGTTCTGAATTTGGCTATCTGCATATCCCAGTTTTTCGACTTTAGAGCGAATGGACTCTAGCGGGGCGGTTTGAGGATAGGTAACTTCCATTACCGTACCGCCGGTAAATTCAATCGAAAGATGAAGGCCGTTTTGCCAAAGGAAAAAAACTGCTGCTAAAAAGGTAATCAAAGATATTGCATTGAGCACCAATGCATGGCGCATGAATGGAATATCTTTTTTGATTCGAAAAAATTCCATGGCTTATTTCCCCTGTGGACGCCAAACTTGGCCGATCGCGAGTTTTTGAGTCTTCTTGTTTCTGCCGTACCAAAGATTGACAAGACCGCGCGAGAAGAAGACAGCTGAGAACATTGAAGTCAGAATGCCCAAGCAGTGAACCACTGCAAAGCCTTTGATAGGGCCAGAACCAAAGGCAAGGAGCGCTAAGCCAGCGATCAAGGTCGTCACGTTAGAGTCCAAGATGGTTGCCCAAGCCTTATCAAAGCCAACGGCAATCGCAGTTTGTGGAGGTGCGCCGTTACGCAACTCCTCGCGAATACGTTCGTTAATTAACACGTTGGAGTCAATAGCCATACCGAGTGCCAATGCCATCGCTGCAATACCCGGTAAGGTGAGAGTGGCTTGCAGCATCGACAGCACAGAAATCAACAATAGCAAGTTCACAGCCAAAGCAAGGACTGAGAAAGTGCCAAACAATAAGTAGTAAGCCATCATGAAAATCGCGATTGCAGCAAATCCAATTAAGAGAGACTTGAAGCCCTTCTCAATATTCTCAGCGCCTAAGCTTGGTCCAATAGTGCGCTCTTCAATAATTTCCATTGGAGCCGCTAAAGAGCCAGCGCGCAGAAGCAGGGCCAAATCATTAGCGCTCTCGGTAGTCGGTTGACCGGTAATTTGGAATTTAGAGCCGAATTCACCTTGAATAGTTGCAATCGTGAGAACTTCACCCTTACCCTTCTCAAACAAAATCATGCCCATGGGTTTACCGATGTTTTCACGAGTGACTTCTTGCATCACGCGACCACCAGCAGCATCCAAGGAGATATTGACCGCAGGGCGTTGGTTTTGATCAAAGCCAGCGCTAGCGTCAGTAATACGATCACCGCTAAAAATCACGGATTTTTTAAATACACCTAAGCGGTTCTCACCAAAGCGGAAGGTATCCATACCTGGAGGAGGCGTTTCGCCAAGACCAATCGAAGAAACGATTGGATCGGCAAGGCGAGATTCTAAGGTTGCTGTACGACCAATAATATCTTTGGCACGTGCGGTATCTTGAACGCCCGGGAGCTGTACCACGATACGCTCAGCACCTTGCTGTTGAATGACCGGCTCTTTTACTGCTAACTCATTGACACGCTTGTTCAAGGTAATAATATTTTGCTTAACCGCGCTATCTTGAATTTCTTTTAAGGCTGTTGGTTTAAATTCACCAACTAATTTTGGTGAAAGCCCAGTTGGTTTCACTTGCCAAATGAGCTCTGGTTGAGAAGTCATCAATATCGAACGCGCAGCATCGGCATCTGCAGTGCTGCCAAAATTAATGGAGATAGAATCTGGGCCGCGATCAATGCCTTGATGACGGATATTTTTATCTCGCAATTGACTGCGGATATCGGTCGCTAAAGAAGTCACTTTCTTCTGTACAGCGCCCTTCATATCCACTTGAAGAAGGAAATAGACTCCACCGCGCAAGTCCAGACCTAGGGGCATTGGAAGGGCGTTAATTGCATTTAACCAGCCAGGTGTATTGGATAGGAGGTTTAATGCAACTGTGTAATTAGGATCATTTTGATCAAGATTCAATTTTTGCTGCAAGAGATCTCGTGCACGTAATTGAATATCGGTATTGTTAAAGCGAATTTTGATGGAGCCTACATTACCAGTGCTCTCAAAAAATATCCCAGTGCTCTTGATATCAGCATCAGTCAGGATCTTTTCAACTCGAGACTGTGTCGCCAAATCAACCTTGATGGTTGGTTTGGCGGACGAGACCTGAACCGCTGGCGCCTCACCATAGAAATTAGGTAATGAGTACAGTCCGCCAATCAGTAATGCAACAGCGATAACTATATATTTCCAAAGAGGGTAGCGATTCATATCGAGATACTTTTAAACAAACGTATTAAGCAGACTTCAGAGTGCCTTTAGGCAATACTGTGGTGATAGCGCCTTTTTGCAATTGCACTTGTGTGCCAGTAGCAATCTCAACAGTGACTGCATCATCCTTTAGCGCCGTTACTTTGCCAAAAATGCCGCCAACAGTGAGCACTTCATCGCCAACTGCTAGAGCCTCAAGCATTGCCTTGGTTTCTTTTTGACGCTTCATTTGTGGGCGAATCATGATGAAGTACAACACTGCAAACATCAAC
This sequence comes from Polynucleobacter sp. AP-Feld-500C-C5, assembly GCF_018882265.1. Taxonomy (NCBI): domain Bacteria; kingdom Pseudomonadati; phylum Pseudomonadota; class Betaproteobacteria; order Burkholderiales; family Burkholderiaceae; genus Polynucleobacter; species Polynucleobacter sp. AP-Feld-500C-C5. The sequence goes on along the minus strand of NZ_JACVOW010000025.1, from coordinate 107,914 downwards.
ACCAAAGGAAGGAAGCTCATTAAGCCACCCGCATCTGCGCCCGCGGCTGGAGCCTGAGCAAAAGCATTACTAATCCACATACAAAACCTCCGTTAATTACCAATTGGAAACTGCTTTATTTTTAGGCCTTAAAAGAAGCCGTAAACCCGCAATTCTAAACGGTATGGGGCTTTAGAGGTGATTTGAAGGGGTCAATACCCATCTTAGGGTGATTAATCCTGCCCAGGCTCGACGCCCCGCTGGCGATTGGCGTGGAATTCCTCGCGATAGGCGCTAAAACGATCCTTGCTGAGGGCTTCCCTGACCTCGGTCATCAGTTGAAGGTAATAAGTGAGGTTATGGATGGTATTGAGCTGTGAGCCTAAAATTTCATTCGCTTTTTGCAGATGATTTAAGTAGGAGCGAGTGAAGTTTTGGCAGGTATAGCAAGCGCATGTGGGGTCAAGCGGGCGATCATCGTCCTTATAGCCAGAATTGCGTAATTTAAGGTCGCCAAAACGCGTGAATAGCCAGCCATTGCGAGCATTGCGAGTAGGCATGACGCAATCGAACATATCAATTCCTAGGCTTACTCCCAAGATGAGATCTTCAGGAGTTCCTACCCCCATGAGGTAGTGAGGCATGTGTTCCGGCAATTTGGGTGCTGTGAAATTGAGAATTCTTTCAAACTCAGGCTTTGGCTCTCCAACGGATAAACCACCAATGGCAATGCCATCAAAACCTTGCTGACTCACAGCGTCTAAAGAAAATTTCCGCAAATTTTCAAACATGCCACCTTGCACGATCCCAAAGAGCCCATTACCTGTATTAAGTTCTCTAAAACGTTTGAGTGAGCGATCTCCCCAGCGCAGTGACATTTCGAGTGAGGCACGCGCTGTTTTCTCAGAGGTAGGCTGACCCTTGATCTCATAAGGTGTGCATTCATCAAATTGCATCGCAATATCACTATTTAAAACCGCCTGAATCTCCATTGAAACTTCTGGAGACATAAACAGCTTGTCACCATTAATTGGGGAGGCAAAGGTCACGCCTTCTTCAGAGATCTTGCGCAATGCGCCTAAGCTAAATACTTGAAAGCCACCTGAGTCAGTCAGGATGGGCTTATCCCAGGCCATGAAGCGATGCAAGCCACCATGTTTTTTGATGACATCTAAACCTGGTCTCAACCAAAGATGAAAAGTATTTCCTAAAATGATTTGTGCTTTGGCTTCATTGAGGTCACGCGGAGTCATCGCCTTTACAGTGCCATAGGTTCCGACCGGCATAAAGATGGGGGTTTGCACACTGCCATGGGGCAGGTCAAGCTGACCAAGACGCGCAGGACTTTGGGAGTCGCGCGCCAAAATATTAAAGTGAACAGGTTTGGTCATGGCTTTATATTCTCAAGTCGACACAGAAACATGGCATCTCCATAACTGAAGAAACGATATTTCTGATGAATAGCGTGTTGGTATGCAGCACGAATATGATTCATACCTGCAAAGGCGCTAACCAACATCAATAAGGTAGATTTTGGCAGATGAAAGTTAGTTAGCAAACAATCTACGACCCTAAATTGAAAACCCGGGGTAATAAATAAATTGGTTTCACCACTGCTTTGACCATTCAAAGCTTGGCTCTCTAGGGCGCGCAGGCTGGTAGTGCCAACTGCAATGACTCGTCCACCATGACGCTTAGTTTTTGCAATGGCTTGTGAAGTCTTCTCTGGAATGGAAAACCACTCATAGTGCATCTTATGTTTAGAGAGGTCTTCTTCACGAACTGGGGTAAAGGTACCAGCACCAACATGTAAGGTAACTGTAGCCTGCTCAATTCCCAGATCATTTAATTGCTGCAGAATATCTTTGTCAAAGTGCAGCCCTGCTGTGGGCGCTGCAACTGCGCCCGGATTTTTAGCAAGGACAGTTTGATAGCGCTGAACATCCTCACCGTCGGGTTGATGCTCAATATAAGGCGGTAAGGGAAGTTCACCAAAACGCTCAAGCAATCCAAATATATTCCCTGGAAAGCGAACTTCATAAAAGCGTCCATCGTAGCCAATCATTTCAACAGGAAAGCTCTCTCCAGCCTGGTTATGAATATGAACAATAGATCCAGTCTTAGGAACTTTGGATGCCCTGATCTGGACCCAGGCTTGTTTATCGCCGCTAATACGCTCGATCAGGAGCTCGACATTGCCTCCCGTCTCTTTTTTGCCGTGTAGTCGAGCTGGAATGACCTTGGTATCGTTAAATACTAATAAGTCCCCTGGCTTAAATAGGCTAAGAATATCCTTAAACTGACGATCTATTAAATGGACATGATTTCCCCCATCAAGCTTGAGCTCAAGCAGGCGGCTGTCGGTTCTATTCGCCAAGGGATGTTGGGCGATTAGTTCGGCTGGGAGTTCGTAATTGAAGTCGGAGAGTTGCATAGCATTACCATCAGGTATTGGATTTTAACGATGACCACTAAGCCAGCGCCAAACACACCCCAAAAAATGGGTTTAGACAGCCCAATGGCCCTTGCTTTGCATCTTCCATCCCGTTATGAGGATGAGACAGAGTTATGTACTATCGAAGAAGGCTTGATTCAGGGGCGCTTTCACTCGGTACAAACTCAGGGCGTAGTGATTCGAAATCAAGTCCTTTTTCGACCTAGACGGCAGATGCTTGTCACTATTGAAGACGACTCTGCAACTTTGCAGTTACGGTTTTTGAATTTTTATCCAAGTCATCAAAAGCAAATGGCAGTAGGTGCTCATATTCGTGTGCGAGGAGAGGTACGCGAGGGCTTTCAAGGTCCCGAGATAGTGCATCCAACTGTGCGAGCGGTCACTGCAGATGCACCGCTGCCGACCAGCTTGACGCCAGTCTATCCAGCAAGCGCTGGCGTATCGCAAGCTGCAATTCGTAAGGCGGTCACTCAGGCATTACGTGATCCAAGTTTGCATGAGAGTTTGGCCGAGTTCTTACCTCAAAAACTGATGGCTGAATTACTGCCCAGTAACGATTGGCCTAACTTACAGTCTGCAATTACCTATTTGCATCAACCACCAGCAGATGCTGATACACAGGCTTTACTAGAGCGGACTCATTCTGCATGGCGCCGCGTACAGTTTGAAGAACTCCTTGCCCAACAAATTTCTTTAAAGCGTGCACATGCCATTCGTCAAGAGCGTCATGCGCCGAGCTTTAAACAAGCTGAAAAGGCTCAGAGTCTTGAAGTGGGATTGCTGAAGGCTTTGCCGTTTGAATTAACCACTGCTCAAACACGTGTGTGGGACGAAATTGGTCATGACTTATCCAAATCATTTCCGATGAATCGCCTTCTTCAGGGCGACGTTGGTAGTGGTAAGACAGTCGTGGCCGCCTTAGCAGCAGCGCGTGTCATAGATCATGGCTATCAAGCAGCAGTGATGGCGCCTACTGAGATATTAGCTGAGCAACATTATCTGAAGATGAAAGAGTGGTTTGAGCCTTTGGGAGTTCAAGTTGCCTGGTTATCAGGTAGCTTAAAAGCAAAAGAAAAAAGATTAGCGCAAGAAATGATTGAGAGTGGTAGCGCTCAACTCATTATTGGTACGCATGCACTGATTCAGGAGAATGTGAGTTTTGCTAAATTAGGTTTAGCGGTGATAGATGAGCAACATCGTTTTGGAGTACGTCAGCGTTTAGAAATTCAGCAACGGGTAGGCTCTGAATTATTTTACTGCCATCAGTTGATGATGTCTGCCACACCCATTCCTCGTACTTTAGCAATGACCTATTACGCTGATTTAGATGTATCCGTAATTGATGAGTTGCCGCCAGGGCGTAAGCCAATTACTACCAAAGTTGTGAAGGCTACCCGTCGTGATGAAGTGATTGGTGGTCTACAAAGCTGGCTCTCTAAAGGTTTGCAAGCTTATTGGGTTTGCCCCTTAATTGAAGAATCAGAAGCTTTGCAATTACAAACAGCTGTGGAAAGTTTTGAGCAGCTCACTCAGGCCTTGCCAGAATTTAAAGTCGGCCTAGTACACGGACGTTTAAAGGCAGAAGAAAAAGCAGCAGTGATGGCAGCATTTAAAGCCAATGAAATCCAATTACTAGTAGCTACCACCGTTATTGAAGTGGGTGTTGATGTTCCTAATGCGGCCTTAATGGTAATTGAGCACGCTGAACGATTTGGTTATGCCCAGATTCATCAGTTGCGCGGGCGCGTAGGCCGAGGTTCTGCGGATTCAGTATGTATTTTGATGTATGCAGAACCTTTGTCTTTAGCAGCTAAAGAGCGCCTACAAACTCTACGCGAGATCTCTGATGGTTTTGTGATTGCCGAGCGCGACTTATCCCTTCGGGGTCCTGGTGAGCTATTGGGTGCAAAGCAATCTGGTGATGCCATGTTGCGCTTTGTAGACTTGCAACGGGATGCTTGGCTGATTGAGTTGGCTCAGCAGGCAGCAGAACGTTTACTGGCGGACCATGCTGATATCGTTGAGCGTCATTTAGAGCGTTGGCTAGGCTCTCGAGCAGAGTTTCTGAAGGCATAATTCTGGCTATGCCACTCACTGAACGTCTGAAAGCTTACGCCTACTTAATCCGCCTAGATAAGCCGATTGGTACGCTCTTGCTCTTATGGCCCACTTTATGGGCGCTGTGGTTGGCAAGCTCGGGCATTCCGGATTTGACCATTTTGTTTATTTTTATAGTCGGTACGTTTCTGATGCGTAGTGCGGGGTGCGCCATCAACGATTATGCAGATCGTGATTTTGATCGTCATGTTGAGAGAACGAAAGGGCGTCCTGTCACTAGTGGAAAAATTTCTGGGAAAGAAGCAGTTGCTGTAGCGGCTAGCTTGGCCCTAATTGCTTTTTTGCTGATTCAACCCCTCAATACTTTTACTAAGCAACTTTCAGTACTCGCCTTATTGGTAGCCTTTGTTTATCCATTCACCAAACGCTTCTTTGCCATGCCGCAGGCTGTGCTAGGGATTGCATTTGGTTTTGGGATTCCCATGGCTTATGCAGCGATTTTGGATTTCATTCCTTTGGAAGCGTGGGTCTTGTTTGTGGGGAATATTTTTTGGGCCATTGCCTATGACACGGCATACGCAATGGTCGATCGAGATGATGACCTGCGTTTAGGTCTGAGAACTTCGGCGATTACTTTCGGAAAGTGTGACGTGCTAGCAATCGCTGTAAGTTATGGCATCTTGTTTGTAAGTCAACTTTGGGTGGCGCAACTAGCGGACTTAAGCAATTATTTTTTAGTCGGCTGGTTCATAGCTTTAGGTTGCTCGATATATCACCTTAAACTCATCTCTACTAGAGGGCGAGAACAATGTTTTTTGGCTTTCCGTCACAACAATTGGTTGGGCGGATTTTTATTTTTGGGAATTGTGTTGGGACTCGGTATTCACTAAGCTAGTTTTTACCTAATTCATCACCCATCGTTTTGCCACGCTGACTAGCTGCATCAATTGCTTTTTCCAAGATCTCATGCCAGCCATGCTGCTGCATGACCTCAAGTGCAGCAGCGGTTGTGCCGCCTTTGGAGGTGACGCGTTCACGTAAGATGCCAGCATGCTCATCAGAGTTGTGCGCTAGCTGGGTAGCGCCTTCGAGGGTCGCATAAGCTAATTGACGAGCAGTTTGTGCGTCAAGCCCCAGCTTTTCACCAGCGGATTGCATGGCTTCTAAAAATGCAAACACATAAGCAGGGCCGCTACCAGAGACTGCTGTTACGGCATCCATTAATTTTTCTTCAGAAACCCAAACCGCTTGACCAACAGCATTACAAATCGTTTCTGCTAGGTCGCGATCAGATTCATTGACTGCAGCATCTGCAAATAAACCTGTGATGCCTTTACCAATCAGAGCAGGCGTGTTGGGCATAGCGCGCACGCAACGCGTATGGTCGAGCCAGCGACTTATATCTTTGAGTCGAATGCCTGCAGCAATACTCAGAATCAGTGGGCCAGGTGCGCTGGCATGTTTGAGTTTGGAGGCTAAGTTTTTGGCAACGACATTAAAGTCTTGTGGCTTGATGGCCATAACCACTACATTATTTTTTGAAAAATCAAATGCAATTTGTTCCAGGGTATCGATACCTTGAATACCAAAATCTTCATATAGTTTTAAGGCAGTGCTTGCATTTGCTTCAACCACTGAAATTTGCTTAGATTCAAACCCATTTGCCAGTAGACCGCTAATTAAGGCGCGACCCATATTGCCACCACCAATAAAGGTGATGTGTGCATTGCTATTCTTTTGCAGGTTCTTTTGTAGGCTCATTTGCTAATCTTATCGCGCTTCCCAAAAATAGCAGTTCCAATACGAACCATGGTGCTGCCTTCGGCTATGGCTGCCTCTAAATCATCGGACATCCCCATGGATAAGGTGTCGAAGAATTGATAGCCTGGATCAACCAAATGACTCGCTTGAATACTTTGAAAACAAGCGCGGACGGCAGCAAATGCCTCCCGCTGAATCTTGGGGTCTGGGTTGGGTGCTGGGATGGCCATTAAGCCTCTCAGGATCACGTTCGGTAATTTGCTGATGGCGTCGCAAAGAGCCTGTGCATCTGCAAGCGGAACACCACTTTTACTATCTTCTTCGCTGACATTGACCTGTACGCAAACTTGTAATTCTGCCAAGTGAAGAAACTCTGCTCGTTGCGCTGATAGGCGTTCTGCAATTTTGAGTCGATCCACGCTATGCACCCAGTCAAAATGCTCAGCGACCTCCCTAGTTTTATTACTTTGGAGTGGCCCAATAAAATGCCACACCAGCCAAGGACGTAGCTTTTCAAGCTGGATAATTTTTTCAACGCCTTCTTGGACATAATTTTCACCAAAAGCCGATTGACCTGCATGCATCGCTTCTTCAATAGCAGATGCTGGAAAGGTTTTGCTAACTGCCAAGAGTTCAATCTCTTCAGGCTCACGTTTTGCAGCTAGGGCTGCAAGTTCAATGCGCTGCCGAACCTGCATGAGATTAACCACAATTGAATTCATCGGGCCTTAGATGATTTGCTAATCAGTTGATCTACGATCTCAATCCAGTGAAGTACTGGTGTGTCTTCTTGTTGGAGATGGGCAATGCACCCAATATTTCCGGAGACAATCACATTAGCTCCTGACTCCTCACAGGCTGCATTTAGGTGGGTCAATTTATTCTTGCGTAATTGTTCTGAGAGCTCTGGCTGAGTGACTGAGTAGGTTCCAGCCGAGCCACAGCAAAGGTGACTGTCACTACACAAGCGTACACCAATTCCCAAGCCAGAAAGCAGGCCTTCAACTTTGCCACGTATTTGTTGGCCATGCTGCAAGGTGCAAGGCGGGTGATAGACCACGCCTGGTTTTTGATCCGAGCCAATGAGTTGAACTAGCTCATTTTGTAACGAGGGCAAAATCTCCGCAATATCTTTAGTTAACTCAGAAATCTTTTTTGCCTTGGTAGCGTATAAAGAATCGTTCACCAAGAGATGGCCATAATCTTTGACCATCACACCACATCCAGATGCAGTCATCACAATAGCTTCAACGCCTTGCTCAACGAGGGGCCACCAAGCATCAATATTTTGCTTGGCATTCTCTAGTCCACCTGATTGATCATTTAGGTGATAGCGCAGCGCACCACAACAAGTTGCATTGGGAGCGCTGATGAGTTGAATCTTGAGTGCATCTAATACTCTTGCTGTTGCTGAATTGATGTTGGGTAGCATGCCAGGTTGAACGCATCCCTCCAGAATCAGCATCTTGCGCGTATGTTGTGTGCTGGGTCTTGCATAAGGATCAGTTGTTTGATCTAAGGCTTTATTTTTAGCGAGTGGAATCTTGCGTTTGACGCTACTTGGCATGAGGGGGCGTACTAAACGACCTAATGCCATCGCGGAATTAAACAAGGCTGGCTTGGTTAAGCCTTCCTTGAGAGCCCAACGAGTAAGGCGCTCGCCAAGGGGGCGCTCGGGAGTATTTTCTTCTGCCCATTTACGACCAATATCTACCAAGTTGCCATATTGCACGCCACTAGGACAAGTGCTTTCGCAGTTACGGCATGTTAAGCAGCGATCCAAATGTAAGCGGGTCTTTTCAGTCGGCTCTTGCCCTTCAGCCATTTGCTTGATGAGGTAGATGCGACCGCGAGGACCATCGAGTTCGTCACCCAGTATTTGATAGGTTGGGCAAGTGGCAGTACAAAAACCACAGTGAACACAATTACCAAGAATGCGCGCTGCCTCTATACCTTCTGGTGTATTGGCAAATTGAGGGGCAAGTTGAGTGTACATAGCAATACTTATGGAAGACGGTTAGTGGCAAATACACCAGCTGGATCAAATGCAGATCTCAGGCGTGCTTGTACTGCTTCAAGAGCTTTAGAGTATGCTTGCTCGCTCAGCAAGGTGAAGCGCTCAAAAGAGGGATTAACCTTGCTACCCTGCCTGAAGCGCGTTGCATGACCACCATGACTGTTGACTAATTGCTTAATAGAGGCAAATGTAGCTTCATCACCAGCAGCTTTCATCCAGCGTTGCTGCCCATGCCACTCCAGCACGAGATCATCGCTGGAGTTGGGTAGTGCAAGTGGGCCACAGGCTGCTGGAAGCGCTAAGCGATAGAGAGTTTGGTCTGCGCCAAGATTGGTAAATGATGTAAGTTTTTGCTCACGCAAATCTTTCCAAAAAAGCTCAGCTGTTTCAGGATCCATTTCCTTGGCAAGCACTAGAGAGCTCATTAAAGGAATGGCAGCTTTCACTGCTGCTGCAGCGCCTGCTAGGCGAATCGTCAGTTCGCCATCTCCATCTTTGCTATTCCCAATCCAGCAGCTAGCTGAGAGAGGAAAAGGTTGTCCTGCCCACTCATTTAAAACTTTCAACGCTTTCTCTTGAGGGATTTGGCAACGTAGTGTTGCTGTTGCAGCAGGTTTTGGCAATACCTTAACTGACGCTTCTAGTAATAAAGAAAATGTACCCATAGATCCAGGTAGCAAACGAGAAATGTCATACCCGGCAACATTCTTCATCACTTTGCCGCCGAAGGAAAGATCTTGCCCCTTGCCATCTAGAATGCGGGCGCCTAAAACAAAGTCGCGGAAATTACCGGCGCTGATGCGACCAGGACCAGCGAGCCCTGCAGCAATCGCACCGCCAAAAGTAGCATGCTCACCAAAGTGAGGTGGCTCAAAGGCGAGTACCTGATTTTTTTTCTCGAGAGCTGCTTCAATTTCTTGCAGAGGGGTACCAGCGCAAGCGGTAATCACCAACTCTTCAGGCTGATATTCCAAAATACCGGAATAGCTGCGCGTATTTAATTTTGTAAATTGATTTGGGTTTCCGTACCAAGCTTTCGAACCGCCGCCCTCAATGGAGAGTTGCGCTTTATTTTTTGCTGCGTTCAGGACTTGTTCGCGGAATGCTTCAATCTGGCTGTTGGAGCTGATCATTAAAAGCGCTCCAGTTCTGGATGCGGTAGTTTGCCTCCACTAATGCGCATGCGGCCATATTCAGCGCAGCGACTCAGTGTTGGGATGCCCTTATCAGGATTCAGAAGTTTTTCAGGATCAAATGCTGCTTTGACACCCCAGAAAGATTCGCGCTCACCTTCGCCAAACTGCACGCACATTGAATTAATTTTTTCAATGCCCACACCATGTTCGCCTGTAATTGTGCCACCGAGCTCAACACAAGCTTCTAATATTTCGGTGCCGAATTCTTCTGCGCGATGCCACTCTTCTTCATCTGCACCATTAAACAAAATGAGAGGGTGCATATTGCCGTCACCCGCATGAAATACGTTTAAGCAGCCAAGACCGTATTTGGCTTCCATGCCTTGAATACGCTTTAGCAAGGTTGCAATGTGACGACGCGGAATCGTGCCATCCATACAGTAGTAGTCAGCAGCAATGCGACCAGCAGCGGGAAAGGCGTTCTTGCGACCACTCCAAAACTTCAAGCGTTCAGTCTCATCTTTGGAGATCCTAATACCACTAGCACCGGATTGCTCAAGCACTTTAGTCATGCGTTCAATTTCTTCGGCGACTTCTTCAGGCGTGCCATCAGATTCGCAAAGCAAAATGGCTGCAGCCTCTAGGTCATAGCCTGCATGCACAAATTCTTCTACTGCACGAGTGGTGGCTTTGTCCATCATCTCAAGACCGGCAGGAATAATGCCGGCAGCGATGATTGCCGCAACAGCATTGCCACCTTTTTCAATATCGTCAAAGCTAGCCATGATCACGCGGGCTAGTTTTGGTTTAGCAACTAACTTCACAGTGACTTCCGTGACAACCGCTAGCATGCCTTCACTGCCCAGAACAATCGCGAGTAAATCTAAGCCAGGAGAATCTGGAGCCAAGCTACCGAACTCTACGATCTCGCCATTCATGAGTACGCCACGAACACGCAAGACGTTATGAAGAGTCAAGCCATATTTAAGGCAGTGCACTCCCCCAGAGTTCTCATTGACATTGCCTCCAATTGAACAAGCAATTTGAGATGACGGATCTGGAGCGTAATACAAACCTAAATGACTTACTGCTTCTGAGATTGCCAAATTACGAACGCCCGGCTGAACCACTGCAGTTCGAGTAAATGGATCGATGCTGATGATCTTTTTGAGCTTCGCTAGCGAAAGTACAAGACCTTGAGAAAGCGGCATGGCTCCGCCAGACAGACCGGTACCAGATCCTCGAGGTACTACTGGGATTTGCATCTCAGAGCAAATCTTCAGAATTTGGGCTACTTGCGCTTTCGTTTCTGGAAGGGCAACAGCTAAGGGCATACGCCGATAGGCTGCTAAACCATCACATTCATAGGGAATGGTGTCTTCAGGCTCCCAAAGGAGGGCATGTTCTGGGAGGATTGGGCGTAGAGCCGAAACCAGTTTGGACTGAAGGACGCTAATCGCAGCAAGATCGGGGGGCGGGGTCACCATATTCATGACAACCATTTTAGCCATTTACCTATAATTAAGCTCATGGGAAATCGACTATCAAAAATCGCCACTAGAACGGGCGATGCTGGCATGACTGGCCTTGGAGACGGCAGTCGCGTTGAAAAGGATCATTTACGCATTTGCGCTATGGGTGATGTCGATGAGCTCAACTCCGAAATCGGTGTTTTGATGACCGAAGAGATCCCAGAAAGCATTGCCAATGAGTTAAAACCCCTCTTTTTACAAATACAGCATGATTTGTTTGATTTAGGCGGCGAACTCTGCATTCCGAACTACAAGTTACTCAATCCGGAGCACGTAGCTCAATTGGATATCTGGCTAGAGAAATACAACCAGCAATTACCTCCGCTAACAGAATTTATTCTGCCGGGTGGTACTCGAGCTGCTGCACAAGCTCATGTATGCCGCACGGTATGCAGAAGAGCAGAGCGCTCGATTGTACGTTTAGGTTGGGAAGAGCCTTTGTATGACGCGCCACGACAGTACGTCAATCGTTTATCAGATCTTTTGTTTGTCATCGCACGCATTCTCAATAGAGCTGCGGGCGGTACCGATGTATTGTGGAAGCACGAAAAAAAAGAGACTAAGTAAATTAGCCTCTTTCACTTGCTCTAATTATTTTTAAAGCATTACTTTTTCTTACTTCTGCGTTTTTTGACGGCCGCAGCAAGACGCTCTAGTACTTGAACTGAATCATCCCAATTAATACAGGCATCCGTAATACTCTTGCCGTATTCCAGCTTGCTAGGATCATCTTTTCCTGGGGTAAATTTCTGAGCACCATCGTTGAGATGACTTTCAATCATCACACCAAAAACTTGATGAGAACCAGCTTCAATTTGCTTGGCAACGTCATCTGCCACTAGGATTTGACGCTCATGCTGTTTACTGGAATTGGCATGAGACAGATCAACCATCAAACTACCGCGAAGCTTGCCAGCTGCTAGCTCAGAGCAGGCTGCCTGAACATATTTTTCTTCATAATTAGGCTCTTTACCGCCGCGCAAAATAACGTGGCAATCTTTATTGCCCTTGGTTTCCACAACAGAGACTTGACCGTTCTTGTGGACTGACAAGAAGTGGTGTGGACGACCTGCCGCTTGAATCGCATCCGTTGCAATTTTGATGTTGCCATCGGTGCCATTTTTAAATCCAATGGGTGCAGACAAACCGGAAGCGAGCTCACGATGTACTTGGCTCTCGGTTGTGCGCGCACCAATAGCGCCCCAAGAAATGAGGTCAGCAATGTATTGCGGAGAAATCACATCCAAGAATTCGCTGCCAGCAGGCATGCCAAGACGATTGATTTCCATGAGTACTTGGCGAGCAAGGCGGAGACCTTCTTCAATGCGATAGGACTCATCGAGGTAAGGATCATTAATTAAACCCTTCCAGCCAACAGTAGTGCGAGGTTTTTCAAAATAGACCCGCATCACGATTTCTAATTCACCAGCAAAGCGTTCACGCTCGGCTAAGAGTCGTTGGCAATATTCCAATGCTGCTCTTGGATCATGAATCGAGCAAGGCCCAATGATGACGAGTAAGCGATCATCTTTACCGTGAATAATGTCGCGAATCTTTTTCCGAGTTTTACTGATTAATGCTTCAGTCGGCGTTCCGGAGATCGGAAAAAAACGAATCAGATGTTCTGGAGGTGGCAGAACAGAGATGTTATCAATGCGTTGATCGTCGGTATCCGACGTTTTATCAACGGCGGAGTACCAATTAGCGGGATTAGTATTTTGTTGGCTCATCCGGCTATTTTAAGCCGTAATTTGCCAATATCAGGCAGTGCCACCAACAGTCAGGCTGTCGATTCTTAAAGTGGGCTGTCCAACCCCAACTGGCACACTTTGACCTTCTTTGCCACAAACCCCAACGCCGCCATCTAATTTGAGGTCATTACCGATCATGGAGACCTGTTTTAAGGACTCTGGCCCGCTACCGATGATAGTGGCGCCTTTCACGGGATATTGAATTTTTCCATTCTCTACCCAGTAGGCTTCTGAAGCTGAAAATACAAATTTACCGCTGGTGATATCTACTTGGCCACCGCCAAAATTGACTGCATATAGGCCTCGCTTAATGCTGGCCACAATTTCTTGGGGATCATCTTTGCCGGCCAACATATAGGTATTCGTCATGCGCGGCATGGGCAAGGAAGCAAAACTTTCGCGGCGCCCATTACCTGTTAAGGGCATATTCATGAGTCGTGCATTGAGACTATCCTGAATGTAAGCCTTCAAAATACCGTCTTCAATCAATGTAGTGCACTGCGTCGGAGTACCTTCATCATCAATATTGAGAGAACCTCTACGCCCAGATAATGTTCCATCATCCACTACAGTGACACCCTTGGCTGCAACGCGTTGACCAATGCGTCCTGCAAATGCAGAGGAGCCCTTGCGATTAAAGTCACCCTCAAGACCGTGACCTACTGCTTCATGTAAGAGTACGCCCGGCCAGCCTGGACCCATAACGACTGTCATTGGGCCAGCTGGTGCAGGGCGCGATTCTAAATTGACTAGCGCCCCATCGACCGCCTCATCAACATAACGATTGATCAACTCAGTATTAAAGTAGAGGTAGTCATGGCGAGCGCCACCACCCGAAGAGCCAGATTCACGTCGGCCATTTTGTTCCGCAATGACATGAACAGAGACACGCACTAGCGGGCGAATATCGGCTGCAAGTAATCCATCCGCTCTTGCAACTAAGACGACATCAAATTCACCAGCAAGGCTAGCCATGACTTGAATGATGCGAGGGTCGCGAGCTTTGGCACGACGCTCAATGCTTTCGAGCAAAGCAATTTTTTCTTTAGGTTGTAATGAATCAAGGGGATTCAGATCGGAATACAGCTTATTTGACAGGGGGTTGAATAACTTACTTACCACCGCTTGTTTGCCACCCTCTGGGCCAATCACGCGGGTCGCTTTTGCGGCTTTGCTTAAAGCCTCTAAATTGATTTCATCAGAATAGGCAAAAGCAGTTTTATCACCATAGATAGCGCGTACCCCAACACCTTGGTCAATGTTGAAGCTGCCAGACTTCACAATTCCTTCTTCAAGGCTCCAGCTTTCACTGCGAGTATGTTGAAAATAGAGGTCAGCATCGTCTAGCCGATGAGAAAACATATTGCCAAAGGTGCGATGTAGATCTTGCTCTGATAAACCGGTTGGCTCAAGCAAGATGGATTTTGCTACTTTGATGAGGTCTGCCTGCTTTTTGGTTTTTGTCCAATTGGCTGGAAATAGTGCTTCGGGTGCATTCATGTGATTCGGCAGATCTTTCTTTAAAGCTTGCGGTGCGCAAGAGCTGGTAACTGAGAGCGTACCTCGTTTAATTTTTCTTTGCTTAAAACCCCTGAGATAAAGCCTTCTCCTTCGGGCAGGTCGGCTAATACGGCGCCCCAAGGGTCAATCAGCATGCTGTGACCCCATGTGCGTCGTTGATTGAGATGAATACCGCCTTGTGCCGAAGCTAAAACATAGCATTGATTTTCAATGGCGCGAGCGCGCAAGAGAATCTCCCAGTGATCTTTACCGGTAGTGTAAGTAAAGGCTGCAGGAATGATGTGGCAATCAACAGCACCCATTGCTCGATATAGTTCGGGAAATCGCAAGTCATAACAAATGCTCAGCCCAAAAGACCAATCTTGCTGATTGTGAGTGATTTTGAGAATCCCTGGCGTAATACCAGCTTCAATTGTTTCGGATTCTTGATAGCGCTCGGTTTTGGTTTGAAAACCAAATAAATGAATTTTGTCGTAGCGTCCGATATGTTGGCCTGCCGTATCAAATGCGAGCATCGTATTGAGTACCTTGCCTGGGTCTTTGGACTCCAGTGGGATTGTGCCTGCAACAAGATAAATTTGATTGTCTTTGGCAAAGCTGGCAAGCTGCTCTTGAATAGGGCCGCTACCAAAAGTCTCTCGAACACGTACTTTGTCAGTGTCTTTCAGGCCCATCATGCAAAAGTATTCCGGAAGTACGATGAGTTGTGCGCCATCTTGGGTAGCTGCGCTAATGAGCCTGCCCGCAGTATTGAGATTTTCTTGAAGATCTGGAGAAGAGACCATCTGAATAGATGCGATCTTCAGTGTCGTTGAGGTGCTCATAAGAATCTAATTGGAGGATTTAGTAGGATTGCCCAAATTATTTTGGGGTGGGGAGTTTGGGTTGGCATTAGAGTTCGGTTTACTCTGCTCTTTCAACAATTCTTTGCTGCGAATGGAATTGAGTGTTTTGGTGTCGATGGGTTGACCCTTTTGATCTAAGGGGATGACTTCAGGGTCATCCCAAGATCCTTGGACTAAGTAATCTGATTGCAGGCTACGGTTGATCTGGCTCGTGAGGAGATATTGCCCAACGAGAGCGCCTAAGCCAACAATGGGGTTGATTGCAAAAGCAGCCAGTGAGCCAGCTGTGGCATCAATCGTTGGGAAGATTGTGATCCGCAGATCTTGCGTTTGTTTTGGAATATTAATTTGACCGCTCATCGCCACACGAGCTTGGTCTAAATTCATATTGAATTGCTGAGTTTGTGCAACACCATTGCTGATATCGAAGTTACTGTTAATCGAGTTAAAGGGTGTCCCCTTGGTCACAATGTTACCAAGACTACCTTGCAGGTCGAGCGTAGCAAAGCGGAATAAACTTTGCAGACTAAGTACGTCTAATATTTTGGCGCCGCTAGTATTTACCTCTAACAATCGACCCTTTTCAAGATTAATGCCTACCTTGCCAGAAAGTGTTTCGAATTTCGGGCTGAAGGGTGAACCATCCCATTCCATATTGGCAGTAACTTTTCCTTGTCCGCCTTCAATCGATTTTTGAGGGGTCCAATGCGCAATAATTTGGCCAGCATCTTTTACGTTCATATCGATACTGAGAACGCTGTGATTCATGGTATTTTTCGTGTTGCCATTCCATTGGCCGTTGATGGTGCTTGAGCCCTGGGGATTGTTGGACTGGATGGAATCAATTTTTAGAGTGTTGTCACTTGTTTTGGTTTTGATTTTGACTTGACCAAGCTGGGCTTTCATCCAAGATAAGTCATCGATACTGATATCTAAACTGGGAATGGATTCAGGACTCAGTGCCTTTTTGACAGGAGCATTTGCTTTTGCAGGGGGCTGTGGAATTGACTCGGCGATTTTGAGCTTTGCAAAACGCCCACTAACAAGGCCGCTAGTATGAGTCTTGTCGGATTCATAGTACTGAATTTGTCCAGTAACCTGTTGTGATCCAAGACGTATATCCCAAACATTCTTCTTATTGTTTGCAAGGACATTCACATCCTGCCAGAGACGTTCAAATAAGGTCAGTTTTTTAACTTGCGCTGTGACTTGAAAGCTTGAACTCATTTCTGCTTCTTGACTACGCGACCCCTTCTTACCCCCCAAGAAATCTTGCCAGGCATCAAGATTGAGTTCATTGCTAACGAGATTTAAGTTAAACCCTTGTTGAGGTAGATTCGGCGCTGCGCCAATTCCCAGGCTGTAACGCAATTCGTCATCACGACCAAGTGTTCCTTGAATGGAGTAGAGATCGCCAATCTTTCCAGACCAGCTCAGTCGATTAGGATTTGTTTTGTCATTGGCGAAAGTTTTAACGTTGATATCGCCAGCCATGGGGGTGCCCGCTAATTTCCTAATTGGTGCTGGTAAATTCATGGACCAGTTCCGAAGATCAAAGTGGATATTAGAGTCACTACCTTGTTTATTAAAGCTGAGAGCGCCGTCATATTTAATTGAGCCATTCATGGCATTCAGTATTGAGCTAAGCTCTGAACGAGCAGATTTTGCAAAATATTCTTTTATAAAATTTGCTTGAATGTCGCCAGCAATTTTGAAGTTTTGCTTATTGCTACTTTGATCAGTGCTGCTAATTTTGATGGATCCACCCAAGAAATTAGCTGACACATCTTCAAATTCAGGATTGATTTCGGTGATACGAATACTGCCCTTGAGGTTTTCAAAAGGTGGAATACCAGCCCATTCCGCTTTATTGCCTGGTAGTGTTAATTTGAGATCAACATTAGTATCGGCAGAATTAGAGAGTGGAACCTTGATACCAAGACCTATATCTACTGGACCACTGACGCGGAGATTTTGTTCCATTTTGGCTTGTCTTTTGCTAACAGGAGAAGCATAAAAATACTCTAGCATCTGTTGCGCTTCACCGGTTGCTTTACCAGTGACTGAGAGTGTTAGTTGTTTTGCACTGACATTGGGAATTTCTGCATGAAATGCATTCAAGGCAATTTGTTTGTAATTGGCTTTTGCAATGTCCACAGTTAGGTTTGAGTTTGTCATCGCGACACTACCATTCACATTCGTGAAGGTAGACCAAGTTCCTTGATTGTTTGGTAATAGCGGAACTGGGCTAAACGCTGCGCCTGCAATCGGAAGCGTCAAGCTGAACTCACCCTGTTGCTTATCGGGAAAGGGCACTTGATTAGGATCCCCCTTGATATGCACTTGCCCATTTTGAATGACACCTGCATCAAATGCTTTGCTGAGATATACCCTAGCGTCCTTACCCATGCCAAGCGGTAAATAGCGATAGGCAGTTTTTGCATTGGCTTTGACAAGCTCCATGTCCATGGTCATGAAGTCAGCCTCTTTGGGATTGCCGAGGATATAGTTCAGGCTCAGATTAGTTATGAGTTCTGGATTGCTTAAAGTAAGTTTTTTGGTATTAATAACCCAATGTCCTTTTTGCTTTGACCAATTGATTTGTCCGCTAGCACGCTCCAAATGAATTTTGGGGTCTTCCAGAAAGTCATAAATCTCTAGACCAAGATCACTTGAATCTAAGGAAAAACTCCCCTCTTTTTGGTTGCCAGTAACAAAGCCGGATAAATTGGAAACAGAAGGTATCGATTTATTGATACCAGTAAAACTGAGGTTGATGAGTTTGGCGCTCACGGTGAAGTCTAATTTATTAGATTTAAACCAGCCACCAGGAATATTGAGAGCGGATAAAGGGGATTTGCTTTCTGACCAACGAATATTTAGATCTTCCAAATCTCCTTCAGCCTGAGAAGTCTTAATCCATTGATGAACTTTTTTAGAGAGCGGTAAATTGAGTGCAAATAATGCGACATCTTCGACTGAAATCTTTGGCGATGAAAATTCAAATTCTTTAATTTCTCCATCCGCACCTGGAGGCCGCCAGCGAAACGTCATCGGACTCAGATTTTCCAAGGGTGCAGATTTTGGGCTATCCATATCGCGCCAAGTGAATGTTTTGGTCGAGATGGCGATTAAGCCATCATTGGTTTCTTGTAGAAGATTGGCTTCGAGTCTTCCTAGTGCAATAGCATCTTCGCTTTTTGAAGATTGCACCACTAGGTCATCAACCGCGACAAAAAATTCACCACCATCAGGTTGGGCGTTATCAATCTTGAGACTTCCTTTTGAGCTCAGCACCCCTTCTAAGGTATGGAGGCCGAGTTTGAACTCTTGAGATATCTGCTTCAGATTTAGGTCAGTAAGATTCCAAGTGATTGTGCCAATCCAGTCGTGCCAATTTCCTGCTTGCCCACCTAGATGGTGAACGAAGTCGACTTTGACTTCTGTTGGCCCCTTGGTCCACGGGGTAGTTGTGGTGATGGAGCCCTCGTGTCTACGAATACCGTTCTGAAGCGATAGGTTTAAGACTTCAATAGAGGTTTGTGATTTTTTGTTGAGCTGATCATCCCAAAAGAGTTTGACTTTGCTAACTTCAATAGTGTCTTGTGAAAATAACCAATTCTCTGCAGAGTAATCGCTGGTGCCGCTATCAATCGGAATTCCAGCAATCGTGATTGCACCCTTGGAGTTTCTTTGCGCATAAATTTCCGCGCTTTCAAAATGAATTTCATGAAAATATGGCGCTAAGTGATAAAAAGATTTCCAGCTCAGTTCACCATAAATCTTTTCGATCATCAATAATGATTTTGAATGATCGGGGCTGCTGAAGCGCAAACCATCCATCTCAAAGGAAGGTCTGATCCCCGTCCAAGAAACTCGGAGATCATCGATCGAGACATTGACGCCGACGCGACTACTAATGAGCTTTTCAACTGATGCCTTGGATTTTTCAATTTGAGGCCAAAGCACATAGCGCACACCAAGATGGCCGAGTAGAAAAAGCGCCATCACAAAACCTAGCAGAATCAGGGCGCGCTTACGCCACTCGCCACCTAAACCTGGAGGACGTTTTGTTAATACGCTCTTGAGTCGAGGCGGAATGATGTTTTGCAGCATGGCCTCTATTATCCGTCAGGCTCTGCTAGACCGCCAAGCACCGGGTGCTTGAATTTTGGTCGGTATTAAGATGGGGGTATGGATGATATTTCTAGGCAAACTGCGTTTTTAGAGCAGCACTCCAATTACGCGCGGCGTTGGCTCCATGCCAAACCCGAGTGGCTTGAGTGGCTAAAAGCCCATGGACACCAAAAAATTGATTTGCCCGGGATTCAAGGTCTACTTGAGACCTGTAAGGTCGATAGTCTGAGTAGCGAGCATGATGAGGCGCGATGGATGGCCAATTTGCGCTTGGCTCGTCAACGCCTCATGCTATGGGTGGCCTTTCGTGATCTGAATGGCATGGCTGATTTAGATGAGGTCACGCATAGCCTCAGCCATTTTGCCCAACTAGCGATTGCTGATTCCATTGCATTTCTGCGCAGAGATTTGCAAGATCGCTTTGGACTGCCCTGGAGTCTTTCAACCAATAGTGAAATGCCCTTGATGGTGGTGGGTATGGGTAAGTTGGGTGGGTATGAGCTCAACCTGTCATCGGATATTGATCTGATCTTTTTGTATGAGCATGAGGGCGAGACGCAAGGTGGTCCCAAAAGCTTATCCCATCACGAGTGGTTCACCCGTTTGGGGAGAAACCTCATGAGGGTCTTATCAGAGGTGGACGCGAATGGTTTTGTATTTCGTGTCGATATTCGCCTACGACCTAATGGGGACTCCGGTCCTTTGGTATGCAGTCTCGATATGTTGGAAGAATATTTACTAGTACAGGGCAGGGAGTGGGAGCGTTACGCCTGGATTAAAGGTAGGCTTATTGCGCCCTTGCCTGACTCACATGATTTTGCCCATTGTGAAAAAGCCCTCGAGCAACTGATTCGACCCTTCGTGTATCGCCGGCATTTGGACTATGGCGTGATTGCCTCCATTCGAGATCTGCATGCACAAATACAGCAAGAGGCAGAGAAGCGATCTACTGGACATCAAGGTCGATCACACGACATTAAGTTAGGTCGCGGCGGTATTCGGGAAATTGAGTTTTTGGCGCAAATGTTTCAACTGATGCGGGGTGGTACTGATCCTCGTTTTAGAGTGCGTCCCACATTACAAGTGCTTACTCTTATCAAGCAGCGCGGCATATTGCCAGCACAAGAGATTGATGAGCTACAAGATGCCTATATTTTTCTGAGACGCCTTGAGCATCGCATTCAGGTTTGGGATGATCAGCAAACCCATTATTTATCAGATGATGCGCTTGTGCGTGCTCGTTTGGCTGATACTATGGGCTTCTCAGACGAGTCAAGTTTTTTGACGGAGTTAGAGCGTCATCAAAATAATGTAGCGCGTCTATTTGAAAAAGCCTTTGTATTAGATGATGAAAATCGTCTGGATCTCGCACCCTTAAGTCATGACTGGGAGTTAGATGCAGCCTGTTTTCCTAAGTCCTTGCTCCATTGGCAATCATGGATTGCAAGCCCCAAGGTAAAGCAGCTACCAGATAAAAGTCGCTTGATTTTTGATAACTTAATTCGTAGTGCTGCAGAAATTTTGATGGCTGAAGATAGTAAGTTAGCGACTGCAGATCAAACTTTATTGCACTTCTTCGATTTACTCGAAGCCATTGTGAGACGTAGCGCTTATTTATCTATCCTGGCCGAATATCCAAAGGCGCTGTTGAATATCTTAGCTTTGCTCCAAGCATCTCAGTGGGGCGCGCAGTACCTCACCCAGCATCCACACTTATTAGATTATTTACTGAACTCTCGTACTGAAAGGTCGCTGATTGAGCATCCAGAAGACTATTGGCATGAAGTAAAGATGAATTTAAATATTCGTTTAGACGATGTCATGGCTGATGGAGATGGTTCAGAGCAGGCAATGGATATTTTGCGCGTGACCCATCATACCGAAACCTTCATTACCTTGCTAGCGGATTTGGGAATTGGGGTGGACCACGCTCTTCCTGTAGAAAAGGTTAGCGATCATTTATCTGCTTTAGCGGATTTGATTTTGCAAGCTACCCTTGAACGCGTTTGGCCTACCGTAGCGAAAAAGTATGGCTTACCCGCTAATGAAGCCCCCGCTTTTGCTGTGATTGCATATGGTAAGTTGGGCGGTAAAGAATTGGGCTATGCCTCTGATCTAGATTTAGTCTTCTTATATCAGTCGAGTGAAAACGATTATGCCGCCCAAGAAATTTATGCGCTTTTAGCTAAACGTATGATTAATTGGTTGACGACCTTTACTGCGACCGGAAGCTTATTTGAAATTGATACTCGCCTTCGTCCCAATGGGTCAGCTGGTTTTTTGGTGACCAATACAGAAGCGTTTAAAAAATATCAGATGCGTGAAGGTGACAACGCCGCCTGGGTATGGGAGCATCAGGCTTTAACTCGTGCTCGCTTTGCTGCTGGTAATGCTTCGGTTGGTATTGAGTTTGATGCAGTTCGTTCAGAGGTGTTGAGTCAGAAGCGCAATGTAGATCATTTGCGTGCTGAGATTTTGGCTATGCGTCGCAAGGTGCATGAGGGGCATCCCAATGGAACTGGGAATTTTGATTTAAAGCACGATGCTGGCGGCATGGTAGATATTGAGTTTATGGTGCAGTTCCTAGTCTTAGCCTACGCAAATCAATATCCCCAGCTGATAGGCAATCTTGGCAATATTGCTTTACTGCGAATTGCTGGTGAAGTGGGCCTAATCGAGGGAGTTAGTGCTAAACAGGTTGGTGACGCTTATCGTTTATTAAGAGCGCGTCAACACCGTTTACGCTTAGACGGCGCAGAAAAAACTCGCATTCTGTTGGAGAGTGAGCCTGAGCTCTTGAATGCTAGGGATTGTGTCTTACAACTGTGGCAAGAAATTTTTGAAGCGCCTTCCAGCGTTTAAATCAATTTAATCTTGCTCAAGTAGTTCGCGTGCGTGGCGACGGGTGGTATCGGTAATGGTAGCGCCACCTAGCATTCTGGCAACTTCCTCTACTCGTTCTGTTCTTCCAAGCGATTGAACTTGTGACACAGTCTTGTCGCCACTTTGAGATTTACTGACTTTAAGGTGATGATTGCCTTGGGCGGCTACCTGCGGGAGATGGGTAACGCACAGAATTTGGTGGGACTGACCCAACTGATGAAGAAGTTTGCCAACAGTTTCTGCAACAGCCCCCCCAATACCAGCATCGACCTCATCAAATATCAATGTAGGGGTGAATGAAGCTTTGCTGGTGATTACGCTAATTGCCAGACTAATACGAGCCAGTTCTCCACCCGATGCTACTTTGGCTAATGAGCGAGGAGTACTACCTGCATGGCCTGCCACCAAAAACTCGATTTGCTCGAGACCATGCGAGCCACCTTCTTGTAGTGGCGATAGAGCAATCTCCAATCGTCCGCCAGCCATCGATAAATTTTGCATAGCATCTGTCACTAACTGACCTAGGTCTGTAGCTGCCTTACTGCGTTTTTGGGAGAGTTGCTTTGCTAGCTTGAGATAGGCCGCCTCTTCTTGCTTTACTTTTTCTCGGAGGGCATCCATATTTTGTGAGGCAGTCAGTGCCTCCAAGCGTTCGGTAGTTTCCAAAAGCAGTGTTGGTAGTGCCTCTACTTCAGTGCGATATTTTTTAGAAGTACTGTGCAGGGCCTGCATACGTTCTTCGACTTGTTCAAGGCGAGCGGGATCTAAATCAATTTTTTGGAGATAGCGATTTAATCCATGAATCGCCTCATCTAGCTGAATTTGCGCACTCTCCAAGGATTCGCTAATGCCACTTAAGGCTTGGTCGTGTTCGGCTAAGGCGCTGATATTACCGCAGACCTTAGATAGAGAAGACTCTAGAGAGTTATCCGCGTCACTCAATATGTCTATAGCTTCTTGGCAGCCGCCAATTAGCTTGGCGCCATTAGCCAATCTAGCATGCTCGCTTTGAATGTTGATCCACTCACCTTCTTGTGGAGCGAGCTCGGTGAGTTCTTCTAATTGCCATTGCAATCTTTCACGTTCCCGCTCAACATCCTGACCAGCATTTTCTGCTTGTTCTAAACGACGACGAGAATCGTTCAGCGTTTTAAAGGCTTGTGCTACTTCTGTGGCTAGTGGCAGTAATCCAGCATGACGGTCTAAGAGCTCACGTTGGGCGCCGCCCTTTAAAAGAAGTTGATGCGCGTGCTGCCCATGGATGTCGACCAACTGATCGCCTGCTTCACGCAACTGAGTTAGCGTGGCAACACTTCCATTAATAAAAGCGCGACTGCGTCCGTTGCTCTCAATAGTTCTTTTGAGCAATAGACTCTGACCATTATCTTCAACTGGGAAGCCTTGAGCATCTAACCATTGGCCAAAGGATTGAATAAGTTCTGCGTCAATGCGAAAGAGGGCAGAAATCTCTGCACGATTGCTACCTTCACGAATTTGACTGCTATCTGCGCGTTCACCCAGGACAAGGCTTAAGGCATCTAGCAAAATAGATTTACCAGCCCCAGTTTCACCAGTGAGCACCGTGAAGCCACTAGCGAAGTCGAGTTCAAGCTGATCAACAATGACAAAGTCACGAAGGGAGATAGTTTGAAGCATGTATTAGCGTAGCAATAAACTCGACATCAGAAAGTCGATGGGTATTCATTCCAGTGCAATTTCTCACGCAAAGTTTTGTAGTCGCTGTGATTGCTGGGGTGTAACAGATCGATTGTTTTGTCGGATTGGCGCACCTCAACCTTATCGCCACTTTGCAAATTTGTTTGTGATTGCATATCAAAATTGACGATCACCTCAAGTCCGTTGACTACCTCAATCACCGTCACGCTATCTTGTGGCAAAACAATGGGTCGATTGGAAAGTGAGTGTGGCGCAATTGGTACGAGCAATATGCCTGCTACATGTGGATGCAAAATCGGGCCACCAGCAGAAAGTGCATAGGCAGTTGAACCAGTCGGGGTAGAGACAATCAAACCATCAGAGCGTTGGTTGTACATGAAGGAGCCATTGACATGAACAGCAAGCTCTACCATCCCAGAAATGCCGGAGCGATTCACAACAACATCGTTAAGCGCTAAGCCCTGGTTGATTTTCTTGCCGTCACGCAGAACAACAGCATGCAGGAGAGTTCTAGTATCCGCTTCATAGTCGCCCTCAATAATTTTGGGCAAAGTAGTTTGTACAGACTGAATCGGGATATCAGTCATGTAACCAAGGCGACCCATATTGATTCCCACGAGGGGAACATGGCTGCCTGCTAATTGGCGAGCAATGCCCAGCATGGTGCCATCACCACCCAAAACCACAACTAGGTCAATTGCCCCAGTAAAGTCTTGTGCGGTTTTAGTCGGATAGTCACTCAAACCGAGGTGAGTGGCTGTATCGGCCTCAATAAAGACCTCACAGCCCAAGCCTGAGACCAATTTAGCCAGGTCTCGCAGGTGATCTTCAATGCCGTCCGCTTGAAATTTGCCGACGAGTGCCACCCGGCTAAATGCCTTCTTGGAGGAATTGGGGGATGGGCTTAACATATAACGATTAAACCATAGGCATAAAATCCCTTCCACCATGGACGAACGTTCCCGCGCCTTACTTAAAACCCTCATCGAGCGCTATATCGAGGAGGGTCAGCCTATTGGCTCGCGCACGCTTTCAAGGTTTTCGGGTTTAGACCTCTCTGCTGCCACCATCCGCAATGTCATGGCTGATCTAGAGGATATGGGCTTGGTGACTAGCCCTCATACCTCTGCCGGCAGAATACCCACACCACGGGGTTATCGCTTGTTTGTGGACACCATGGTGACGGTTCGTCCTCTCGAAGAGATCGCCGCCCGTGAGGTTGAAAAAGGGCTTTTGCCAGACTCCCCACAAAGGGTTTTGAATTCAGCCGCCCAGATTCTGTCTAATCTCACCCATTTTGCTGGTGTGGTGATGACACCAAAGCGTGCCCAAGTTTTTAAACATATTGAATTTCTTCGTTTGGGTGAAGGCAAGATTTTGCTCATCATGGTGACTCCCGAGGGCGATGTACAAAATCGTATCTTGCCAACAAATCAAGACTACACACCAAGTCAATTGATTGAGGCGGGAAATTACATTAATGCACAATTTGCTGGTAAAAGTTTTGAGCAAGTGCGCCAACATTTGAAATCTGACCTCGATACTTTGCGTGCCGATATTTCTGGTTTGATGGCCTTGGCCTTGCAAAGTGGTGTTGCGGATTACGATATGAGTCGCGGTGAGATGGTGCTCTCTGGTGAGCGTCGCTTACTGAATGTAGGAGACTTAAGTTCTAACCTTGATAAATTGCGCAAGATGTTTGATATGTTGGAGCAAAAATCGGTCTTGATGCAATTGCTAGATGTATCGAGCCATGCCGACGGCATTCAGATTTTCATAGGTGGCGAGAGCGATCTCTTGCCATATGAAGACCTAGCGGTCATCAGCGCTCCGTATAGCGTTGATGGTCAGATCGTGGGCACCTTAGGCGTCATTGGACCAACCCGTATGGCTTATGACCGAGTGATTCCGATTGTGGATATCACCTCTAAGTTATTATCAGGCGCCTTGAGCTCTTGAGTATGCATTGATGCTGAAAATTATTTACTAGAGAAATTACTTTGAATCAAAATCCCCACTTACGCGCTTCTAAAACAGCCGTGCTCTTATTGAATTTGGGTACGCCAGCTGCGCCAACAGCAAAAGCGGTGAGATCGTATTTGAAAGAATTTCTTTCGGATCCACGCGTCGTAGAAATTCCACGCTTTATTTGGTGGTTTATTTTGAATGGCATTATTTTGCCAATTCGCAGTAGTGCCTCTGCAAAAAAATATGCATCTATTTGGTTGCCACAATTCGGTTCGCCACTCATGCATTACTCGCGCTTGCAAGCGAAAGAGTTGGGGGAGAAGTTTGCGAATGAGGGCCATACTGTTTTGGTTGATTTGGCGATGCGTTATGGCAAGCCTTCTGCCCAAGAGGTCCTAGAGAGCCTGAAGGCTCAAGGGATGGAGCGTTTACTGTTATTGCCCCTTTACCCACAATATTCAGCTACCACTACCGCCTCAAGTTTTGATGAAGTATTCCGTGTTCTGAGTACTTGGCGTGATCAGCCGGAGCTGCGTTTGGTAAAGCACTATCACGACAACCCTGCGTACATTGCAGCACTGCGTGATCAAGTTCTCAGTCATTGGGATCAAGATGGAAGGCCTGATTTTGCAAAGGGTGATGGTTTTGTGATGTCATTTCATGGCCTGCCCAAGCGCAATTTAATGCAGGGCGATCCCTATCACTGCGAATGTTTGAAGACCGGACGATTGCTTGGGGAGTCTTTGGGTTTAGAGCCAGGTCAATACATCGTTACCTTTCAGTCCCGTTTCGGAAAAGCGGAATGGTTAAAGCCTTACACGGCACTAACGATCGAAAACTTGGCTAAAGATGGTTGCCAGCGAGTAGATATTTTTTGTCCAGGCTTTCCAGCAGATTGTCTTGAGACCTTAGAAGAGATTGCGATGGAAGCAAGAGAATCTTTCTTAGAGCATGGCGGCAAAGACTATCGTTATATTCCCTGCTTAAACAGCAACCCTAAGTGGATCAAGGCGCTGCGTGATATTGCCTATCAGCACTTACTAGGGTGGTCTTTGGGGACTGAGTCTGAAGCTGAATTAGCTAAGCGGAACGAAAGAGCAGCGCTAGCCGAAAAATCTAAGTCTTGAAAAAAAGCGAATTATCCCAATATGAAGAAGCACTAGCCACTTTGATAGAAAAGTAAAATAGCGTCTATGACACAAGAAAATCAAAATCCTTCACCCGAGCAGGACAATCCTGCAACTGAGCCAGCGGCGGATGCTGTAGCAGAAACTCCGGCTATCAAAACGCCTGAGCAAGAAATTGCTGAACTCCATCAGCAGGTGTCTGATTTGCAAGACAACTTTTTGCGTGCCAAGGCTGAAGGTGAAAATATTCGTCGCCGTGCTGTTGAGGACGTTGCCAAGGCTCACAAATTTGCGATTGAGAGTTTTGCTGAGCACTTAGTTCCGGTGACCGATAGTCTCTATGCGGCCTTGAGTACGGATGCGGGTGATGCGAAGGCTTTTAAAGAAGGCCTAGAAATCACCTTAAAGCAGCTTTTATCCGCTTTTGAAAAGGGGCGCATGACTGAAATCAATCCTGCGGTGGGCGATAAATTTGATCCACACCACCATCAAGCGATTGCTTCGGTGCCTTCTGAGCAGGAAGCTAATACCGTAGTTTCGGTGCTCCAGCGTGGCTATACCGTGGCCGATCGAGTCCTCAGACCTGCTTTAGTGACGGTCAGCGCCCCGAAATAAGCCACATCAATAAGGGCTAAAACCTCAAAAAAGGGATAAAAAAGGCAGATTTCTGCCTTTTTTGCTATTTCACCCCTTGAATTCGCATTTTTAGACCCCATTTATTGAGTATTGGAATATTCGCGGCGGTTCAGATGAGTCGC
Source organism: Polynucleobacter sp. AP-Feld-500C-C5 (assembly GCF_018882265.1). NCBI lineage: Bacteria > Pseudomonadati > Pseudomonadota > Betaproteobacteria > Burkholderiales > Burkholderiaceae > Polynucleobacter > Polynucleobacter sp. AP-Feld-500C-C5. The sequence goes on along the minus strand of NZ_JACVOW010000025.1, from coordinate 80,309 downwards.
CTAAAACAGCCTAGAAGTACAACAAAGTAACTTAATTTTTTGGAGCAATTATGGGAAAGATTATCGGTATTGACTTGGGAACCACGAATTCGTGCGTTTCAGTCGTTGAAAACAATGCACCTAAAGTGGTCGAGAACGCAGAAGGCGCTCGCACAACTCCATCCATCATTGCCTATGTTGAAGATGGCGAAGTATTGGTTGGTGCGCCAGCTAAACGTCAATCAGTGACGAATCCTAAGAACACCATCTACGCAGTGAAGCGTTTAATGGGTCGTAAATTTACAGATCCTGAAGTGCAAAAAGACATCGGCTTGATGCCTTATTCAATTATTGCTGCTGATAACGGTGATGCTTGGGTTGAAGCACGTGATAAGAAAATGGCACCACAGCAAGTTTCCGCTGAAATCTTGCGCAAGATGAAAAAGACTGCCGAAGACTATCTCGGCGAAGAAGTGACCGAGGCGGTCATTACTGTCCCTGCTTACTTTAACGACAGCCAACGTCAAGCAACTAAAGACGCTGGTCGTATTGCTGGCTTGGATGTAAAGCGCATCATCAATGAGCCAACTGCTGCTGCATTGGCATTTGGTTTAGATAAACAAGACAAAGTCGATCGTAAGATCGCTGTGTATGACTTGGGTGGCGGTACATTCGACGTATCCATCATTGAAATTGCCAACGTGGATGGTGAGAAGCAATTTGAAGTCCTCTCTACTAACGGTGACACCTTCTTGGGCGGTGAAGACTTTGACCAGCGCATCATTGACTGGATCATTGCTGAGTTCAAGAAAGAACAGGGCGTGGATTTGAGCAAAGACGTTTTGGCATTGCAACGTTTGAAAGATGCTGCAGAAAAAGCCAAGATCGAATTGTCATCTGCGCAGCAAACGGAAATCAATTTGCCATATGTGACAGCTGATGCTAGTGGTCCTAAGCATTTGAACTTAAAGTTGACTCGTGCCAAGTTAGAGTCTTTGGTTGAAGAGCTTATTAAGCGCACAGCTGGCCCATGCTTAACTGCCATTAAAGATGCTGGCGTAAACGTAGCAGATATCGATGACGTGATTTTAGTCGGCGGTCAAACTCGTATGCCTGCTGTTCAAGACAAAGTAAAAGAAATCTTTGGCAAAGAGCCACGCAAAGACGTTAATCCAGATGAAGCGGTGGCAGTAGGTGCTGCAATTCAGGGTTCCGTATTGTCTGGCGATCGTAAAGACGTATTGCTCTTGGACGTTACCCCATTGTCCTTGGGTATCGAAACTCTTGGCGGCGTCATGACTAAGATGATTCCAAAGAACACGACGATTCCTACCAAGCATTCACAGGTCTACTCGACTGCCGAAGATAATCAGCCTGCAGTAACGATTAAGTGCTTCCAGGGTGAGCGTGAGATGGCTGCGGCTAATAAGTTGCTTGGTGAATTTAACCTTGAAGGCATCGCGCCTGCGCAACGCGGTATGCCACAAATTGAAGTGACTTTTGATATTGATGCTAACGGTATTTTGCACGTCACTGCAAAAGACAAAACCACTGGTAAAGAGAACAAGATCACCATCAAGGCAAACTCTGGTTTGACTGAAGAAGAAATTCAACGCATGGTGAAAGATGCTGAAGCCAATGCTGCTGAAGATAAGAAAGCATTAGAGCTAGTCACTGCCCGTAACACTGCAGATGCCTTGGCTCACTCTACTAAGAAGGCTTTAGAAGAGCATGGTGCTAGCTTAGAGGCTGCTGAAAAAGAAGCGATTGAAGCAGCTCTGAAAGAGTTGGATGAAGCGATCAAAGGCAGCGATAAAGAAGCGATTGAAGCCAAGACCGAAGCGTTGGGTAAAGCAAGTCAGAAACTGGGCGAAAAAGTCATGGCTGCTGAGCAAGCGAAGGCTGGCGCTGCAGCTGGTGCAGCCCCTGGCGGCGAAGCTAAAGCTGCTCCAGACGCAGATGTTGTTGATGCTGACTTTAAAGAAGTTCATGATAAGAAGTAAGCGAATGCTAGACATTCAATTACATACTCATTAACGTAGTTTTGCAGTGCTTAAATAACAAGTCGGCCCCGTGCCGACTTGTGTCATTCAGGTTGTAGAGAGGAATAGGCCGTGCCTAAAAGTAAACGCGATTTTTATGAAGTGCTTGGTGTAGCAAAAGGTGCTAGCGATGAAGAGCTCAAAAAAGCCTATCGCAAAATGGCAATGAAGTATCACCCTGATCGCAACCCCGATAGTAAAACGGCTGAAGCCCAATTTAAAGAAGTAAAGGAGGCGTACGAAACGCTGACCGATCCCAACAAGCGCGCTGCATACGATCAGTACGGCCATGCTGGTGTAGATCCATCTATGGGTGGTGGGGGTTTTGGGGGTGGCGGTTTTGCTGGCGGTGGCTTCGCAGATGCTTTTGGAGATATTTTTGGAGATATCTTTGGTCAAGGTGGCGGTCGTCAGGCTGGTCCACAGGTCTACAAAGGTGCTGACTTACGCTACAACATGGACATTAGTCTTGAGCAAGCTGCTGAGGGGCATACCACCCAGATTCGGGTGCCTAGTTGGAGTAACTGCAAACCATGTCACGGCACTGGTGCTGAGCCTGGCTCCAAAGCGGAGAAGTGTTCTACCTGTGATGGTCATGGTCAAGTCCGTGTGCAGCAAGGTTTCTTCTCGATGCAGCAAACCTGTCCAAAGTGTCGCGGCACTGGCGAATATATTCCGAAGCCTTGCAAGACTTGTCATGGCACAGGCAAACACAAAGAACAAAAAACACTTGAAATCAAAATCCCTGCGGGTATTGATGATGGCATGCGTGTTCGTTCGGTTGGTAATGGGGAGCCCGGTATTAATGGTGGCCCCTCTGGAGATCTCTATGTAGAAGTGCGAGTGAAGCCACATCCAGTATTTGAACGTGACGGTAGTGACTTGCATGTGCAGATGCCAATCTCTTTTGCGATAGCAACTATTGGTGGCGAGATTGAAGTGCCAACCTTATCAGGTCGCGTCGAATTTCCGATTCCTGAAGGTACGCAGACCGGTAAAACATTCCGTTTACGGAACAAAGGTATAAAAGGGCTGCGTTCAGCACTGGTTGGCGATCTGTTTGTACATGTCTTGGTAGAGACGCCAGTGAAGTTGACTGATGAGCAAAAGAAATTACTGCAACAGTTTGACGACAGTCTAAAATCTGCCGGGGATAAGCATAGCCCGCAGCAAAAAGGCTGGTTTGATGGTGTTAAGAGTTTCTTTAGTTAATTAGCCAGCAAAGCTATGCTCGGGTCCGGGAAATTTTCCGGACTTCACTTCCCGTACATAGGCTTTAATAGCAGCTTCAATCGAATGCTGGCCTTCCATAAAGTTCTTCACGAACTTAGGAGGCTTGCCTGGGCTGATGCCCAGCATATCTTGTAATACCAATACTTGACCTGAGCAATCAAGACCGGCACCAATGCCGATCGTCGGGATATGTAGTTCAGCTGTAATTTTTTCACCCAGTGATGAAGGAATGGCTTCTAGTACGACCATTTGAGCACCGGCTTCTTGGCACGCAATGGCTTGTTCCAACATGAGGGTTGCGGCATCCTTTGATTTGCCTTGCACCTTATAGCCGCCCAAGACATGAACCGATTGAGGCAGTAATCCGAGGTGGGCGCAAACAGGAACGCTACGCTCAACTAGGTATTGAATGATCTCTACTTGCCAATCTCCGCCTTCCAGCTTGACCATATCAGCACCGGCGCGCATGAGATCTGCTGCAGCATCTAAAGCCTGCACTGGATCGCCATAGCTAGCAAATGGTAAATCGGCAATTAAAAATGCATGGGTATTGGCACGCGCCACACACTCAGTGTGATAAGCCATTTGCTCAACAGTGACGGGTGTAGTGCTAGAGTGACCTTGAATCACATTACCCAAAGAGTCGCCAATCAAGATGACTTCAACCCCGCAGCGATTCAACAATGCAGACATCGTCGAATCATATGCAGTCAGCATCGTGATTTTTTCTTGCTCGGCATGCATTGCCAAGAGCTTAGTAATGGAGATTGGCTTGTCGCCTTGTAAGTAACCCATGGCGAGAGTTTAATGAATTAATGGGCCGTTTGGCTATAAACGTCTTTTCCCCCGCAATGGCAGTTGCGGCAGGTGAGTTTTTCGATTTTTTGATGCGCCACCTTGGGAAGGTAAGCCTTGAGTTCGCCAACATTCGGTAAAAAGAAGTCGGGTGCAATTTCTAGCAAGGGCAGAAGAACAAATGAGCGCTCAATAATTTTTGGATGAGGGAGTATGAGCTCAGTCTCATTTTGAATAACGCCCTCAAAAGACAAAATATCTAAATCAAGAGTACGCGGCGCATTGGCATAAGGACGCTCTCTGCCAAATTCTAATTCAATGGCTTGGCAAACATGCAAAAGACCGTAGGGGCTTAACTGCGTCTCGATTTCAATCACGGCATTGATGTAGTCACCACCAGTGGCTTCAACCGGCGCGCTTTGATAAAAGCAACTCTTTGCTAGAACATGTAATTCTGTGCGTTGTGCAAGGCAGACGATTGCGTCAGTGATTAGTTGACGGGTGTCGCCGATATTGCCACCAAATCCGATAAAAGCTCGTGCCATAGGATTCCAAACTAGAGATGAAACTACTTTACTGAAATTTCTCTAAGTCTGCTTAGTCTGCTAAAGGTTCTGGTGCGATGGCTGCTTTGGGTTTTCTGCGCCGCCGTCTTTTGGCTGGAGAGCTTGCGCTTGAGCCGGATTCATTTTTGGCACTAGCCATCAACTCCTCTTGCCCTGCAGGATCGGTCGCAATGAAGTTAGTCCACCAGTCTCCTATGGCTGGGTTTTGCTCCCCAGTTGCACAACGTAGCAGCATGAAGTCATAGCCTGCCCTAAAACGGGGCGATTCGATGAGCCGGTATGGGTAGCGTCCAACCCGCTTTTCAAAGCGAGGCTGCATGGACCAGATTTCCCGCATATCGCTTTCAAAGCGCCGTTGAATCGTCATGCCACTGCTTTGGGTGGCAATAGTGTCGTCCATCGCATCATGCAGTGCGGGGATGTTGGCCATCCCTTTGGCGATATTCGCTTTCCAGTTCTGTAAAAGATCTGGCCAGAGTAAGGTGGCAAATAAGAATCCTGCCGAAGCACTCTTGCCCGATTGAATGCGTTGATCGGTATTAGCTAGGGCAAGCTTGACAAAATCATTGGCTCCTTTAGAGGATTCGCTGCTATCGAGAATGTGATCTAGGAGCGGCAACAGGCCATGATGCAGGCCAGCATCTCTGAGGCCCTGAATGGCCGCCCAAGAATAACCTGACATTAAGAGCTTGAGAATTTCATCAAAGAGTCTTGCTGATGGTACGTCTTGTAATAGCTTGCCTAACTTAGCAATTGGTGCGCGCGTATCGGCATCCAAAGCAAACCCCGTTTTAGCAGCAAAGCGAATTGCTCTGAGCATACGTACTGGGTCTTCGCGATAACGCTTTGCGGGGTCACCGATCATGCGCAAGGTTTTCTTTTGCATGTCTACCATGCCGCCGTGATAGTCCAAGACAGTCTCGGTGGACGGGTCGTAATACATTGCATTGATAGTGAAATCACGGCGTGCAGCATCTTCGCCTTGTGAGCCCCAAACGTTGTCTCGCAAAATGCGACCACTTTCTGCCACATGGTCACCAGCGTTATCTAGTAAGGCTCTAAAGGTAGAAACCTCAATAATTTCGGGATGGCCTTTGCCAAAGAAAGTCACATGCACAATCTGAAAACGACGCCCAATAAGGCGGGCTTTGCGAAACAATCTTTGTACTTGATCGGGCGTGGCATTAGTAGCGACATCAAAATCTTTGGGGCCAATCCCCAAGACGAGATCGCGCACGGCGCCGCCCACAATGAAAGCCTCATAACCAGCTTGCTGTAAAGTTTGGGTTACTTTGACAGCATTTTTAGAAAGCAAGTGTGGATCGATGTGATGTGATTTTTTGGGGATACGCTTTGGTGCTCCCGTATTGTTCGCATGCGTATGCTTGACCATGGGGTCACGACGCAAAATACGATTAATGAATTTAGTAATCATGCAAACAGCTCAAGAATAGGCCAGTTGCGCTTTTGAGCTTCACTTCGAAGGCGATCATCTGGATTGGTGGCAACTGGATGGCTGACTTGCTCCATTAAGGGTAAGTCGTTCATGGAGTCAGAGTAGAAATAACTCCGCGGCAATGCGCCCAAGGCAAGCTTCTGTTTTGCTAGCCAATCTTGCACATTCTGAATTTTGCCTTCACGAAAATTTGGAATACCTTTCACTTCGCCTGTGAAATTCGCTAAAGGGCTCTCACTGCTGGTTGCTGGCTCGGTAGCAATGAGGTGTTCAATCCCAAAGCTTTCAACAATCGGACGGGTAACAAAGCTATTGGTTGCAGTGACAACGCAACACAAGTCTCCAGCATCTTGATGCTGCTTTACCAAATCAATTGCTTTTTGACGAAGCTGCCCATGAATCACTTCTTCCATGAATTGGTCGTGCCATTCTTTTAATTGTGCGCGGGAGTGCTGAGACAGAGGCTTTAAGGCAAAGCGCAGAAATTCATGAATATCAAGCGTGCCATCTTTGTAGTTTTGATAGAAGCGATCATTTTGGTGCGCATAGTCTGCACTGTCGACAACGCCAATACGCGCTAAAAATTGACCCCACTCATAATCGCTATCGCAGGGTAGTAAGGTGTGATCTAAATCGAAAAGGGCTAGCTGGGTCACAAATGGAATATTGAATAAATTATTTAGGTTGCAAGAGCTCGCGTACTAGTGGCAAGGTTACAGCACGTTTTGTTTCTAATGAATAGGCGTCCAAAGCATCTATGAGGGCCATTAAATTGGGCATATCGCGATAAAAACGGTTTAACAACCATGGCAATACGTCTGGGGATAAAACGAGCCCTCGAGCTTTGGCTGCTTGCTCTAAGGCTTGTATTTTCTCATCATCATCTAAAAGTTGGGTTTGGTAGACCAAACCCCATCCTAGGCGTGTCCTGAGGTCTTCCCGGAGCGTCAGGTTGGCAGGGGCCTCGTTGCCGGCCATGAAGATGTGAATATTCTTGCTAGCCTGAACCTCGTTCAGTATGCGAAAGAGTGCTCCAACTAAGCGCTCATCTAAACAATCCACATCGTCTATGGCGATAACTGAAGGGGCATTACTTTGGGTGAGGCTTGGCAATTTTTCCTCAAGGCGCACCCAAGAGATTGGCTCATTCGGATTGAGAGAGAAAGATTCAAGGCCGGCATCATCAGCTGCACTCGTCATTGCTGTGAGCAAATGCGTGCGACCAGAGCCTTCAGGTCCCCACCAATACATCCAGCGGTGATTCAGAGGATTGTTTGGTATTGATTCGGATAATTCGGATGATTCTTTCCAAGAGCTACAAAGTGTTTGTAGTGTCGACAGAAGAGCGAGGTCTTGGCTAGGCAGATAATTGTCGAGACTTGCTTTGGGTGTGTGACTGATGTCTAAAGCGAATTGTCTTGGAAGCGAGGGCGTATTCATTCAAGCAAAATTATTTTTGATACCAGGAGCTTTGCGTATAAACAGACCAAAGATATTGCACTAGCACCAAGCTCACTGCGCTGATTGGTAAAGCCAATAGGACGCCAAAGAAGCCAAAGAGTTTTCCAAAGAGCAGCAAGGCAAATACCACTCCAACAGGGTGTAGCCCAATGCGCTCACCAACTAGGCGTGGCGTTAAGAAGAACCCTTCTAAAAATTGCCCAAGCCCAAACACAAGGAGCACCCCAATAAGTTGGGCGCCAAGGCCGAATTGCAAGAGCGCAGAAAGAATTGCTAGAGTTAAACCAAGGGCGATCCCAATGTAAGGAATCACAATCATGAGGGCAGTAAAGACACCTAGCGCAACGGCACCCTTTATTCCGACTATGCTCAAGCCCACTCCATAGAAAATAGCCATGATGGAAATCACAATCAACATGCCACGCAGATATTGTGAAAGTAAGCCATCGGTATGCATCGCTAAGTGATGAACGGTTTCTTGCGCGCGGAGTGGAACGGCATTTTTGAGAAGGCTGAAAAAATGATCCCAATCGATCAGCAAATAAAACATTACAAAAATAATTAATACGCCATTTACAAAGCCTGCGATAACCGAGCTGCCAGATACCAATACGGTATCCAGTGTGTTGCTAATGAGAGTGTCAGCGTTATCGTTAATGTGCTCAGTGATTTTTTGGGTCACACTGGTTTTGAGGTTCCCCCAATCAATATTGATATGAAGCTCTGTCAACTTAGGCCCAAGCCAGGCTTGGGTATTGGCAATCCATTCTGGGAGCTGCGCCTTAATTAAGGGAATTTCGAATTTCAGAAGGCTAATCAACAGACCAAAAATAAAGAAAACCAGGCTCAAACCAATGAGCATGACCAATGCTGCAGCTAAGGCCCTAGGAAGGTGACGCTTTTCCATCCACAGGCAAAGGGGTCTTAAGGCATATGCCAGAATGAATGCAGTCAGAAAAGGGGTAAAAATTTCAGCCATTACTAGTAATCCTCTAGAATTCAATGATTCTACTGACCCAGTAGCATTTTTTACTAATATTCCAGCTCAGACATGAATTCACCTACTCACTCTTCCTCAAAAGGCCTTTCTTACCGTGATGCGGGCGTTGATATTGATGCTGGCGACGCCTTAGTAGACCGGATCAAGCCTTTGGCTAAAAAGACCATGCGGGAAGGTGTTTTGGCCGGAATTGGTGGTTTTGGTGCTTTATTTGAGGTGCCTAAGCGCTATAAAGAGCCTGTTTTGGTATCCGGTACCGATGGTGTGGGTACAAAGCTACGCTTGGCATTTGAATGGAATCGTCACGATACGATCGGCCAGGACTTGGTGGCGATGAGCGTCAATGATATTTTGGTGCAAGGCGCCGAGCCACTCTTCTTCTTGGATTATTTTGCTTGCGGCAAGCTGACGGTAGATACAGCAGCTACCGTCGTTGGTGGCATTGCCACAGGCTGTGAATTATCTGGCTGCGCATTGATCGGTGGTGAGACTGCAGAAATGCCAGGCATGTACCCTCCAGGTGAATATGACTTGGCTGGTTTTGCAGTAGGTGCAGTTGAGAAATCTAAAATTATTACGGGAAATACCATTGTTCCAGGAGATGTGGTGTTGGCAATTGGTTCCAGCGGCGCTCATTCCAATGGTTATTCTTTGGTGCGCAAAATTATCGAACGTGCTGGTGCAAAACCTACTGATGATTTAGGTGGTCGCTCATTAGGCGATGTGGTGATGGCGCCAACTGAAATTTATGTGAAGCCGCTTCTGAAATTAATTTCTGAGATTGATGTCAAAGGGATGGCGCACATCACGGGTGGTGGCTTAGTGGATAACGTGCCACGTGTCTTGCCAGAAAATACGCAAGCAGTTTTACATCGTGACAGTTGGCAAATGCCACAACTCTTTCGCTGGTTGCAGATGAAGGGCGGGGTGGCTGATGCGGAGATGGTGCGAGTGTTTAACTGCGGTATTGGTATGGTGGTGATTGTTGCTCCAGCCCAAGCGGATGCTGCAATCAAATCATTAACTGCACATGGCTTAAAAGCTTGGACAGTTGGTGAAGTGCTTGAGCGCCCTCAGGGAGCACCACAAACGATTGTGATCTAAACGATCGCTGCAAGCCTACTTCTTCAAATGACTTTTGCAGTAATCCAATGCGGCCTTAAGCTCTGCTGGTTTAAAGGGGTCGAAGATATTTCTGCCGGCGATGGCTCTGAGCCATGTCAGTTGGCGCTTTCCAAGTTGCCTGGTTGCTGCTAATGCTTTGTAGCGCATTTGCTCAGCGTCGATTTCTCCGTTGAGATATTCCCAAGCCTGTCGATAACCGACCGACCGAATGGCTGGCAGATCCGCATGTAACGCAGAATTATTTCGTAGAGCTTTGACTTCATCTAAAAATCCTGCGAGCAACATTTCGTCAAACCGTTTTTCTAAATTTTGATGCAAGCGTTTTCGATCACTTGGTTCTAGGGATACTAGATGAATCCAGGCAGGAATCGCCGATCCTTCTCTGCCATCTTCGCTAGGTGAATCTGCGAGCAATGCCGACATCGGTTTGCCAGTAATTTCAAATACCTCTAGCGCACGCTGCACTCGTTGTGAATCATTGGGCTTTAGGCGAGCGGCAGTTTCTGGGTCTACCTTGGTCAACTTGGTATGCATCGCGGGCCAACCTAGAGTCTTGCCTTCTTCGTCTAGGCGGGAACGAATCTCAGGATTTGCTGTTGGTAAAGTAGAAAGGCCATGCGCCCAAGCTCTCCAATACAGCATGGTTCCACCAACCACTACTGGAATATTGCCTCTATTACGAATTTCTTCACAAAGTCGTTTTGCATCTTTGGCAAATCGAGCTGCGGAATAAACCTCTGTCGGCTCCAGGATATCGATCAGGTGATGAATCACTGCAGCTTGTTCTGCTTTGCTAGGTTTGGCACTGCCAATATCAAGGCCGCGATAGACTAATGCAGAGTCCATACTGATGAGTTCGATGGTCAGGCCAATCGATTTAGCATGTTCAGCTAAAGACATGGCGAGATAGGTTTTGCCTGCACCAGTAGGCCCCACAATACAGAGTATGGGATTGACTTCTGATGACTGCATAGGCTGAATGTAGGGTTCAGATTGCATGATCCATTATAAGAGCCTGTTAATATCCGCATCAAACCTATCTTTGGAGTGCAAGTTGATTGATACCCTTTTGCAATTAAGCGATTTATTGCTACATATTGATCGTCATTTGGATGTTGTGATCTCGCAATATGGTCCTTGGGCATATGGCTTGCTATTTGCGATTGTGTTTGCAGAAACTGGCCTGGTTATCGCCCCCTTCCTCCCAGGGGATTCTCTTTTGTTTATTGCGGGTGCTTACTGTGCAACCGAGCACTTCAACATTTGGACTTTGTGTATTGGTTTGTTGATTGCAGCAATAGCTGGCAATACAGTGAACTACTTCATTGGCCGTTGGATTGGTAAGAAAGTATTTAGCAGTCAATCACGCTGGATTGACCAAGGCGCTTTACTCAAGACCCATGCTTTTTATGAAAAGCATGGCGGCAAAACCATCATCGTTGCACGCTTTTTACCCATCATCAGAACCTTCGCACCCTTTGTTGCTGGTGTCTCGGAAATGAATTTCTCACGCTTTCAGTTATTCAATATCACTGGCGCTGTGCTCTGGGTCTTTGGCTTGGTGATTGCAGGATATTTCTTTGGAAATATTCCAGTGATACGTCAAAACTTAAATGTGATCGTACTAGTGGGTATTGGTGCAGCAGCGATACCAGTCGTTTTAGCTGCACTCTATAAAATTTTTCAGCGCAAGAAAAATTAAATCAAGTCAAACAAAACTGAATCATTAACTTAGTGCAGCTTGGTTTGACTTTCTAAAGTGGCGATGTGTTCACGAATGTCGCTAGCATCTTCCGCTTCAGGCGCTTCACTGAGATAGCGATGCATATCGGCTATAGCAGGGCGCAAATACTCTAGTTGTGCAAAGATCAAACCGCGATCTCTAATTTCCTCAACCGAATCGGGCAATAAAATGACCAAGCGCTCTTGAATGCCCAGTAAGCGCTCCCAGCGCTCATGCTCAGAGTAGATCATTTTGAGGTTTCTAAGAAAGCGCGACAAGATCTCTCTTGGACTAGAGGCCCGCAGGAAAACGTTAAGAGGAAGACTGAGCTCACCACGATAGCCTTTGGCGTCTAGGTAGGGGTCCAACATCTCTTGTAATTGATTCTTCGAAAGTGAATCACCAGTCAACGGATCCATGATGATTTCACCCTGTTGTAATGAAATACGCATCATGAAGTGATTGGGGAATGACACACCACGAATCTTCAAACCAATTTGCTGGCCTAGCTCGATAATCAAAATCGCTAGTGAGATAGGAATGCCTCTGCGATTTTCGAGCACATAGTGCAAATACGAATTTTCGGGTGCGTAGAAATCATTCGGGTTTGGACCAAAGCCTAACTCGGTATAAAAGAAGTGCTTCAGAATTTGTAAGCGTTGCATCGGCGCAGTATCTGGCGTAATGCGTGTTTTTAATTTATTGCCTAACTCATCGAGGTGATCGAGTACACCTTGCACATCTAAATCTGGATAGGCATGTTGTGCTACCGCGATGGCAGCTTCCGTTAATGGAAAGTGTTCGTCTTCAGCAACTAATGAAGTGAAATAGTCGAGTTGTTGTGTTGGCATACATTCTATTTTGCATGACGCAAGAATTTTTGCCAGCGAATTCCGACTAAAGCGAGGGCGCCAAAGTAAACCAAGGCTGCGGCAGCCAGCCACATCGCCAATAGACCAATACGGATCCAGGGTTCGGCCTGGAGGGTGATCCAGTTATGCGCATTTGCCGCATAAAAAAGCACTGCCGTAAAGGGAATTAAAGCCAGCAAGAGTTGTCCCAAATACTTTGCCCAGGAGGCGCTTGGGAGTGCGCCCCGTTTATGCAGCCCAACCCAGAGCAGGGCAGCATTCAGACAGGCGCCGGCGCCAACCGATAGAGCCAGGCCGGCATGACCAAGCCAGGGCACGAATACCAGGTTAGCCAGCTGCGTAGCTATCAGCACGAACAAGCCAATCTTCACTGGAGTCCTAATGTCTTGGCGGGAATAAAACCCGGGCGCCAAAATCTTGACGAGGATTAGGCCTATCAGACCAACGCCATAGGCTGCTAAGGCACGTTGCGTCATTAAGACATCCAGCGCATTAAATTTTCCATAGTGATACAAAACAGCAGCTAAGGGCTCGCCAAAAATAAAGAGTGCAATGGCGGCAGGTGCTGCAAGCAAGAAGGTAAGTTGTAATCCCCAAATGAGTAATTCGCCTGCATGCGTTAAGTCATTTTTGGCATTGGCTTTACTCAAACTGGGTAGCAACACTGTACCCAATGCAACTCCAAGTAGGGCAGTTGGGAACTCCATTAAACGATCAGCATAAGAGAGCCAAGAGACGCTACCCGCTTGTAAGCGCGATGCGATATTGGTGTTGATGATTAAAGAGATTTGCGCAACCGATACAGCAAAGACTGCTGGCCCCATCAGCTTGAGAACGCGCCGAGCATCAGGATTGCTGATTGCTGCTTTGATGGCGCCAGGCAATAAACCAATGCGCGGTAAAAGACCAAGACGAGCAAGCGCCGGAATTTGAATGGCTAATTGCAAAACGCCGCCCAACAGAACGCCAATGCTTAATGCATAAATGGGTTGCTCCAAGTGGGGCGCCAAAAAGAGGGCGCTACCGATTAAAGCCAGGTTGAGTAAAACAGGGGTAAATGCGGGAATCGCAAAGCGATGATAGGTATTTAAAATCCCAGCGGACAGAGAGACCATGGAAATGAGCCCAATGTAGGGAAACATGATTTGGGTCATGACAACGCTGGCGTCATAGGCTGGCCCACCGGAAAAGCCTGTAGCAATCACCAAAATGAGCAAGGGGGCGCCGATGACTCCCAGGAGTACCGTCAGCAACAAGGCCCAAAATAAGAGCGTAGCGACCGCATTAATGAGGATTTTGGCCTTATTTTGGTCCTCATTTGTGGAGATTTCCCCCAAAATGGGTACAAAAGCCTGGGAAAAGGCCCCTTCGGCAAAAAGCCGGCGCAGCAAATTCGGTAGCCTAAAAGCCACATTAAACGCGTCTGTCCACTCTGAGGCCCCAAAACTACGTGCGATCAGGGTCTCCCGCAGCAGCCCCGTAATACGGGAAAGCATGGTCAGGGAACTAACCTTGGCGGCGGTAGAAAGCAGGTTCATGAGCCGATTTTCACCTATTTATGGGTGGACTGGGCTTTTTTGCCCCTTTCAGGTAAAATCTTGGGTTTTGGCGAGCTTGCTTATGAATCTGGCAAGTCCGCGAGATTTTTAACTAATCGCATTTTGCAATTTATAGAGGCAAGGTTTAAAGATGGCCAATACAGCACAAGCGCGTAAGCGCGCACGCCAGGCAGTAAAACAGAACGAGCACAATTCCAGCTTGCGTTCAAAGCTTCGTACTTCCATCAAGGCAGTGCGTAAGGCGATCGATACTGGTGATAAAGCTGCTGCAGCGAAAGTGTTCGCAGCAACTCAAGCAACTATCGACAAGATTGCTGACAAAAAGATTGCTCACAAAAATACTGCAGCACGTCAAAAGTCACGTTTATCTGCAGCTATCAAGGCGATGGCAGCGTAATTCAGTAAAAGTTTTAGGCTGGTCGAATCATCATTTCGACCTAAGCCCGCTCCTTATCAGAGCGGGTTTTTGTTTTTAGGACTGGGTTTGGGGTTTGGGTTCAAACTCACAGGCCTCTTCAATCGGTAGACTGTTGTCTTTGGCAAAGTTCATGACAAAGTCGAGCGCTCTTGGATCGAGGTCACCTAGTCTAGTATCGATAACAACGCATTTCACTTTTGCAATTAGCACTGGTCTGACATAGGGCGAATAAGTGAAGCGAGGGTCTCCAGAATCTCCTGGAGGGCGAAACGTAGCCATTACCCCGCAAAGACGCTCCGCCCAATCACTGGGCCGAAATGGTTTGCCAGAAGTGTTGATGCCTTGAATGAAAAGCTTTTTGTGGTTCAAGTTGGCGTAAAGAAGTTCGTAAGAATCGTATTGCTAAGCCCTCTAGCTTAACAGCCGGAGGTGACCGTAAGATGGCTTTATGTTCTATTTTCGTGCAGTTGAATGTTTTAAGAAAAAAATGCAAGCCAAAACTTTAGTAGAAAGCTCAACTATGACATCTCTGGCAAAGCCTCAAGTGCCTGGTCAGGTAAGGCACTATCTGCAGTTTTCTGACCTCACTCGTGAGGAGTATGACTACCTGCTCAAAAGATCAGCATGGTTAAAGTCCAAGTTCAAAAGTTATGAGACTTGGCACCCTTTGCATGATCGCACATTAGCCATGATTTTTGAAAAGCATTCCACGCGTACGCGCCTCTCCTTTGAAGCGGGCATCCATCAGCTTGGTGGCCACGCTGTATACCTGAACACCCGAGATACTCAGTTAGGTCGTGGCGAGCCTGTAGAGGACGCTGCACAGGTGATTTCACGGATGACCGACATCATCATGATCCGCACCTTTGGTCAGGAGATCATTGAGCGTTTTGCTACGAACTCTCGTGTACCAGTAATTAATGGTTTAACCAATGAATATCATCCATGCCAAGTTTTGGCAGACATCTTCACCTTTGTTGAAGCCCGTGGACCGATTCAAGGAAAAACCGTAGCTTGGGTTGGTGATGCTAACAATATGGCCTATACCTGGATTCAGGCAGCCGAGTGCTTGGATTTTCAGTTGCACTTCTCTGCGCCTGAGGGGTATCAACTAGACCCAACGCGTTTAACAAAGAACGCCGCAAAACATTTAAGTATTTATGCTGATCCAAAAGATGCTTGTAAAGGTGCTGACTTGGTAACGACCGATGTTTGGACTAGCATGGGCTATGAGGCTGAAAACAATTTACGTATGAATGCTTTCCAGGACTGGATGGTAGATGAGGAGCTAATGGCAGTCGCAAAGCCAGATGCTTTATTCATGCATTGCTTACCAGCGCACCGTGGCGAAGAAGTTTCTGCGGGCGTGATCGACGGTCCACAAAGTATTGTTTGGGAAGAGGCAGAAAATCGTTTGCATGTTCAAAAAGCGTTAATGGAGTATTTGCTCTGCGGTCATTTGGATTAAGTAATAAAGCGTAAGCAATAAAATATTAAGTAACTTGTTTTTAATTAATTTTGATTGAATAAGAAATCATGTCTGATATTAAAAAAGCTGTACTAGCCTATTCTGGTGGACTCGATACTAGTGTGATCTTGAAGTGGCTTCAAGATACCTATGGTTGTGAGATCGTTACCTTCACCGCTGACTTGGGTCAGGGCGAAGAATTAGAACCAGCGCGTGCCAAGGCGTTACAGTTTGGTATCAAGCCTGAAAATATTTTCATTGATGACTTGCGTGAAGAGTTTGTGCGTGATTTTGTGTTCCCGATGTTCCGCGCCAATACGATTTACGAAGGTGAATATCTTTTGGGTACATCCATTGCGCGCCCATTAATTGCGAAGCGTCAAATTGAAATCGCTCGTTTAACTGGCGCTGATTCTGTATCTCATGGCGCCACTGGTAAAGGTAACGACCAAGTTCGCTTCGAATTGGGCTACTACGCACTTGAGCCAGGAATCAAAGTAATTGCCCCTTGGCGCCAATGGGATCTGCTGTCACGCGAGAAGTTGATGGCTTACGCAGAAAAGCATGGCATTCCAGTTGAAATGAAACATAAGCAAGGCGGCTCTCCTTACTCTATGGATGCCAATTTATTGCACATTAGCTATGAAGGCCGTCATTTAGAAAATCCAAATGCCGAGGCTGAAGAGTCTATGTGGCGTTGGACAGTTTCTCCAGAAAAAGCTCCCGATGCGCCGCAAATTATTGAAATCGAATTTAAAGCGGGCGACCCAGTTGCGATTGATGGCAAATCCTACAAGCCACATGAATTATTAGCTGAGCTCAATCGTATTGGTGGCATGCATGGCATTGGTCGTCTCGATTTAGTTGAAAACCGTTTTGTTGGCATGAAGAGCCGTGGTTGCTATGAAACTCCTGGTGGCACCATTCTTCTGAAGGCGCACCGCGGCATTGAGAGTATTACCCTTGATCGCGAAGTGGCCCATTTGAAAGATGATTTGATGCCACGCTACGCAAGCTTGATCTATAACGGCTTATGGTGGTCTCCTGAGCGTCTTGCTTTGCAAACCTTAATTGATCATACGCAACAGATGGTCAATGGCGTTGTGCGCTTAAAGCTCTACAAAGGTTCTGTATCGGTGATTTCTCGTGATTCAGCCAATACCTTGTTTGATCAAAATATTGCAACCTTTGATGATGATGGTGGTGCATACAACCAAGCGGATGCTGGTGGCTTCATCAAGCTCAATGCATTGCGTATGCGTATTGCCGAAATAGCAAAGCGTAAGCGCGCCAAGAAGTAATTAGAAAAATATTGAGAACTAAACAAAATAGAAAGAACCCAGATGCAATTTGATCAAGTTTCAGTCGGCAAAAAAGCTAATGTATATTTTGACGGTAAATGCGTTTCCCACACAGTGACTTTGCCAAATGGTGTGCGTAAGTCAGTTGGGGTGGTGCTACCCAGTACTTTGCGTTTTGACCTGAGCACCAAAGAGATCATGGAAGTAGTTGATGGCAATGCTTTTGTCAGCATCAACGGCGCTCCAGAGCAAGAATTTAAGGCTGGCCAAAGCTGGGAAGTAGAAAAGGGTGGTTATTTCATCATTCGTGCTGAGCAGCCATTGCACTACGTTTGCCATTTTGAGTAAACGCATTTACACCTAAAGAAAACGCAGACCTAGGTCTGCGTTTTTTATTTCCTTGCCACACTGCGTTGATTAATTATTTCTTAGGTAAGCCACTAATCACGCTGCCAGGCGCAATCACTCTTTCTGAGAACCATTGCTTATTCATCTCCAGGGCGTAACGAATCGCTACTTTGGGACAATGATTGTTGGTGGTCTCTGCTTGCATCTCTTCAATATTCACAATCTTGCCATCGTCAGCAATGAATGCAATCGAGAGTGGAATCTTAGTGTTATTCATCCAAAAGCAATGACCTGCTTTTTGTTCAAAGATAAACAGCATTCCTGAATTCGTGGGCATGCTAGTGCGATTCATGAGGCCCACTTCTCTCGCCTTGGGCGTATCAGCTAGCTCTGCTTGGATACGATAGATTCCCGTTTTGAGTTCAATACTCGGTAGCCCAACATTGACCTGCGCTAATGCGAGGGCGGGGCAAATGAGAAACGCAATAGAGAAAAGCGTGTGAACTAGTTTGTTATTTGTATCCATGTTGAGAATTTTAGGCGAGTCAATTTGTAGGCGAAAAAAAACCCAGGAACGAATCCTGGGTTTTCCATAATGATCTAAGGACTATTAAGCCGCTTGGATATTGGTAGCTTGCTTGCCTTTAGGGCCTTGGGTAATGTCAAACGTTACCTTTTGGTTTTCCTTAAGGGTTTTAAACCCAGGCATAGTAATTGCGCTGAAATGCGCGAACAACTCTTCTTCACCATCATCAGGTTTGATAAAGCCAAAACCTTTTGCATCATTGAACCACTTAACAATTCCGGTCGCCATGCGAACTCCATTACATAAACTTAAAACAACCGTGATGAGGGTAAATACTTTTTAATCAGTCTCAATCCACAACACGCCTAAATAGAACCTCTTTTGAAGCCTACCCCCCGATTGTTTGCCCTTTTTGTAGGGGTGTCAAGGAGTTATATGTACTTCACTCTCAGTAATTACCCCTTTTTTTATCGAAAATTGCCCCAATATGGGTTAAACAAGGGTTTTTGAGGGGTTTTCGCAACAAGACCCTGGTTAAATCAAGTTTAGATATCTGTTTAGAATGTTTCTCATGAGCCGCACACCTAAAAATCCCACTACTGGCGTCCCTGCCAATCCTTATGTTGAGGACACCCTTCTTCTCGAAAAACAGGTCGAGCAAGTTAAGGCGCCTTCGATGTATAAAGTTTTATTACTGAATGATGATTACACGCCAATGGAATTTGTGGTGATGGTTATTCAGGAGTATTTTAATAAGGACCATGAAACAGCAACGCGCATCATGTTGCAGGTTCATTTGGTTGGCAAAGGTGTTTGCGGAATATTTACCCGTGACGTTGCTGCCACGAAGGTGCATCAAGTTATTGAATTATCCCGTGAAGCGGGTCACCCACTACAGTGCACTATGGAGGAAGTATGATTGCCCAAGAACTAGAAGTAAGCTTGCATATGGCGTTTGTTGACGCGCGGGCATCAAGACATGAGTTCATTACCGTAGAACATTTGCTCGCCGCCTTGCTCGATAACGCTACTGCCGTCGAGGTATTAAAGGCTTGCGCCGTTAATATTGCAGAGCTACGTGCTCAACTCAAAAACTTTATCAATGACAACACCCCTGTGGTGCCAGGCAATGATGAAGTGGATACACAACCAACCTTAGGATTTCAGAGGGTGATTCAGCGCGCGATCATGCACGTTCAGTCAACATCCAATGGCAAAAAAGAAGTTACTGGTGCCAATGTATTGGTGGCGATTTTTGGTGAAAAAGATTCTCATGCGGTGTATTTCTTGCAACAGCAAGGGGTCACCCGTTTAGATGTGGTGAATTTCATTAGTCATGGTGTGCGCAAAGATCAAGCTGAGCACGTCAAACCTGCTGACACTACTCAAGAAACCGAAGAAGCTGCTTCTTCAGGTAAAGAGAGTCCATTAGATCAATACACCCAAAACCTCAATGCCCTCGCTCGCCAAGGTAAGATTGATCCATTGATCGGCCGTGAGAGTGAAGTAGAGCGAGTGATTCAAGTCCTTTGCCGTCGTCGCAAGAACAACCCGCTATTAGTCGGCGAGGCCGGTGTTGGTAAGACTGCGATTGCTGAAGGTTTGGCTTGGAGAATCGTTAAAGGCGATGTGCCTGAAATCTTGGCTAACGCAACAGTGTATTCCTTAGATATGGGCGCTTTGTTAGCAGGCACTAAATATCGTGGTGATTTTGAGCAACGCCTGAAGAGTGTGCTCAAGTCATTAAAAGACCATGCACATGGTGTCTTATTTATTGATGAGATTCACACCTTGATTGGTGCCGGTGCTGCATCAGGCGGAACATTGGATGCAAGCAATCTCTTGAAGCCCGCTTTATCTAATGGCCAACTCAAATGTATTGGTGCAACCACCTTTACTGAATACCGCGGCATCTTTGAAAAGGATGCTGCTTTATCGCGTCGCTTCCAGAAGGTCGATGTGGTTGAGCCAACAGTTGATCAAACAGTACAAATTCTGCGTGGCCTGAAATCTCGCTTCGAAGAGCACCACAGCGTCAAATATGCTGCTGGTGCCTTGGTGGCAGCAGCAGAACTTTCTGCTCGTTATATCAATGACCGTCATTTACCAGATAAAGCAATTGACGTGATTGATGAAGCGGGGGCTGCACAACGTATCCTGCCAAAGTCTAAGCAGAAGAAAACCATTGGCCGTCCTGAGATTGAAGAGATTGTGGCTAAGATTGCGCGCATACCGCCTCAATCTGTCACCGTTGACGATCGTAGTAAGTTGCAGACCTTGGATCGTGACATCAAGAGCGTAGTCTTTGGTCAAGATCCTGCTATCGAAGCGTTAGCGAGTGCGATCAAGATGACTCGCGCTGGGCTTGGCAAGATCGATCGTCCCATTGGATCTTTCTTGTTCTCGGGTCCTACTGGCGTCGGTAAGACCGAGGTTGCAAAACAGCTTGCTTACATTTTGGGTATTGAGCTCTTGCGCTTTGATATGTCTGAGTATATGGAGCGTCATGCAGTGAGCCGCTTAATTGGTGCGCCTCCAGGTTATGTGGGCTTTGATCAAGGTGGTTTACTTACAGAAGCGGTGAATAAAAAGCCTCATTGCGTCCTCTTGCTCGATGAAATTGAAAAAGCCCATCCTGATATTTTCAATATTCTCTTGCAAGTGATGGATCACGGTACCTTGACGGATAACAACGGTCGCAAGACTGATTTCCGCAATGTGATCATCATCATGACTACCAATGCTGGTGCTGAAGCCATGCAGAAGTCGACCATTGGCTTTACTAACGCACGTGAGTCTGGCGATGAGATGGCCGACATTAAGAAGTTCTTTACGCCTGAGTTCCGCAATCGCTTGGATGCCATTGTTTCCTTCAAGGCGCTGGATGAGACCATCATCATGCGCGTAGTTGATAAGTTCTTAATGCAGCTAGAAGAGCAATTGCATGAGAAGAAGGTTGACGCCACTTTCAGTGCGGCACTACGCGCACACCTTGCAAAACATGGTTTTGATCCCTTAATGGGCGCTCGCCCAATGCAGCGCATCATTCAAGACACGGTTCGCAAGGCTTTGGCTGACGAACTTCTCTTTGGTAAGCTGGCGCAAGGCGGTCATGTCGATGTGGATATTGATGCCGATGGCAAAGTGCAGTTGAACTTTGAGGCTCCTAAGTTACCTGGCAAAGCCGCCAAGGTGGACGTAGCACCTGCAGAAGAAATGTAATCAATCACAGACGCACTACTCAAAAAGGAAAATATGTCCCATCACGATAAATTGCTAGAGGCCTTTGAAACTTATAAAGCGGAGAATGAGAAGTTCCAAGGCAAAGGCATTAAAGCGTCTGCTGCTCGTGCTCGCAAGGCTTTACAAGAGATTGCTGGTTCTTGCAAAGAGCGTCGCAAGGAAATTACTGCAGAAAAAGAATCTCGTGAAGGTGCGGGTGCTAGTATGTCACAAGATGCTGCACGTAAAGCGCATATTCGCAAGTAATAAGTAGTAGGATTTATAGAAGGAAAAAAGCCACCCTCTGAACTGACCCCCAAAAGTTGGACGTTATGTCCAACCAAGGGGGTTTTGTTTTATGAGCAAGTACAGCAAGCAGTTCAAGCTAAAGGTAGTTAAAGAGTTCTTAAAATTTGGCGGTCTAAAGCGGGTTGCCAATTTATTTACAGTGAACCACTCTCAGGTCCGAGACTGGTCTTTAGCCTATCAGGCGCATGGCTCTGATGGCCTTACTCCAGACCATCAACGTCACCCTCCCCAATTTAAACTGCAGGTTCTGCGGTACATGGCCAAGCACCAAGTATCGGCCAGACCAACTGCGGCCCACTTTGGCATCCGCAGCATGAGCACTGTATTGCGATGGCAAAAACTCTACAATGAAGGCGGTATTGCAGCCCTTGCTAATCGACCTATAGGACGACCGCCTATGTCCCAATTTAATATCAAAGCACTGCTCAAAAAGCCTGTCTCAGAACTCACACCTGCAGAGATGCGACGACGCTTAGAGTACGCAGAGGCTGAGGCTGCCTACCTAAAAAAGTTAGAAGCCTTAGCTCAGAGCAAAGCTGCAAAAGAGAACAAGCCCAAGTCATCACTGAGCTAAGGCCGTATTACCGTTTAATCGATTTACTCGCTATCGCCAAGATGGCTAAAAGCGTTTACTACTACTGGCTTAAAGCCAGTAGTAGTCATGCGCCCGATCCCTATCTGGATGCTAAGAATCAAATTAGCGCAATCTACCATCGCCACCAGGGTCGCTATGGCTATCGGCGGGTGCTACTAGAGCTACGTAATCAACATCAACACTTAAACCACAAGACCGTACAAAAGCTCATGGGCCAACTTGGCCTCAAGTCCACCGTACGCCCCAAGCGCTATCAGTCTTATAAAGGGGGTGTTGGTAAGGTGGCGCCTAACTTACTCGAGCGTAACTTTGGGGCAAGTAAACCTCATCAGAAGTGGGTAACTGATGTGACTGAGTTCAACATCAAAGGCGAGCGAGTGTACTTATCACCGATCTTAGACCTCTATAACCAAGAGATCATCTCCTATGAGATTGGCGATCGGCCGCAGATTAGCACCGTCATGCAGATGCTCAAAAGCGCATTTAAACAACTGGGGCCAAAAGATCAACCCATGCTGCACTCAGATCAGGGTTGGCAATACCAGATGGGGCTCTATCAACAAGCCTTAAAGGAAAAAGGCATAGATCAAAGCATGTCTAGAAAAGGCAATTGCTTAGATAATGCCGTGATGGAAAACTGGTTCGGCATTATGAAGACGGAGTTCTTTTACCAAAAGAAGTTTGAAAGTGTTCAATCATTTAAAACCGAGTTAAAGGAATATATCCATTACTACAACCATGATCGAATCAAGCAAAAACTAAAGGGATTGAGTTCGGTATTGCACCGGACTCAATCCCTTGTGCTAACCTAACTAAACTGTCCAACTACTGGGGGTCAGTTCACTCGGGTGGCTTTTTTGTTCATTCGTATTGGTAGATGAATTAGCTGCGACCGGTGCTACCAAAGCCACCTGCACCACGGCTACTTTCAGTGAACTCCTCAACGACTTTGAGTTCAACTTGTTGCACTGGCATCACTACGAGTTGTGCAAGGCGCTCCATTGGCTCAAGCTTAAATGGAGTTGATCCACGATTCCAGGTGCTCACCATCAATTGACCTTGGTAGTCAGAATCAATGAGGCCAACTAAGTTGCCCAAGACGATGCCATGCTTATGACCAAGGCCTGAGCGAGGAAGAATAAAAGCCGCATAGCGTGGATCTTCTACATAAATGGCTAAACCGGTAGGCACTAAAATAGTTTGGCCCGGAGCAATCTCCATCGTTTCATCGATACAGGCACGTAGATCTAGTCCAGCGCTACCAGGGGTGCCATAAGTAGGTAGTTGAGACTGTATCCGTTCATCGAGAATTTTGACTTGTAAAGATTGCATGAAATTTCCTAAAACAGGGAATGTAAGTAAAGAGAATGCCGTTAAATTTTCTTGGCTACTAGTTGAATGAGTTGGCGAGCAAGGTGAAGTTTTTCAGCCTTCGCTATTTTTTTACTACCACTAGCATCCATAACGAGTAACTGATTGAAGTCGCTTCCAAAGGTATCTGGACCAATGTTGCCAACAATCATTGGAATGCCTTTGCGCTTCAGTTTCTCGTCCGCGTGCTTTTCGAGATCAGTGGATTCGGCAGCAAAGCCCACACAATAAGGGGAGGGTTTGCCGCTTTTGGTTTTGACTGTTTTGGCAACATCTAAAAGAATATCTGGATTGGCTACAAATTCCATGTTTGGAGCACCATCACCTTGGCGCTTTATTTTTTCTTTGGCAGGCTTTGCAATGCCCCAGTCTGCTACTGCCGCTACCGCAAAGAACACATCGCAATCAGTGGCTGCCAATGTTGCAGCGTGCATTTCTTTAGCGCTCACGACATTAGTCCGGATAATCTTTCCAGTCGCCTCTAATGGCGTAGGAAGATCGCAGGGGCCTGCAATCAGACGTACTTGGGCACCAGCCTCCAAAGCGGCTCTAGCAATGGCAAAGCCCATCTTTCCGGAGCTGTGATTGGTAATGCCGCGGACTGGATCAATCGCTTCAAAGGTGGGGCCAGCAGTAATCAATACTTTTTTACCTACAAGTGATTTCTTTTGAAAGAAAGCAATGACTTGCTCAGAAATTTCTGCAGGCTCAAGCATTCTGCCCATACCAACCTCTCCGCAAGCCTGAAAGCCACTCGCGGGGCCAAGAAGAGTTACCCCATCATGGTGGAGACGGTCAGCACTCCTCTGGGTGGCTGCGTGCTCCCACATCTGTTTGTTCATCGCAGGGGCAATTAGCAACGGGCAATCTCTTGCTAAGCAAAGCGTGCTGAGCAAATCATCTGCCAAGCCAAGGGAAAGTTTGGCCATAAGGTCTGCACTCGTTGGTGCAATCAGGATGATGTCAGCTGAGCGTGATAACTCGATATGAGCCATATTGTTACTAATGCTGTTATCCCATTGGCTGGTGAAGACTGGATTACCTGTGAGCGCTTGCATGGTGACAGATGTCACAAATTGTTGTGCAGCCTCGGTCATCACCACCTGTACAGAAGCGCCCTCTTGTATTAACAGGCGAGCAAGCTCTGGCGTCTTGTAGGCGGCAATACCGCCGGAGATGCCGAGAACGATTTTCTTATTTAAAAGTGATTGCATGGCGCCAGCTTAATGGGATTGAGGGGATTTGCCAAATGACTTGCACAATTCGCTCCAGATGATGAGGCCTGCACCAATACAGATTGCGCTATCGGCAATATTAAAGGCTGGCCAATGCCAGTTGGCGTAGTGCAGATCGATGAAGTCAACTACGGCGCCATACATGATTCGGTCTAAAACATTGCCTAGCGCACCACCCAGAATCAGACTGAGTGCCAGGCACAGTAGTTTCTCGCCAAGGCTTTTACGTAATAAGTAAATGATGTAGATGCTGGCTATGAGACCAAGAATAGTAAAGAACCAACGCTGCCAACCTGATCCCTGCGCCAAGAATGAAAACGCCGCGCCTGGATTAAAAAGCAGTAGCCAATTCAGAAAAGGAAGGACGGGTTCAGGCACACCCATTTGCAAATTGCTTAACGCAGCCCACTTACTCAACTGGTCTAAGAGCAGAATCATCGTTGCAATAGCAAGATAGCGAAGCATTGGCAGGCTCATCAATTGCTGCTACTTAGGCAAACAAGCGGTGGTCACCAGCGCCAAAGAGATTGCTGATACAGCGACCACAGAGCTCTAGATGATCAGCATTGGCACCTACGTCTTTAGTGTGATGCCAGCAACGACCACATTTTTTATATTGGCTACCGCGTACTAGGACCTCGAGACCATCATTGCTGAGTACAATCTTAGCGCTTGAGGTGATGGTTACGAAACGCAAGTCATCCTCAAGTGAATGCAAGATAGCAAAGTCAACATCACCTAATTTAATAGTCAGTTCAGCTTGCAGGGATGAGCCAACATTACCGGCCTCACGTTCTAACTCAATGGCTTTGGTCACTTCAGAGCGGATTTCACGAATGCGATTCCATTTGTTCAGCAATTCATCGGCATGAGCGACTTCTGGTAATGCGCCGAACTCTTCCATAAAGATGGATTCAGACGGTTTACTACCTGAGCCATGCGGGAATGATTGCCATGCTTCTTCAGCGGTGAAGGAGAGGAATGGCGATAACCACTTCAAGAGATTGCGAGTGATGTGAAAGAGCGCATTCTGGGCGGCTCTGCGATCAGGTGAGTTTGGCGCACTGGTATAGAGACGATCTTTGAGGATGTCTAAGTAGAAGCCGCCTAAATCTTCTGAGCAAAAAGTGAGCATGCGAGTCACAGCTGGATGAAACTCATAAGCCTTGTAATGGGCTTCGATATCGCCTTGTAATTGATTAGCAAGTGCCACAGCATAACGGTCGATCTCAAGCCATTGTTCAGCAGGCATTGCGTGCTTGCTAGGATCAAAATCAGAAAGATTGGCGAGCAAGAAACGCAAGGTATTGCGAATGCGGCGATAACTTTCAGTCACGCGCTTCAGAATCTCATCAGAGATAGTCATTTCACCGGAGTAGTCGGTTGAGGCAACCCAGAGGCGAATGATTTCAGCGCCGAGTTTGTCAGCCACTTGTTGTGGTGCGATGACATTGCCTACGGACTTACTCATCTTGCGGCCTTGACCATCAACAGTAAAGCCGTGAGTGAGTAGTGCTTTATAGGGTGGCTTGCCATCAAGCATGGCACCGGTGAGTAAAGAGGAATGGAACCAGCCGCGGTGTTGGTCTGAGCCCTCGAGGTATAAGTCAGCCAATCGACCATTCGGTGTCTCAGCATCGGTAGTTAGTAATTCATTGCGATGTGATCCGCGAATCACATGCCAGTGTGTTGTCCCTGAATCAAACCAAACATCTAAGGTGTCACGATTCTTTTCGTATTGTGATGCCTCTTCACCAAGCAACTCAGAAACTTCGAGTTGCTGCCAAGCTTCGATGCCACCTTTTCCAACACGCTTAGCAACTTCTTCCAGTAGCTCAACAGTGCGAGGATGTGGATCACCCGTTTCCTTATGAACAAAGAAGGCCATGGGTACACCCCACTGGCGTTGGCGTGACAAGGTCCAATCAGGGCGATTGGCAATCATGCTATGGAGGCGCTGTTTACCCCAAGCCGGAAAAAACTCGGTACTATCAATGCCAGCTAAGGCAGTCTCACGCAGGCTAGCTTTGCCATCAGATGGCTTCTTGTCCATACTTGCAAACCATTGTGAAGTAGCGCGATAAATAATCGGCGACTTATGGCGCCAGCAATGCATGTAAGAGTGGGTATACGTTTTGTCGCGCAACAAACTGCCCGCTTCACGCATTGCTTCCATAATTTTGGGGTTGGCTTTCCAAATATATTCGTTTGCAAAGAGTGGCAACCAAGAGGCATAGACACCATTGCCCATCACAGGATTGAGAATATCTTTATCGGCTAGCTTATTTGCTTTGCAAGACTTAAAGTCTTCTTCGCCGTAAGCAGGCGCAGAGTGAACAATGCCTGTGCCAGTATCGAGCGTGACGTATTCAGCGGGATAGATTGGAGAGAGGCGCCTATATCCCTCATGTAATGGGGCTAGCGGATGCCAGAAAGAAATATTCGCTAGTTGCGCGCCTAGGCAGGTAGCAATCACTTTACCTTCAAGACTATAGTCCTGCAAGCATGTGTCAACACGATCTTTTGCCAGGATCAATAACTTATCGCCAACATCTACTAATGCATAAGTCACCTCTGGATGAACATTCATTGCTTGGTTTGCAGGAATGGTCCAAGGCGTTGTTGTCCAGATGACAATCTGGCCAGGCTTATTAGGTAACTCAGGAAGACCAAATGCTTTTGCGAGCTGTGGTCGCTGTGCATCATCAAACGCAAAGCCAACATCAACCGTTGGATCAGTTTTATCTTGGTATTCCACTTCGGCCTCAGCGAGTGCAGAGCCACAATCAAAACACCAGTTCACTGGTTTGAGACCACGAAAGACGTATCCTTTTTCCCAGATCTTACCTAGTGCACGAATTTCATCAGCCTCATTACGGTAGTTCATCGTGAGATAGGGATTGTTCCAGTCACCCAAAACGCCAAGGCGCTCAAAGTCTATCTTCTGCTTATCTACTTGAACTTGGGCGTAGGCACGTGCTTTAGCTTGTACCTCTGCAGTTGGCAGGTTCTTGCCAAATTGTTTTTCAATCTGAATTTCAATTGGCATGCCATGACAATCCCATCCAGGCACATAGGCAGAGTCATAACCCATAAGCCAGCGCGACTTCACAATCATGTCTTTCAGAATCTTGTTTACTGCGTGACCAATGTGAATATCGCCGTTTGCATACGGAGGACCATCATGCAAGATGAACTGAGGTTGATTAGCATGAGCTGCACGAATCTTTTCGTAGAGCTTATTTTTCTGCCATTGAGCAACCCATTGCGGTTCACGCTTAGCCAGATCCCCTCGCATTGGGAAGGAGGTATCTAGTAAATTGACTGGATAGGAATTTTCTTTTTCAGACATAAGCTTTTTTCTGGAAATAATTTCTGGCGTGCTGTGCATCCGCTGCAATCGCATTTGTTAGGGCGTCAAGGTCATCATACTTGGCCTCATCACGAATTTTTTCTAAGAGCTCAACGGTAATAATTTTTCCGTAGACATCTTCTTGGTAGTCAAAGATGTGTGTTTCAAGCAGAACACGACCTTCATCTTCAACGGTAGGCCTTACTCCTAAACTAGCCACTGCTGGCAGGGGTTTATCACTAAGTCCCAATACCTGTGCAGTGAAGATCCCGGTAGTTGCTGGCTTGCGATGGTGTAAGTGATTGGCAACTGCTAAGTTCAAGGTAGGGAATCCGAGTTTGCGTCCGAGTTGCTGTCCATGTATCACATGTCCGGAAATTCCATAAGGACGACCTAATAATTTTTCAGCTAGAGTCATATCGCCTTGAGCAAGTGCAGTACGCAAGGCTGAGCTGGATATGCGCTTGCCATCTTCTAAGATAGTTTGAATACTCGATACCTTGAAGCCATATTTTTCACCTGCTGTTTGGAGGCTTGCAAAATTCCCGGCACGTTTTGCGCCATAGCAAAAATCATCGCCAATCAAAATCCATTTGGCGTTGAGACGTTTCACAATAATTTCTGAAACAAACTCATCGGGTGTGAGGCGAGCAAAAGCAGCATTGAAATGTTCGACCACGACACGGTCAATACCAAGTTCGGCTAAGGCGGCCAGTTTATCCCGCAGATTCAGAATGCGGGGCGGTGCTTGCTCTGGAGAGAAGAATTCTTTGGGGTGCGGCTCAAAGGTCATGACGCAACTCACCAAACCTTTTTCATGGGCGCCATCAACTAACTGCTTGAGCAGGGCGCGATGACCCCTGTGCACGCCATCGAAATTACCGATGCTTAAGGCACAAGCAGGTCCTGCAGAAAACTGGGTCGGGCCGCGGAATACGTTCACAAAATCGCTTTCAGGGTAGCCATCAATTATATTGTGGGCATGCTTTCTATCGTTACCTTAATCTCAGGCCGCGGATCCAATTTCGAGGCGATCGTCAAAACAGCTCAAAAAGAGCAGTGGCCAGTCAAGTTTGCAGGGGTCATCGCCAATCGCTCTGGGGCCAAGGGCCTTGATTTTGCTCGCGCGCAGGGTATTCCAGCCCATGTCCTGGAGCACAAAGAGCATGCAAGTCGCGAATCCTTTGATGCTGCCCTCACCCAGAAAATTGATGACTTAGGGGCTGATTTGGTGGTTCTAGCCGGTTTTATGAGGATTCTGACGCCAGGTTTTATTCGTCATTTCGATGGTCGATTAATCAATATTCACCCAGCGCTCCTGCCAGCATTCCCAGGATTGCACACCCATGAGCGGGCTTTAGAGGCCGGCGTTAAAGAGCATGGCGCCACAGTTCATTTTGTAAATGAGGGTGTGGATGAGGGGCCTATTATTTGCCAGGCCTCTGTTCCAGTCTTGGATGGGGATGATGCAGAGACTTTGGCGGCTCGTGTTTTAACTGCTGAGCATCAAATTTACCCGCGGGCCGTAAAATGGTTCCTTGATGGACGATTGCGAATGGAAGGTAATCAAGTGAAGTTACAACCCCCAGAATCGCAATTTTTTAAATTATGAGCGCAGAACGTCCACCCCGTAAATCCGGCACCCGCTTAAGCTCACAAAAAAGTTACGCTGCTAAATCTAAAGATCCCTTGCGCCGTCCTGAACGACGTAACGCGAGTGGCAATCTCATTGCGCCCGAAGGTCAGAAGAATTTTTCGAATGCAAAAGCATTACCTCAGCATGCTATTCACTTGGAGCGTCTACTTCCTGAATTGCTCAGTTTTGAGCAGCCAGCAGATCGTGTAGTGAGTCGCTATTTTCGCGCAGAACCACAGCTCGGTAATCGTGATCGCGCCTTAATTGCAGAGAGTGCCTTTGCTATTTTGCGTCGTAAAAATGAGTTCT
Source organism: Polynucleobacter sp. AP-Feld-500C-C5 (assembly GCF_018882265.1). Classification (NCBI taxonomy): domain Bacteria; kingdom Pseudomonadati; phylum Pseudomonadota; class Betaproteobacteria; order Burkholderiales; family Burkholderiaceae; genus Polynucleobacter; species Polynucleobacter sp. AP-Feld-500C-C5. Next base: position 50,408 of record NZ_JACVOW010000025.1, on the reverse strand, counting down.
CTCAATTTGCTGTCAGTGGTGAAGGCTCACAGGCTAGACGCTTAGCCCTATTGGGTTTGCTGTCCGCTTTGTCTGAGGGTGGTTTGGGTTCCGCGAACCGTGCCGAGAGTGCTATCGCCGATTTGGCGCATGTTCTCAAGCCTGGTGAATATGAATGGTTGCAACGATTTCCAATGGTTGATCCTGCTGCATTAAATCCTTTGGTACGCAACAATTTACCTGAGTGGTTATGGGATGCTTTTGGAAAATATCCTGGTGAAGCAACCCGTGAAGAACTTGCAAAATCATTGATGCATCCTGCACTCCTAGATTTGCGTGCGAACACCATGAAGATTAATCGGGAAGAATTGCTCGTGCAGATGAATGCCTTGGGCGGTCGCTACCAAGCGATTCCAACGCCATATGCACCCGATGGAGTGCGCATCATGGGCAAGCCGGCATTACAAAATACTGCTGGCTTTAAGGCGGGTATGTTTGAGGTACAAGATGAAGGTAGTCAGCTTTTGGCATATTTACTTGCACCCAAGCGTGGTGAGATGGTGGTTGATTTTTGCGCTGGTGCTGGCGGTAAGACTTTAGCGATTGGTGCCTTGATGCGTTCTACAGGACGCCTTTATGCTTTTGATACATCTGAGCGTCGTTTGGCAAATTTAAAACCAAGACAAGCCCGAAGTGGCCTTTCAAACGTGCATCCTGTATGGATCGATAGTGAGAACGATGCCAAGATCAAACGCTTGGCTGGAAAGATTGATCGAGTCTTGGTAGATGCCCCTTGTAGTGGAATGGGTACATTGCGCCGGAATCCTGACTTGAAGTGGCGTCAAACTCCAGAAGGTGTTCTAGAGCTCAATCAGAAGCAAATGAATATTTTGGGTTCAGCAGCTCGCTTATTAAAGCCGGGTGGTCGCCTGGTTTATGCCACTTGCAGTCTTTTGCCCCAAGAAAATCAAGCAATTGCAGAAGATTTCTTGGTGAAACACCCAGAATTTGAAGTGGTTCCAGCGGCTGAAGCAATTAAGCCATTGTTTCCAAGGGATAAATTACCTTTAGGGTGCTCGTCAGATAATCCGTGGTGGCAGTTGTGGCCGCATATTCATGGTACAGATGGCTTTTTTGGTGCTGTTTTCCAGAAAAAAGGTAGTAAGCTGGAAAAAGCAGAAAAGCCAAAAACCCCAGAGATAGCGAAAGATAAGCCCAAAAAGACCTAAAAAGATCTAAAATAAGAGCTAATACTTAAATAGGACTCTCTTTTGAATACAGTTTCAAGTTCAGGTTTTGATTTATTCCTCAATTGGCTTGCCAATGGATATTTAGATTGGTCTTGGTGGCAGATTGCCTTGTTTACCTTGGCTGTTACCCATGTCACGATTGCTGCAGTCACCATTTTCTTGCATCGCTGCCAAGCGCACCGGGCTTTGGATCTGCATCCGATAGTTTCCCATTTCTTCCGCTTTTGGCTTTGGTTGACCACCGGCATGGTGACTAAGGAGTGGGCCTCGATTCACCGTAAGCACCATGCGAAATGTGAAACCGTGGATGATCCCCACAGCCCGCAAATTTTAGGCATTAACACTGTCCTCTCACGTGGTGCTGAGCTTTATAAAAATGAAGCTAAGAATCCAGAGACGATGGAGAAGTTTGGCCACGGCACTCCCGATGATTGGCTCGAGCGCAATATCTATTCCAAGTTTTCTTGGCAGGGCGTTGCCATCATGTTGATCATTGATGTGTTCTTGTTTGGCGGTATTGGATTAACCGTCTGGGCGGTGCAAATGCTGTGGATCCCAATTACAGCGGCTGGCGTGATTAATGGTATTGGCCACTACTGGGGCTATCGCAACTTCGATTGCGAAGATGCTTCAACCAATATTTTCCCGTGGGGCATTTTGATTGGTGGTGAAGAATTGCATAACAATCACCATACCTTTGCAACGAGCGCTAAGCTTTCCAATAAATGGTACGAGTTTGATATTGGTTGGCTCTATATTCAGATGATGAGTGCAGTTGGTTTGGCGACAGTAAAGAAAACGCCACCTAAACCCGTCTTGAGTGATTTGCGTCCCGCCGATCAAAACACCCTAGAGGCCATCATTGCTAATCGCTATGAAATCATGGCGCGCTATAGCAAAACATTACGCAACTTCTTTAGTAATGAAGTGCAACACATGCAAGTTCTTGCCTCACATTTAAGCGACGCCCGTACTTGGCTATCTAAGGATGAGTCTCGCTTGAGCGAGGATGAGAAGGCTAAGCTAGAGGAGCTGATGGCGAGCAATGCACAGCTGCGTAAGATGATTGAGATGCGTCGTGATCTTCAGGCAATCTGGGGTCGTTCTAGCGCCACCAGAGAGCAATTACTTTCACAGTTGCATGCTTGGTGTCAATGCGCTGAAGATAGCGGTCTAACAAGCTTGCGTGAGTTCTCTTTGCGATTGCGTCGTTATGCTTAGGCAGGTAGTAGCGATGTAAAAGAGCGCAAAGATTGAGGCAATAAAAAACCCGCAACTAAGCGGGTTTTTTATTTGCATGAAGTAAGGATGGGTTACTTCAGCTTAGTTTCTTTGTAAGCAACATGCTTGCGAATGGTTGGATCAAACTTCATGATCTCCATTTTTTCAGGCTTAGTACGCTTGTTTTTTGAGGTTGTATAGAAGTGACCAGTACCTGCTGATGACTCTAGCTTGATTTTTTCTCTGCCGCCTTTAGCCATTTGCGTGCTCCTTAAATTTCGCCACGTGCACGAAGATCAGTCAAAACAGCATCGATGCCGTTTTTGTCGATAACGCGCAAGCCAGCATTGGTTAAGCGCAAGCTAATCCAACGGTTTTCAGATTCAACCCAGAAACGACGGTTTTGCAAATTCGGCAAAAAGCGACGCTTCGTTTTATTGTTTGCATGGGATACATTGTTGCCAACCATCGGCTTCTTCCCAGTGACTTGGCAAACTTTTGCCATGACATAACTCCATTAATTGCGAAAAAAGAAGATTGTATCAGCCTAAGCCTATTTTGGGCTAGTCCTTATTGGCTTTTGCTTTGGGGTTTGAGTCTCATAGGGTGCATAAGGCCTGCAAAAATCTCTGGCTCATTATTGTAAGTTAGCAATTACTATCAATTTTTCTCAATATTCATAAGGCCTGATTCTGAAAAAGAGAAAAAACCGCTATTACTGACAATGCAGTGGTCTAAAAGCGGAATATCTACCAACTGGAGGGCCTTAGTCAGGGTCTTGGTGAGTTCTTGGTCTGCTGAACTGGGGAGCGGGTTGCCGCTGGGATGGTTATGGGCCACGATCATGGCACTTGCATTTCTGGCTAGCGCTTCTTTGAGGATTTCTCGGGGATAGACGGCGGTCTGGGTAATGGAGCCTCTAAAAAGCTCTTGGCACTCTATGAGATGTAGGTTTGAGTCTAGATAAAGGCATAAAAAGACCTCATGGGGTAGACCGCCAATTTTGGCCTGTAAAAACTCCTTAACGTGACCTGGTGATGAAAAAATCGAGCCTTGAGCCAGACCATCCTCAAGACTGCGCTTTACGAGTTCATAGGCAGCCTGTATTTGAGACCATTTTGAGATTCCCATACCGTGGATTCGGGTCAATTCTTCAGGGGTGCTGGCCAAGAGGCGAGGAAGGCTGCCAAAGTAGCGCAATACATCATTGGCTAAGGTGACAGCGCTTTTCCCCTTAACGCCGACCCGCAAAAAGATGGCGAGTAATTCAGCATCTGTGAGACAGCGGGCGCCATACAGACGAAGCTTTTCTCGAGGTTGCTCATTTTTGGGCCAATTTGGGATGGGAGAATCCATAGCCGACGCAGGGCTAGATACAATTACCTTATGACCAAGCTTAACGTTTTGCCCAACTCCTATTTGACTCTCAACTACCGGCTTACTCTGCCCAACGGGGAGGATTACATCAATACTTTTGTTGATCGTCCTGCGACGGTTCTGATGGGCTCTGGACAATTTGCACCTTGCTTTGAAAAAGTGTTGCTAGGGTTAAGTGTTGGCGATAAAAAAAGCGCTTTGTTATCGCCCGATGAAAGTTTTGGTGAGCGTAAAAAAGATTTGGTGCAATGGGTTACTTTGCAGGCGCTCAAAGAAGGTCGTGATGACGATGCTGAATTTAATCCCGGTGATGTAATTGAATTTAATGCGCCGGGTGGAGCTCAATATGCGGGTGTTTTGCAGTCTATTGATGAGCAGGGCGCCTGGTTTGATTTCAATCATCCTCTGGCTGGAAGAGAGGTTACCTTTGAAGCACAAATTGTGGCTATTCTCTAATATATGAATACAACTGATAACACAGAGATCTTGATGGCGCAACCCCGCGGTTTTTGTGCGGGCGTTGATCGTGCAATCAATATTGTGAATGAAGCACTTACACGCTTTGGTACACCTATTTACGTGCGTCACGAAATTGTGCATAACGCCCATGTCGTGAATGAATTGCGCAGTAAGGGCGCCGTATTTGTTGAAGAGTTGCACGAGGTGCCCAAGGGTGGCATTGTGGTGTTTAGTGCCCATGGTGTTTCTCAGGAGGTGCGAAAAGATGCTGAGGAACGTGGCTTGCAGGTGTATGACGCTACTTGCCCACTGGTAACCAAAGTGCATCTCGAAGTGATTAAGTTGTGTAAAGAAGGCTACACGGTCTTGATGATCGGTCACGCTGGCCACCCTGAAGTGGAGGGCACGATGGGACAAGTGAAAGAAGGCGTGTTCTTGATTGAAAATTCAACCGATGTTGCCAATTTGTCTTTTACAGGCGATATAAAACTGGCTTTTGTCACGCAAACGACTTTGTCAGTAGATGAGACTAAAGAAATTGTTGCGGCACTCACTCAAAAATTCCCTGATATTGTTCAACCGCGTAAGCAAGATATTTGTTATGCCACTCAGAATCGTCAAGATGCAGTGAAATTTATGGCACCTCAAGTGGAGGTAGTCATTGTGGTGGGGAGTGCGTCTAGCTCGAACTCCAATCGCTTGCGTGAATTGTCAGAAAAATTGGGTGTACCGTCTTACATGGTCGATGCACCTGATCAATTGAAACCAGAATGGTTTGCTGGCAAGAAGCGCGTGGGATTGACTGCTGGAGCATCTGCTCCAGAGAGTTTGGCGCAAGCGATTGTTGCGCGCATTCAAGAATTTGGGCCGCGCAGCGTAAGGGCTCTCTCTGGGGTAGTTGAGGATGTCACATTCTCCCTGCCAAAAAATTTAGTCGATTGAAGTATTGATTTATAACCAAGGAGCTGTAGATGATTCATTCAAGTGCATCAAAAATGATTTTTATGAAGAGTGCTATTGCTGTATCGGCAGCAGCCTTGATTCTGGCAGGTTGCGGTAAGGGCGGAGATAAATCTGCGGCTGTACCGGCAGATGGTATTGAAGTCAAAATTGGCCATGTGGCTCCATTGACTGGCCCTATCGCCCACTTGGGTAAAGATAATGAAAATGGCGCACGCTTGGCGCTAGAAGAAATTAATAAAGCAGGCTTGACGATTGATGGCAAAAAAGTAGTTCTCACTTTAGTGCCTGAAGATGATGCTGAAGATCCAAAAACTGCAACGCAAGTAGCGCAAAAATTAGTAGATGCAAAAGTCGTTGGTGTTGTAGGTCATCTGAACTCTGGCACTAGTATTCCTGCTTCAAAAATCTACAGTGATGCTGGCATTACGCAGATTTCTCCGTCCGCTACTAACCCAGATTACACCAAGCAAGGCTTTAAAACTACCTATCGCCTAGTAGCAACCGATGCGCAGCAAGGCCCTGCTTTAGCTAATTATGTTGCCAAGACTTTGAATGCCAAAACAGTCGCCATCATTGATGACTCGACTCAGTACGGCAAAGGTCTAGCTGATGAGTTTGAGAAGACGGTGAAAGCGGCTGGTGTGAAAGTTGTCACGCGCGAAGCAAGCAATAACAAAGCAACTGACTTCAAGGCTATTTTGACTAAGATCAAAGGCAGCAAACCTGATGTCATCATGTACGGCGGCATGGATGCAACTGGTGGCCCATTAACGAAGCAAGCAACTGAGTTGGGCATCAAGTCTAAGATTGTTGGTGGCGATGGTATGTGCACTGAGAAGCTAGCTGAATTGGCTGGCGACGCAGTTGTCAATGTCACTTGCTCTGAGGCAGGTAAGGCGCTCACGAAGATGGCGCAAGGCGCTGATTTCCAAAAGCGTTATAAAGAGCGCTTTAATGCTGATGTACAAATCTATGCACCATTTACTTACGACGCTGTCTATGTATTAGTGGATGCGATGAAGCGTGCCAACTCAACTGATCCAGCGAAGATCTTGGTAGTCATGCCTGAAACTAAAATGAATGGCTTGGTAGGCGATATTGCTTTTGATAGTAAGGGCGATATGAAAGAGGGCGTCATTACCCTCTATGACTTTAAAGACAAAAAGAAAACCGTTCTTGACGTCATCAATATGTAAGAAACATGAAAAGGGCGCCGCAAATGCGGTGCTCTTTTTTTGTGCTCTACATTTCTGATAAATATTTTTTAATGGATATTTTTCTACAGCAGATCATCAATGGTTTGGTGCTGGGTAGTATCTATGCCTTGATCGCCTTGGGTTACACCATGGTCTATGGCGTACTGGGGATTATCAATTTCGCCCATGGCGAGGTGTTGATGATCGGCGCAATGGTCTCGCTCTCATTGCTGCGCTTGATTTTGAGTTTGACTAGTGATTTACCGGGCTGGCTCACACTCCTGATTGTCTTGCCCATCACGATGGCTGTCTGTGCGGGTCTGAGTTATTGGATTGAGCGTATTGCTTATCGCCCTCTGCGTCATGCGCCACGCTTGGCGCCACTGATTTCTGCAATCGGTATGTCCATACTGTTACAAACAATCGCCATGTTGATTTGGTCTCGAAATCCGATGACCTATCCACAATTATTGCCATCCAGTCCTATCGAAATAGGCGCTACTGGTGCAACGATTACCGGTAAAGAGATTGTAATTATTTTGGTTGCCTTGGCAGTGATGTGTGGCTTATTATTCTTGGTTGAGAAAACCAAACTCGGTAGGGCTATGCGCGCTACTGCAGAGCAAACCCAAATTGCATCCTTGATGGGTGTGAACCCAAACCGGGTGATCTCAATTACGTTCATGTTGGGTGGTGCTTTAGCAGGTTTGGCTGGCGTCATGATCGCTAGCAACTACGGTAATGTGCATTTTTATATGGGCTTTATTCCTGGCCTAAAAGCCTTTACAGCGGCGGTGTTGGGCGGCATTGGTAACTTGCAGGGTGCGATGCTCGGGGGTTTGCTGCTCGGTTTAATTGAGTCTTTGGGCGCTGGCTACATTGGCGAACTCACTGGTGGCGTCTTTGGTTCGAACTATCAAGATATTTTTGCTTTCTTGGTATTGATCTTAGTGCTGGTATTGCGACCTACTGGCTTGCTGGGTGAGAAGGTTTCTGACCGTGCTTAGGAAGCTTGTCTCAAATCATTTGAGTCAATCTACCTATCTTTACTTAGGCGCGTTTGCATTAATACTGTTGCCATGGATTGTGGGTGCGAGTGGCGGTAACTATTGGGTGCGCGTGCTTGATTTTGCTTTGCTCTATATCGTTCTCGCCCTTGGCCTCAATGTAGTTGTCGGTTTTGCTGGTCTGCTCGACTTAGGTTACATCGCATTTTATGCATTAGGTGCTTATAGCTATGCCTTATTAGCTTCGCCACATTTGCCTCAGCATTTTGAAACGATTGCCTCTGCATTTCCGCAAGGCATGCATTTTTCTCCCTGGATGGTGGCAGTGTTTTCCATCATCTTGGCCGCTCTCTTCGGGATTATTTTGGGGCTGCCCACCTTGCAATTGCGCGGGGATTATTTGGCGATCGTCACTTTAGGTTTTGGTGAAATTATTCGGATCTTTATGAATAATCTAGACCGCCCATTGAATCTCACCAATGGCCCTAAAGGCATTACAGCGATTGATCCAATTCAGATGTTTGGGGTTTCATTTACCAAACCGGTTGACCTGGGCTTTATACAGATCCCGGGTTTGTATTTGGTGTTTTACCTTTTTCTAGCTTTAGCTATTGCTGTAACCATTGTGTGTTTGCATTTACAGAACTCTCGTATCGGTCGGGCTTGGGTTGCGATTCGAGAAGACGAGATCGCTGCTAAAGCGATGGGTATCAACACACGCAATATGAAGTTGCTCGCTTTTGCGATTGGCGCTTCATTTGCTGGCGTTGCGGGGGTGCTCTTTTCTGCATTTCAGGGATTTGTTTCCCCTGAGTCGTTCACCCTTTGGGAATCAATCGTTGTTTTAGCGATGGTGGTGTTGGGCGGTATTGGACATATTCCTGGGGTGATCTTAGGCGCGATCGTATTGGCAGTCTTTCCAGAAGTATTACGGGGCGTAGCCGAGCCAGTGCAAAAGGCGCTCTTTGGTCATGTAATTGTTGATGTTGAAGTGATTCGTCAATTGATCTATGGCTTAGCGCTGATTCTAATCATGCTGTATCGCCCAGGCGGTATTTGGCAAAAAGGAGGAGGCAAATAATGTCTGCTCATTTGCTACTTGATGTAACTGATGTTTCTAAACGCTTTGGTGGAGTGCAAGCCTTAGATTCTGTCGGTTTGCAGGTGCCAAAGGGATCGATTGTCGGTTTGATTGGCCCCAATGGCGCAGGCAAGACTACTTTCTTTAATGTCATCACTGGCCTCTACCCTGCAGATTCCGGCATCTTTTTATTTGATGGTCAATCCTATTTCCCAGAGTCAGTCTCAGAAGTCACTAAATCGGGATTAGCGAGAACCTTTCAGAACATCCGTCTCTTTGGAGAAATGTCTGTTTTAGAAAATGTGATGGTGGGATGTCACTGCCGATCTAAGGCGGGTTTCTTGGGCGCTATCTTCCGCTTTCCATCCACGCAGCGCGAGGAGCAAGCGATTCGGGAGAAATCTCTTACATTGCTGGCTTACGTGGGCTTGAGTGATTATGCAAAGATGCAGGCGCGTCATTTATCTTATGGGCATCAACGTCGCTTAGAGATTGCTAGAGCCTTAGCAACTGAGCCTCAGCTCCTCGCTTTAGATGAGCCTGCTGCTGGCATGAATGCGACCGAGAAATTAGAACTGCGTGAGTTGTTGCTTCGTATTCGGGCGGATGGCAAAACTATTCTTTTGATAGAGCACGATGTGAGTTTGGTGATGGGGATTTGCGATAGCTTGACGGTGCTCGATTACGGCAAGGTGATTGCTGCAGGCAAGCCAGCCGATGTTCGCATACACCCTGAAGTAATCAAAGCCTATCTCGGTCAGGGAGCAGTGTCATGAGCGCCTTGCTGCAAGTACAAGATCTCAAGGTAGCCTATGGCGGCATTAACGCCGTTAAAGGTATTGACCTACATGTCAATCAAGGTGAGTTAGTAGCCTTGATTGGTGCTAACGGAGCAGGTAAGAGCTCCTCTCTGAAAGCGATTGCAGGCTTACTGACTCCTACATCAGGTGAGATTGAATTTCTTGCGCACAAAACTAATCAGCTACCCGCTTATGAATTGGTTCGTCTTGGCTTAGGTCTTGTTCCTGAGGGGCGTGGCGTATTTAAGCGCATGAGCATTTTAGAAAATCTGCAGATGGGCGCATTTCTGAAAACAGACACCAAAGTCATCCATCAAAAACTAGAGGAAGTATTTTCTTATTTCCCGAGACTGAAAGAGCGGCTCTCGCAACTCGCTGGCACGTTGTCTGGTGGCGAGCAACAAATGGTGGCGATGGGTAGAGCGATGATGGCTGAACCTAAGCTCTTATTGCTAGATGAGCCATCCATGGGTTTATCCCCCATCATGGTGGAAACAATTTTTGATGTGATTCGCAATCTCTCAGCAAACGGAATGACCATTCTGCTAGTTGAGCAAAATGCCCGTCTAGCATTGCAGATGGCCGATCGTGCTTATGTGATGGAGAGTGGTTTGATCACGCTTACAGGAGCCGGTAAAGAATTGCTTCAAGACCCGAGAGTGCGTACTGCTTATTTAGGGGAGTAAGGTAGGCGACTAAGGTAGGTGACTAAGTGAGGCGACTAAGCAGTCATGAAAATGGCTTAAGCAGTTTCCTTCAGCAACTCACGTAGCATGCTGCACATCTGATGAATCTCATCATCGCTCACATTGAGTGCTGGCATAAAGCGTAACAAGTTAGGTCTGGGTGAGTTAATCAATAAGCCTTCAGGGCTACGCTCACGAGCTAAATCAACTAGCTTACCGCCAATATCTTTACCGAGCATGAGGGCGCGCAATAAACCTTCACCACGCTCACCTTCCAGATTAAATTCAGCGCAAAGCTTGAGTAATTCTGATTTGAGTAGTTCACCCTTGGCTTTCACGCTCTCTAAAAATCCGGGAGCCAGTAATTGCTCGATCACGCTGATGCCTACCGCAGTCATCAAAGGGTTACCGTTATAGGTGCCACCTTGATCGCCAGGCACAAAGCAAGCTACCGCATCAGTCGCCATTAGGGCTGCTAAGGGAACGCCACCACCAATGCCTTTACCTAAAGTCATGATGTCTGGCTCGATACCGTATTGCTGATAAGCAAACAGGGTGCCTGTGCGGCCGCAGCCCGCTTGTACTTCATCGGCGATGAGCAGAATATTATTTTCTTTAGTGAACTGGCGTAGTTCACGCATAAATTCTTTCGTGGTGGGAATGACGCCGCCTTCACCTTGAACGGGCTCTAGCATCACGGCCACTGTTTTATCCGTCACCAACTTCTTAACAGATTCCAAATCATTCAAATCTGCTTTCGGAAAACCGGCAACTTGTGGTGCAAACATGGTGTCCCAGTTTGGCTTACCAGAGGCGCTCATGGTGGCTATGGTGCGACCATGAAAACTGTGATCAAAAGTGATGATTTCAAAGGCACCATTTTTATTCAGCTGACCCCATTTGCGGGCTAGCTTAATGGCACCTTCATTGGCTTCGGCGCCACTGTTGGCAAAAAAGACTTTGTTAAAGCAGCTATTAGCAGTCAAGAGGTTGGATAAGCCAATCATCGGCTCGTTATAAAACGCTGGACTGGGGTTAATCAGTTTCTTGGCTTGAGCATTTAGTGCTGCAATCATTCCTGGATTGCTGTGACCCAAGCAATTTACCGCCCACCCCTGTAAGAAATCTAAATAGCGCTTGCCGTTGTTATCCGTTAGCCATGAGCCAGCACCCTCAACCATCACCACATCTGGGCGTTGAGTAATAAACATGACTGAATGGGTGTCAATAGGGGCTGGAGTGTTCATGCTGGGCTGGGGTAATTAAATAAGGCTAGTGAAGTTTCTATTATCTAACTTTATGGGGATTAGTTTGTGGCTAAATCTGCCGCGCTAGTGAAAGAATCAGCAAAGAATTCTTCCTCAGACAGATGACATTTGGATGAAAAGTCCTCACGGGCTGCGTTGACCATGACAGGCGCCCCACAGGCGTAGACCTGAAAGTCCTTGAGGCTAGGGTGGTCATCTATGACCGCAAGGTGCACAAAGCCTGTCCGGCCCTGCCACGCATCTTCTGGTAAACCGTCTGAGATCACTGGGATGTATTGGAAATCGGGGATGTCTTGTTCCCAGGTTTTGCATAGATCATGGAGATACAGATCGCTTGGGCGCCTACCGCCCCAATACAGCTTAATCGGGCGATCCATTTTCTTGGTTTGCATTTGTTCAATGATGGATTTAATTGGCGCAAAGCCCGTACCAGCAGCGACAAAAATGATGGGCTTTTTAGAGTCCTCTCTGAGGAAGAAGCTACCCAAGGGCCCCTCGAAACGCAGGATATCTTTTTCTTTTAGTGCTGGCGTTGCAGTCCCAAATACAAAGTCTGTAAATACGCCGCCAGGTAAGTGGCGGATATGCAGTTCTAATGGACCTTCTTGCTCGGGCGCAGTGGCGATCGAGTAAGCACGACGTTGCCCGTCTTTTAAAAGAAACTCGAGGTATTGCCCCGCTAAGAACTGGAAGCGTTCAGCAGCTGGAAGTTGCAACTTCAGAATCGCCACATCGTCACTAGGCTTAATGATGGTGTTAACGCGGCAAGGAATCTTCCGAATCGCGATATCGCCTGCGCCTTGGACTTCACGAGCTTCAATGAGTAGATCGGATTGTGGATGAGAGCAGCAAAACAAGATGCCGCCTGCTGTTTCATCGGCTTTGCTTAAAGCGCTCTCGCTGTGTTGATCATGGCTGACTTGGCCCTCCAAGAGCTTGCCTTTACAAGAGCCGCAGGCACCATTTTTGCAGCCATAGGGTAGTTTGATACCTTGGCGAAGAGCAGCCTCCAAGACGGTTTCATCCTGGGTTACAGTAAATTGTTTGCCGCTCGTTTTGAGCGTGACCTGATGAGACACTCTCATTCCTTTCAATAAATCGTTACGATGTCACTTATGCAATCTTTTGGTAAACCTTCAATCCTGATTATTGGCTGCGGTGACATTGGTCTTCGGGTAGCAAAACAGCTTTCCCGTAGTCATCGAGTTTTTGCACTCACATCTTCGCAAAATCGTTTTCAGGAGTTGAGGGAGGTTGGCGCGACTCCGATGTTGGGGAATCTGGATCATCCAGAAACTTTATGGCGTCTATCCGGTTTAGCTCAAACCGTCATTCATTTAGCGCCACCCCAAAACCAAGGAAATCGTGATTGCCGAACCCGCAACCTATTGAGAATTTTAGCCCAAGGCTCCAATGTCGTCAGGCGTTTGATCTATGTCAGCACCACAGGCGTATATGGCGATCATCGTGGCGCTAAGGTGAGTGAGGCAACCCCCGTTAATCCTCAGAGTGAGCGAGCCCAGAGAAGAGTAGACGCAGAGCAGGCACTCCGTTTATGGGGGCCAGCACATGGTGTGGCTGTCACCATTTTGCGTGTGCCCGGAATCTATGCGGCTGATCGTTTGCCCCTAGAGCGCTTACAGTCTAAAACCCCGGCGCTACTCCCAGAGGAAGATGCTTACTCAAATCATATTCATAGTGATGATCTAGCGCGCTTAGTGTGCGCGGCGGTATATCACGGTAAGCCACAGCGCATTATCAATACCTGCGATGGGAGTGAAACCAAAATGGGCGATTACTTTGATGAAGTGGCTGATGCCTTTGGTTTGGATAGACCACCACGCATGCCCGCTAGTGAACTGCAACAGATGGTGAGTCCGATGCTGTGGTCATTTATGCGGGAATCGAGACGAGTGACAAATGCTCGACTACATGAGTTGAAAACTCCGCTGCGTTATCCCAGCGTAGCCGATTTTTTGCAGACTACTTCCAAGAATCCTTAAGACCAACTGTGCGATTAAATACAGGCTTGCCAGGTTTGGAGTCTGTTTTATCTGCAACAAAGTAGCCGTGACGTTCAAATTGAAAACGATCTTCAGCTTTCACATCTTTCATACAAGGCTCTAGGTAAGCTGTCATTGTTTCTTTAGAGTTTGGATTGATGGCATCTAAGAAATTTTTATCTCCACTATCCGGATGTGGATCAGTGAAGAGACGATCATACAAGCGCACTTCGGTTGGGATTGCTTCTGCAGCGCTAATCCAGTGAATATTGCCCTTCACCTTATAGTTATTGGAACCAGCGGTGCCGCTCTTACTGTCTGGGAAGTAGCTCACATTGACTTGCGTGACATTGCCCTGCGCATCCGTCTCAAAACCAGTGCACTCAACAACAAAGCCATGACGTAGGCGCACACGGCTACCAGCGTGATCGCCAATTGGTGGGTAGAGTCTGAAGAAGCCTTTAATCGGTTCTTGCATAAAGTCATCCGCTTCAATCCAGAGTTCGCGGGTGAAGTTGAATTCACGATTACCCCATTCAGGGTGTTGAGGATGGCGCGGTGCTGAACAAGATTCTTTTGCAGCAGCATCAAAGTTTTCAACTACCAGCTTAAGTGGTTTTAAGACAGCTGTTGCGCGTGGTGCTCTTGCTTCGAGGTCATCACGCAAGGCTTGATCGAGTGTGCTCATATCAATCCAGCTATCGGCTTTTGAGACACCAATCCGTTCACAAAACAGACGAATGCTCTCTGGGGTGTAACCACGACGACGAATACCAACAATGGTTGGCATTCGTGGATCATCCCAGCCGTCAACCTGTTTTTCTTCAACGAGCTGCAATAACTTACGCTTGCTAGTAATGGTGTAAGTTAAATTGAGCCGGGCAAATTCATATTGGTGAGGGACGGGATCTTTAAAGACACCCAATTCTTTAAGTGAATTCACGATCCAGTCATACAGTGGACGATTATTCTCAAATTCGAGTGTGCAAATCGAGTGAGAGACACTCTCCAGCGCATCGGAGATGCAATGCGTGAAGTCATATAGTGGATAGATGCACCATTTGCTTCCGGTGCGATGGTGATCAGTATGGCGAATACGGTAGACCACAGGATCACGCATCACGATATTGGGATGCGCCATATCAATTTTGAGACGCAGAACATGTTCACCATCCTTGAACTTGCCATCGCGCATTTCGCGAAAGAGGGTCAGATTTTCTTCAGGGCTACGCTCACGATAGGGACTATTTTTTCCAGCTTGTCCAAAGTTGCCACGATTAGTATGAATATCATCCGCACTTTGGCTATCGACATACGCTTTGCCATTCTGAATCAGAATTTCTGCAAACTCATACAGTCGATCAAAGTAATCGCTGGCATGATAAAGATGTGTACCCCAATCAAATCCAAGCCACTTCACAGCATCTAGAATGCTGTCAGCGTATTCAACATCTTCTTTAACGGGGTTGGTGTCATCTAGGCGCATATTGCAACGCGCACCACCAGCTTGATGGTTGTAATCGGCAGCTAAGCCAAAGTTGAGGCAAATACTTTTAGCGTGGCCAATATGCAAATACCCGTTTGGTTCCGGTGGAAAACGAGTGATGATCGATGGGATATGCTCGCCCGCTAAATTCGTACGCTGTGAAAAAGCACCGCTGGCTAAGTCATGATCGATGATCTGACGTAAAAAGTTGGAAGGCTCGGCGACTGCGCCGGCAACGACTTTAGAGGGTTTGCTATCTTGGGACATAGCCACATTGTAGAGAAAACCCCCGCACCATAAAGAAAAAGCCCGCAAACTGCTGCGGGCTCGTTTCTGTAAGGTCTAAGACAATCAGTCTTCGACGAATGCCTCTTCGCGGGTCTTCTTCACTGCTGGCAAAGCCACGATCACGACTAAGAGGGCTGCTGCAATGAGCAATCCTAAGGAGAGTGGGCGAGTGACAAAGGTTGTGAAATCACCGCGCGACAAGAGTAGCGCACGACGGAAATTCTCTTCCATCATCGGGCCAAGCACAAAGCCCAAGAGTAATGGAGGAGGTTCGCAACCAAGTTTGAAGAAGAGGTAGCCAATCAAGCCAAAGCCTGCCGTGACATACACGTCAAACACCGTATTGTTCACGGTATATACACCGATACAGCAGAACACCAAGATCGCTGGGTAGAGGAAGCGATAAGGAATTTTCAAGAGCTTTACCCAGATACCAATCAAAGGCAAGTTCAAGAGAATCAGCATCACGTTACCAATCCACATGGATGCAATTAGACCCCAGAACAAAGCTGGGTTGCTGGTCATTACTTGTGGACCTGGTTGAATGTTATGAATTGTCATCGCACCAACCATCAAGGCCATCACCGCATTTGGTGGAATACCTAATGTGAGTAATGGAATGAAGGAGGTTTGAGCAGCTGCGTTATTCGCTGCTTCTGGACCGGCAACACCCTCAATCGCACCTTTACCAAACTCATGGCTGTACTTGGAAGATTTCTTCTCGACAGAGTAAGCGCCAAAAGCTGCAAGAGCTGCGCCACCACCGGGCAGAATACCTAAGATCGAACCAATCGTTGTACCGCGTAAGATCGATGGAATCATGCGCTTCACATCAGTCTTGGTGGGGACCATACTCGTGAGCTTATTAAGGAAGCCTTCGTCATCACCTGTTTTTTCAAGGTTACCCATGATTTCAGCGAAGCCGAATACGCCCATGGCAACTGCCACAAAGCCAATACCGTCGCTCAATTCAGGAATATCAAACGCATAGCGCGATACACCAGAGT
Organism: Polynucleobacter sp. AP-Feld-500C-C5; assembly: GCF_018882265.1. Lineage (NCBI taxonomy): Bacteria > Pseudomonadati > Pseudomonadota > Betaproteobacteria > Burkholderiales > Burkholderiaceae > Polynucleobacter > Polynucleobacter sp. AP-Feld-500C-C5. The sequence goes on along the minus strand of NZ_JACVOW010000025.1, from coordinate 34,337 downwards.
TCACGTCAGTACCAATCAAGCCCATTAGCAGACCTAAGATGATCATGCCAATTGCTTTGATTAAGGAGCCAGACGCTAAAACGACTGCACCAATCAAGCCTAAGACCATCAGCGAGAAGTATTCAGCGGGGCCAAACTTAAAGGCAAGTTGGGAAAGAGGGGCAGCAAAAGCAGCCAACACCAAAGTTGCGACACAACCTGCAAAGAAGGAGGCTGTTCCTGCGGTAAATAAAGCAACACCCGCACGACCATTGCGAGCCATTTGGTAGCCGTCAATCGCCGTCACCACCGAGGACGTCTCCCCCGGGATGTTGAGCAAAATTGCAGTGGTTGAGCCGCCATATTGTGAGCCGTAGTAAATACCGGCCAACATGATCAATGCGGCAATGGGAGGCAAGGCATACGTAGCTGGCAAGAGCATCGCAATCGTAGCGATCGGACCAAGTCCAGGCAAAACACCAATGAGGGTTCCTAAGATGCAGCCAATCAGGCAGTACAAAAGATTCTGTAAGGTAAATGCGGTTTCAAAACCGAGACCTAAGTTAGCAAATAAATCCATTTTTCAGAGTCCCGTTTCGTTATTGTTGTAGGAAGACAGGCAGGAGTGGGAATTGAAGTTTCAAGCCCACTACAAACACGGAATAAGTGAAAGTCACTAAGAATGCTGCATTAATAGCAGTACCTTTCCAGGTGAATTCTTTGCTGGCACTGGCAGATACGAATACCAAAACCACTACGGCAACTAAGAAGCCCATTCTTGGAAGCAAAAGTCCGTACAAGACAACCGCACCCGTAATTTGAGCAATGATCTTCCAGTTGAATTTCGGAATGGATTCGATGGCAGCTTTTGCGTTGAATGCTTTAACGGCGACCAGTAAACCTAGCAAAATCATGAATATGCCCAAGTAGAAGGGGAAGTAGCCAGGACCCATTTTGGCGGCAGTTCCCATGGGGTAATTTCTAGCCACAATGGTAAAGAAGAGGCCGATGACCATATACATGACCCCCGCCCCAAAATCCCGTTGATTGCGAATTTTCAAGTTGCTCTCCTTGTATATCGACTTAATTGCTAAGGTGCCGATTTATATTAATGTTGTGGGATTGTAAGGCAGGACGAGGGCATATTGCCTAGCTTTTGCCCTAGGCTAGTGCCAATGCGATAATTATTGACATGAAAGTCTCCCAAATTCGCCAGGCTTACCTGGATTTCTTTGCCGAAAAAGGCCACCAAATCGTCACCTCTAGCCCGGTAGTGCCTGGAGATGATCCTACCCTGCTATTTACGAATGCAGGCATGAACCAGTTTAAGGACGTGTTTTTGGGCTTTGATAAGCGCTCCTATCATCGTGCCACGACAGCGCAAAAGTGCATTCGGGCGGGTGGAAAACACAATGATTTGGATAACGTGGGCTATACCGCTCGCCACCATACCTTTTTTGAAATGTTGGGTAATTTCTCATTTGGAGACTATTTCAAAAAAGATGCGATTCAATTTGCTTGGGATTTATTGACCCAAGTATTTAAGCTGCCAAAAGATAGACTGTTAGTTACTGTCTATGCAGAAGATGACGAAGCCTATGCCATTTGGAAAGACCAAATTGGTGTTCCTGCAGATCGCATTATTCGGATTGGGGATAACAAAGGGGCGCGTTACGCTTCCGATAATTTCTGGATGATGGGTGACACCGGCCCTTGCGGACCTTGTACTGAAATTTTTTATGATCACGGTGCTCACATTCCAGGCGGTCCTCCTGGCAGTCCAGAGGAAGATGGCGATCGTTTTATCGAAATTTGGAACAACGTGTTCATGCAGTTCAATCGCGATGAGGCAGGCGTCATGCATCCATTGCCTAAGCCTAGCGTCGATACGGGTATGGGCCTTGAGCGCATTGCTGCCGTCTTGCAACACGTACATTCCAATTATGAAATTGACCTCTTCGTCAACCTACTCAGGGCTTCTAAGGAAGCGGTAGACGCTGCTGGCGGCGAGAACTGTGATACGGAAAGTCCTTCATTAAAAGTCATTGCTGACCATATTCGGGCTTGTAGTTTTATTGTCGTGGATGGTGTGATTCCCGGCAATGCAGGACGTGGTTATGTCTTGCGTCGCATTGCACGTCGTGCGATTCGACATGGCTATAAGTTAGGGGCACGTAAACCATTCTTCTATCAACTAGTCCCTGCACTCGTAAAAGAGATGGGCGAGGCCTATCCAGAGTTGCGTGCTGCGCAAGATAAGGTGAGTGAGATACTCAAGCAAGAAGAAGAACGCTTCTTCCAAACGATTGCCAATGGCATGGAAATTTTGGATGGTGCATTAGTGGGTGGTGCCAAAGTGGTTGATGGTGAAACCGCTTTCCGCTTGCACGACACATTTGGTTTCCCATTAGATTTAACAGCAGACGTTTGTCGCGAACGTGGTGTGACAGTAGACGCCGAAGGTTTTGAAGTCGCTATGCAAAAGCAGCGTGATCAAGCCAGAGCAGCCGGCAAGTTCAAAGTAGCCCAAGGTTTGGACTACAAAGGCAAGCCTACGCAGTTTCACGGCTACGATTCCTTGAAGCATGAGGGCGCCAAAGTGACTGCGCTATACATCGATGGCTCTGAAGTTGCCTCAGTAAAAGCAGGCGATGCTGCGGTAATCGTTTTAGACAATACCCCTTTCTACGCTGAATCTGGTGGTCAGGTCGGTGATCAGGGCGAGCTTCGCAATGAGTCTGTCCGTTTTTCAGTAGATGACACCTTCAAGATTCAAGCTGACGTATTCGGTCATCAAGGTGAGGTGCTCGAGGGCGAGCTTAAAGTAGGTGATGCACTCAATGCCTTGGTCGATGTACAGCAAAGAACCGATACGATGCGTAATCACAGTGCAACCCATATTTTGCACAAAGCTCTGCGTGAAGTCTTGGGCGATCATGTGCAACAAAAAGGTTCCTTAGTCGATGCAACTAAAACCCGTTTTGACTTTACGCACAATGCTCCTATAACGGCTGAACAGATTCGTCGTATTGAAGATATTGTGAATGCAGAGGTCTTGGCGAATACAGCCACCTCTGGAAAAGTCATGTCTTTAGACGATGCCCAAAAGACTGGTGCCATGATGCTCTTTGGTGAGAAGTATGGCGATGAAGTCCGTGTTTTAGAAATCGGCAGCTCTAAAGAATTGTGTGGCGGTACTCACGTGTCACGTACTGGCGATATCGGTAGTTTGAAGATTGTTTCTGAAGGCGGGGTTGCTGCTGGTATTCGTCGAGTTGAGGCGGTGACCGGTAGTAATGCACTCCACTTCTTGCAAGGCCTTGAAGACAAAATTAACGAGGCTGCAGCCATCCTCAAAACCCATCCTGGCGATTTAGTGAATCGGGTTGCGCAACTGCAAGATAGCTTGCGTCAGGCTGAGCGCGAATTAGAAAAAGTCAATTCCAAATTAGCCGCTAGCCAAGGCGATGAGCTAGCTGGTCAGGCTATTGACGTCAACGGATTAAAAGTATTGGCTACCAGATTAGACGGTGCCGATGCAGGGGTTCTTCGCGAAACTATGGACGCACTAAAAGCCAAACTCAAAACGGCTGCGATTGTCTTGGCTTCTGTGCAAGGCGATAAGGTCAGCTTGATTGCTGGTGTGACTGCAGATTCGATTGGCAAAGTGAAAGCTGGTGATCTCGTGAACTTTGTTGCGCAGCAGGTAGGCGGCAAAGGTGGCGGTAAGCCAGAGATGGCTATGGCTGGCGGTAACGATCCTACTAAGCTTGGTGCTGCTTTAGAAGGTGTTAAAGATTGGGTGGCTAGCAAATGAATGATGTAGCAAGCATTGCATTTAATGCAGAAGTGGATGCGATTGGCATGAACTGCCCACTGCCGATTTTACGTACCAAGAAAGCATTGGCAACAATGCAGTCTGGTGAAGTCTTAAAGATCAAGGCAACTGATTCAGGAGCGGCGAGAGATTTTCCAGCCTTTGCGAAGCAAACGGGCAATGAGCTGATTGCTAGCAGTACTGAAGGTGATGTCTTGGTGTTCTTCTTAAAGAGAAGATAAACAAGCCAAGCAGCCTTAAGTTAAAGAGCGACTCTTTAAGTAGGCTGCAAAATCAGCAGAAACCTCGGGATGGCGCAATGCAAATTCCACCGACGCTTTGAGATAACCCAACTTGCTACCGCAGTCATAACGCACGCCATCGTATTCATAAGCAAATACTGGCTCTTCCTTAAGCAAGGTTGCAATCGCATCGGTGAGTTGGATCTCGCCACCAGCGCCAGGCTTGAGATTGCGGATGTGTTTAAAGATTTCTGAGGAGAGCACATAACGACCAACCACAGCGAGGTTGGAAGGCGCATCTTGAGGTTGAGGTTTTTCAACAATACCGTTGAGGCGGTAGATGCCCTTGGCCACTTCTGAGCCCGCGACGATGCCGTAAGAACTACTTTTTGCTGGATCAATTTTTTCAACTGCAATGACAGAGCCGTTTTGCTCATTAAAGACTTTGAGCATTTGCTTGAGGACTGGAGGCTGACCATCTAATAAGTCATCGGCCAAAATGATGGCGAAGGGTTCATCCCGAACGAGTTTTTCTGCACACAATACGGCATGACCTAAACCTAGTGCTTCAGGCTGACGGACGTATACGCAGTCAACATGACTGGGTTTCACGTTACGCACGATGTCTAGTAGCGCTTGTTTATTTTTAGCCTCGAGCTCTGCTTCGAGCTCATACGCTTTATCAAAGTGATCTTCAATAGCACGCTTGCTGCGACCAGTGACAAAAATCATTTCAGTAATGCCAGCGGCAATCGCTTCTTCTACTGCGTATTGAATCAGTGGCTTGTCGACCACATTGAGCATCTCTTTTGGGCTTGCCTTCGTGGCTGGCAAGAAACGGGTACCAAGACCGGCAACAGGGAAGACGGCTTTTGTAACGGCTTTAGTAGTCAATGGCATGGGATATCCGATCTTTATTGAAGACGCTCTAATTGTGCAACAAGCTTCTCATGATTTTGTTCAAATCCAGCAAGGCGCTGTTTTTCTTGGGCTACAACCTCGGCAGGAGCGCGAGCCACAAAGCTTTCATTTCCCAATTTGCTGCGGGCTTTAGTGATTTCATTAGCAAGGCGTTCAATTTCCTTACCAAGTCGAATACGCTCAGCCGCCACGTCCACTTCGATTTTGAGTAAGAGCTTGATATCGCCTACCAATGCAATTGGTGCGCCAGGCGCATCTTTTTCGAGGGCGGATTCATCGCTATAGATTTTGACTTCAGCGAGCTTGGCTAATGCGAGTAAGTAAGGAGTCACTTTTTGTAAGAAGACTTCTGGACCATAAATCCACAGCGGCACTTTTTGCCCTGGGGGTACCTGCATTTCGCCACGCAGATTTCTGCAGGCATCCACAATCGCTTTCACTTGGGCAACCCAGGCTTCACTTTGCTCATCAATCTTTTCAGGCTGAGCAACAGGGTAGGGTTGCAAGGCGATGGTTTGCTGAGTTTGTTTTGCTAATTCCTTGCCAGACTTTGGCCCAACGGTTTGCCAGAGTGTTTCAGTGATAAACGGAATGAGTGGATGCGCCATACGCAAGATGGTTTCTAGCACGCGTAGCAAGGTCCGACGAGTTGCGCGTTGCTGCGCTAGTGTGCCGGTTTGGAGTTGTACCTTGGCAAGCTCTAGGTACCAATCGCAATACTCATCCCAGACAAATTGATAGATGCTGCTAGCAATATTGTCAAAGCGATAGTTCTGGAAGCCTTTTGCTACCTCGGCTTCCGTTCTCTGTAGTTGGGACACAATCCAGCGGTCTGCTGGTGAAAAATCTAAATAGCCTTCTGGGCCACATTGGTTATCACAAGGCGCTAAGCCATTGTCTTCATCACCACCAGGGCAGTTCATCAGTACAAAACGCGTCGCATTCCAAAGCTTGTTACAGAAGTTGCGATAGCCTTCGCAGCGCTTCTGGTCAAAGTTAATGTTGCGACCGAGCGAGGCAAGGGATGCAAAAGTAAAACGTAAAGCATCAGTACCAAATGCCGGGATTCCTTCCGGAAACTCTTTCTTGGTTTTCTTGCTAATGCTCTCTGCTTGCTTGGGATTCATGAGGCCTGTAGTGCGCTTACCTATTAGGTCTTCAATCTGGATGCCATCGATCAAATCAATTGGATCCAAAGTGTTGCCTTTGGACTTACTCATCTTTTGACCTTCTGCATCACGTACTAAGCCATGAACATAGACGGTATGGAAAGGCACCTTACCGGTGAAGTGGCAAGTCATCATGACCATGCGCGCCACCCAAAAGAAAATGATGTCAAAGCCAGTTACTAATACGGATGATGGCAAGAAGTGATTGAGAGCAGCTGTTTCTTCTGGCCAGCCTAATGAACTAAAGGGCACAAGCGCAGAGCTAAACCAAGTATCTAACACATCTGGATCGCGATTGAGCTTGCCTGTGTAGCCTGCAGCAGCAGCCTTCGCTTTGGCCTCATCTTCTGAGCGTGCCACAAAAATCTGTCCATCATCACCATACCAAGCCGGGATTTGATGGCCCCACCAGAGTTGGCGGGAAATACACCAGTCTTGAATATTGGCTAACCACTGGGTGTAAGTATTAATCCAGTTTTCTGGAACCAGTTTGATATCACCTTTGGTTACCGCATCCAATGCAGCACCGGCAATCGATGAGCCAGGTTGATATTGGTTATCTGGACTGGGTTTAGACATCGCCACAAACCACTGGTCAGTGAGCATGGGCTCAATAATGGTTTGGGTGCGATCACCACGGGGCACCATCAGTTTATGTGGCTGAACTTTTTCTAATAAACCAGCAGCATCTAAATCGGCCACGATTTGTTTACGAGCAGCAAAGCGCTCCATACCTTGATAGGCGGCAGGAGCATTTTCATTAATCTTGGCATCCAAGGTGAGGATGTTGATGAGCGGTAATTGGTGACGTTGTCCAACTGCGTAGTCATTAAAGTCATGCGCTGGAGTAACCTTCACCACACCAGTGCCAAAGTTCAAATCTACATAGTCATCGGCAATGATCGGAATTTGACGATCACATAAAGGCAAATTCACTGATTTGCCAATGAGGTGTTTGTAGCGTTCATCTTCTGGGTTGATCATGACTGCTACGTCACCTAGTAAGGTTTCTGGGCGGGTAGTAGCAACGGTCAAGCGGCCTGAGCCATCAGCTAAGGGATAGTGGATGTGCCACATGGAGCCATCTTCTTCTTCACTCACCACCTCTAAATCAGAGACTGCCGTTCCCAATACGGGATCCCAGTTCACCAAACGCTTGCCGCGATAAATTAAACCTTGTTCATGGAGGCGTACAAACACTTCAACGACTGCTTTGGACATTTTGCTGTCCATCGTGAAATATTCTTTTCCCCAATCAATCGAAGCGCCGAGGCGACGAATTTGACGAGTGATGGTGTTACCAGAAGTTTCTTTCCACTCCCACACCTTTTCTAAAAACTTCTCGCGACCTAAGTCGTGGCGTGACACTTTTTGCGCATCGAGTTGCCGTTCAACAACAATTTGAGTGGCAATACCAGCATGGTCGGTTCCTGGAACCCACAAGGTATTGTTGCCAGACATGCGGGCATGACGCACCAAGCCATCCATGATGGTTTGGTTAAAGGCATGACCCATATGCAGGGTGCCGGTCACATTGGGTGGTGGCAGCTGAATCGAAAAATTGTCTTTGCCCTCATCCATGCTGGCATCAGCAATGCCTCGGCGTTCCCACTCTGGTCCCCAGTAAGCTTCGATTGGAGCGGGTTCATAGGATTTGGCCAGTTCGTCAACTGAACCGGCTACTGGTGAATTAGGGGTATTTGAGGCGTTTGGCATAAGAGGCAAATTATAATTGGGCTGATGTACTCAGACTTGCTCGCGAACCTCAATCCAGAACAGCGCGAGGCAGTGACCCTCCCGCCTGTTAGCCCAGATGGCCAAGCCCAATCAGCCTTAATTTTGGCTGGCGCTGGTAGCGGTAAGACGCGTGTGCTGACCACCCGTATAGCTTGGTTGATCCAGACCGGTCAGGTTTCTCCTATTGGTGTGCTGGCAGTTACCTTTACGAATAAAGCAGCTAAAGAGATGATGGTGCGTTTGAGCGCCATGTTGCCCATCAATACTCGGGGAATGTGGATTGGCACCTTTCATGGTCTTTGTAACCGTTTATTACGAGCTCACCATAAAGAAGCGGGCTTGCCGTCCACCTTCCAGATATTGGATACCCAAGATCAACTTTCAGCGATTAAGCGTCTTTTGAAGGGCTTAAAGGTAGATGATGAAAAGTATCCACCCAAGCAATTGCAGTATTTTATTGCGCATGCCAAAGAGCGCGGTCAACGCGCCAAGGATTTATCGGTAGGAGATGACTTCCAGGCGAAGATGGCGCAACTCTATGCCGCTTATGATGAGCAGTGTCAGCGTGAGGGTGTGGTTGATTTTGCGGAACTACTCTTACGTAGCTATGAATTACTAAAGCATAGCGAACCTATTCGTACGCATTATCAAGAACGTTTTCGTCACATCTTGATTGATGAGTTTCAAGATACCAACGCCTTGCAATACGCTTGGCTTAAATTGCTTTCCGGACATGATGCTAGTCGAGTCAATGTGAGTGGCATGGGTAGTAGTTCTGTCTTTGCGGTGGGTGACGATGATCAAAGTATTTATGCCTTCCGTGGTGCCGATGTCGAGAACATGCGTCTCTATGAAAAGCAATTTCATCCTTTATTGGTCAAGCTCGAGCAAAACTATCGCTCACACGGCCACATTCTCGATACTGCGAATCACCTGATTGCAAATAACTCTGAGCGTCTTGGTAAAAATCTGCGGACTGATGCAGGGCATGGCGAGCCAGTCCGTATTTATGAAGCCCCCAGTGATCATGCCGAAGCCGCATGGTTGGTAGATGAAATCAAAGCGCTGATCAATAGCGGGATCAAGCGTACAGAGGTAGCATTGTTGTATCGAAGCAATGCACAGTCACGCATTATTGAGCACGCTTTGTTCTCGGCAGCGATTCCTTATCGAGTTTATGGTGGTCTGCGCTTCTTCGAGCGCGCTGAAATTAAACATGCACTCGCTTATCTCCGCTTGCTTGAGAATCTGAACGATGACACCTCATTTTCTCGGGTGGTGAATTTCCCAACCAGGGGAATTGGTGCAAGATCGATTGAAGCCTTACAAGATGCGGCAAGAGCGCAGCAATGTTCTTTGTATTTGGCCGCTTCTTCTCTTGAAGGTAAGGCCGGCGCTTCCTTGGGTGGTTTCATTCGCCTAGTCGATCATATGCGCGAAGCAACCCGTCATAACACCCTGCCTGAAACGGTGGAGTTTGTGATCCAGCACAGTGGCTTGATTCAACATTATTTATCTGAACGCGAAGGACAAGATCGCGTAGAAAACTTACAAGAATTAATCAACGCTGCTACTGCCTTCATTGCGGAAGAAGGCTATGGTCAAGATGCTGCCGCTGCGATGCTGCCCGGTGAAAATGCGCCTGGTGTTGTAGATATTTCTCCTTTGGCTGCGTTTTTATCTCATGCTTCATTAGAGGCGGGTGATAACCAAGCCCAAGCAGGTCAAGATGCCGTGCAATTGATGACAGTGCACTCTGCCAAAGGCTTAGAGTTCACCTCGGTCTTTATTACCGGTCTTGAGGAAGGCTTGTTCCCTCATGAGAACAGCATTAACGAGCACAATGGTCTCGAAGAGGAGCGTCGTTTGATGTATGTGGCAATTACTCGTGCTAAAGAGCGCTTATATTTGTCGCACACCCAATCGCGAATGTTGCATGGTCAGGTACGTTACAACATGCCCTCCCGTTTTTTAGAGGAGCTACCCTCTGACTCACTGAAATGGTTAACGCCTAAAGCAAAAGATGCGCGCTGGGGCGGTAGCTCCAGATCAGGCTCGACTTGGCAAGACGGCTATACCCGTCAACGTGAATATGAGTCTAATGATTTCTTTGATTCCGGCAGCGATCAACAGCGACCTGTGAAGCGGGTAGGCTCAGCTTCAATGGAAGTGAAGCGCTTAGCATCACCGCCGCGTGGAGATTATCCATTTAAGATTGGACAGAATGTATTTCACACTAAATTTGGCGAAGGTCGTGTGACTGGTTTAGAGGGCGTTGATACAGATGCTCGTGCGCAAGTGAGCTTCAAGCGTCACGGTGTGAAGTGGTTACAACTCAGTATTGCCAAGCTTGCTGCGATTGATTGATGAATCTCAGTCTGTAAAACGAAGTTTATAAAACCTACAGAATGACTTCATCTTCAGTGAAGCACGCTTTCCAGGTGGCATAGAAAGAGCAGTGCATGAGTGTTAGGCCCGCCATAGAAATGGGGGCGACAAGGAAGGATGCTGCTTGACCAAAATCTAAGGCATCAAACAGCATGCCAATCGTCAAAGGAATGGCAATCAACACGACACTCCAAATGGAGAGGTAGAAAAAGAAAGCTGCTTTATTTGTCCAACAGGCAAGCCAACTAGAAAAGAGCGCTTGAGAAACCGACATATCTGCCCAAGCTACTAAGACAGGGGAAAACCACATCAACATGGCTACAGGGATATACAAGATAGCGCCAAACAAAAGTACTAAATAGATTTGACGAAGTGCTTCAGGTGTAATGACGGTGTCACTCGTCAAGAGAGGTATGAGCATTTCAAAATCGACTAAGAGACTTAAGACAAAGCTGAGTAATAAGATTAGAGCCGCATAAATTAATCCTAACTGCAGTATCCGTTTACGAATCAGTTCGCCTGATTGAAGTGCTACCAAATACACAGTAGGACGAATACGCTCCTTTTGAATTGCTTGGCGACAGGCTGTCATAAAACCAACTGACAAAGTAGGCGTTAACAGCAATACTGCAAACACCCCAATCACCGGGATCATGACGGCGAGTTGTGCGGCGAAGACATACATAAAGACCAGCATCAAAAAGCCCAAAGGATTTTGCTTAAAAAGCCAAATCCCTTGTCTGATCCAGGTATAACCTTCTTTAGGGGCGACAGTGTTTAGTTTCATAAGGAGCGACGGCTGAGAAGAATGAGTTCAAAGTGACTTGGGTCGTGAGGGGTGAGCATCTGCGCATTGCGCGGTAAATAAAAATCCCAGAGGCGAGAGACCCAGAAACGCAGTGCCGCAGCGCGCATCATGAGGGGCCAGCTAGCATGCTCTTCTTTGGTGAGGGGGCGTATAGCTTGATAAGCTTGCAGCAGGGCATCACAGCGCGCCAGGTCGAGATCTTGCTTATTGTCAGCTAGACACCAATCATTTACGGTCACAGCAAGATCAAATAACCACTTATCGATACCTGCGAAATAAAAATCAAAGAAACCACCGAGTTGATCCTCGCGAGGATCGTTGCTGCTATTGGGATCGAAGAGCACGTTATCTCTAAAGAGATCGCAATGGCTGGCACCTTGTGGAAGTGCATCGTAGTTGCTGGAAGCAAAAAATGCTTCTTGCGTAGCAAGTTCATTTGCCAGCAAATCTTTTTGGGATGAATTGACATGCGGCAACACTAAAGGAATGGTTTGTTGCCACCAGCCAAGGCTCCGCAGATTTTCTTGGGACTGAGGAAAATCTTTGCCAGCTAAATGCATCTTGGCTAACATCTCGCCAACCAGGGCGCAGTGTTTTGCTGCGGGTTGTAGTCTAGATATGCCCGGTAATTTACTGACGATGGCTGCAGGCTTACCTTTTAGAGAGAAAAGAATTTCTCCTTGATGATTTTCAATTGGCTTGGGTACTGGGATGCCCTTGTTTGCCAAGTGGCGCATTAACTCTAAGTAGTAGGGGAGTTGCTCGGCGGACAATCTTTCAAAAATAGTGAGAACGTATTCTTGCTTTCTACCATTTTGGATCGTATCTAAAAAGAAATTGGAATTTTCAATCCCACCATGAATGCCGCGAATATCGGCGGCTTCACCAATATTGAAATGTTGAGAAATCCAAGGAGAGATCTCACTCAATTCAATAGGTGTGAATACAGCCATAAAGCAGTAACTATGCTTTCAATTATTTACTTAATGGGAATGCTAATGCTAGGTACGCTTAAGAGGCCGCCTTCACCAGATGGGGGTCCAGGCATAACAGAGTCGGGTGGTGACATCTCATAAGTGGTGTATTTGGTTTTCACTTGCACTTGAGTTGGGCTGTTAGCGTCTTTGTACTCAATGATTTCAGTACCAGTAGACTCTTTGTGCTGAAAACTGGGTTTGCGACTTTCTGGGCTACCCAAGACTCCCCCTGGACTCACCGCAGGAGCAAGCGGCTGGTTGTTGATTCGGTTGAGCTCAGATTGGCTGAGGGCTTGGCTGGTATTCTGAGCTAATGCCGATCCTGCTCCAAATAGGCTAAAAGCTAGCAAAAAGCTGATTAAAGCAGGGCTTTGGCTGAGGTTATGGCTAATTAAGTTTGTTAGAGCATGCATCATTTTCACCTTTTTTGGCCTACTCTCGGGTGGTTCTTTAACCAGACCTGTAGGCAATTCATAACTAGATTGTACGATTGCGGTATGACTAAACATAGACTCTTGTTGGTAGACGGTTCTAGCTACCTGTATCGCGCCTTTCATGCCATGCCAGACCTCAGAAACGGGGCTGGGGAGCCTACTGGCGCCATCTATGGCATGGTCAATATGATGCGCCGAGCTAGATCTGAGCTCAAGGCTGACCATATCGCCTGCGTCTTTGACGCCAAGGGCAAGACGTTCCGAGATGAAATGTATGCCGAGTACAAAGCCCATCGCTCTCCCATGCCCGAGGATTTGGTGAAGCAAATTGAACCAATTCATGCAATGGTCAAAGCTTTAGGTTGGCCGGTATTGATGGTGTCAGGCGTTGAGGCGGATGATGTGATCGGTACTTTAGCTTGCCAAGCAACCCAAGCAGGTTGGGAAACGATTATCTCTACTGGTGATAAAGATCTAGCCCAGTTAGTCAATCCCTCTGTCACACTTATTAACACGATGACCAATGAAAAGCTGGACATCGAAGGGGTAAAGGAAAAGTTTGGTGTACCTCCTGAACTCATCGTCGACTACTTATCCATCATTGGCGATGCAGTGGATAACGTGCCAGGCGTTCCTAAAGCGGGCCCCAAAACTGCGAACAAATGGTTAGCAGAGTTTGGCAATCTCGATAATTTGATGGCCAACGCTGATCAAGTCAAAGGTGTAGTGGGTGAAAATCTTCGCGCTTGTTTAGAGTGGTTGCCACAAGCGCGACAACTCATCACCGTCAAAACAGATTGTGATTTATCTCCTCATTTGCCAGGCTTAGATGATTTGCATGCGAAGTCAGAAGATGCTGCTTTGCTTCGAGAGCTATTCGAACGCTATGCCTTTAAGACTTGGTTGCGTGATGTTGAAAAGCAGCTCACCAGCCCAGGAAATGATGGCTCTGAGCCCGCTGCCTTTGATTTGGCGGGTACGCCTATTGCCAATGCTAGCGCAGAAAATGACTCTAAAAAATCACGAGTTATTGCCACTGCCCCCACTAAAGCGCTCTCGCAAGACACGACAGATCTTCAGGATGCAATTGAGCGTCACTACGAGTGTGTCACTGATGACCTTGCTTTAGAAAAGTGGTTGAAAAAAATTGCAAGCGCGCAACTGACTGCGGTCGATACAGAAACAACCAGCCTAGATGCATTGGCTGCAGAGTTGGTTGGGATTTCTTTATCAGTAAAGCCAGGTGAAGCTTGTTACATTCCAGTTGCGCACCGTAATGGTGAAGTACAACTTAATCGAGATGCTGTGCTTGCTAAATTAAAACCTTGGCTAGAGAGTGCGAGTCATTTCAAGGTAGGGCAAAACTTAAAGTATGACGCGCATATTTTTGCAAACTATGGAATTACTTTAGGCGGCATTGCATTTGATACTCTGCTCGAGTCGTATGTGCTGGAGTCACACCTTCCGCACAATATGGATAGTTTGGCTGAACGCCACTTAGGGATGAAAACGATCCGCTATGAAGAGGTGTGTGGCAAAGGAGTTCATCAAATTGGCTTTGACCAGGTCGATCTGAAGATTGCTACTGACTATGCGGCAGAGGATGCGGACATTACCTTGCGCCTGCACCACGAGCTTTGGCCACAGATTCAGGAAAGCCCAGGCCTGCTCTATGTGTATGAAAAGATCGAGATGCCTGCCATGCGGGTTCTGGGAATCATGGAGCGTAATGGCATACGAATCGATTCTGCTTTATTGAGCAAGCAAGGCCAGCAAGTTGGCAAGCGCCTTTTGGAACTGGAGAGTGAGATTCATCAACTCGCGGGGCAGCCATTCAATATTCAATCGCCCAAGCAAATTGCTGAAATACTCTTTGTACAACTGGAACTGCCAGTGATTAAGAAGACGCCATCAGGCGCACCGTCAACCGACGAGGAAGTTTTGCAGAAATTGGCAGAGGACTATCCATTGCCAGCGCGTATCTTGGACTATCGCAGCTTAGCCAAGTTGATGTCGACCTATATTGAAAAGCTACCGCGCATGGCTGACCCTAAAACGGGGCGCGTCCATACCAACTTTTCGCAAGCAACGGCAGTCACTGGGCGTTTGGCATCGAGTGATCCAAACTTGCAAAACATTCCGGTGCGCACAGAAGAGGGTCGTCGCATACGCGAAGCCTTTATTGCGGCTGAGGGCTGTAAATTATTATCAGCCGACTATTCTCAAATTGAGCTGCGCATCATGGCACATATTGCGGAAGACGAAAATCTCTTGGCAGCCTTTCGTGATGGCAAAGATGTACACCAAGCCACTGCCGCAGAAATTTTTGGTATCCCGCTAGATGATGTTAATTCAGAGCAACGTCGTTATGCCAAGGTCATTAACTTTGGCCTGATCTATGGCATGAGCGCTTTTGGTTTAGCAGGCAATCTGGGGATTGAGCGTTCAGCAGCGCAAAACTATATTGCAAAGTACTTTGATCGTTATCCTGGGGTGGCGCAATATATGGAACGTACTCGCCTAGAGGCTCGAGAAAATGGTTATGTAGAAACTGTTTTTGGTAGACGTCTCTGGTTGCCTGAAATCAAAGGCGCCAATGGTCCGCGTCGTCAGGGTGCTGAGCGTGCTGCGATTAATGCACCGATGCAAGGAACGGCTGCCGACCTGATTAAGCTTGCCATGATTGCCGTGGAAGACTGGCTTGAAAAGCAACAACTTAAGACGAAGCTGCTATTACAGGTGCATGATGAGTTGGTATTTGACGTTCCCTTGAATGAAATCGATCTGTTGCAGGAAAAGTTACCGGATTTAATGTGCAATGTGGCTCAATTGAAGGTGCCATTGGTCGTTAGTATTGGGATTGGTGATAATTGGGAAGAGGCGCATTAGTAGCATTAGTAAATAGCTAGGAGATAAACACGATGAGCAATAAGACACTGAATAGTAGAAGAAATTTTATGAAAACCTCGGTCGCCGGCGCTACCGCATTACGTGGTGCTGTCACTACACTGGGTGTTGGCTTTGTAGCTGCCTCTGATCCTGTGATGGCGGCCGCCGTTGAGACCAACTTTAAGGGCCTCAAAGCAGGCGAGCAAATGATTCCTATCGGTAACTTCCAGCTACCTGCTTATGTTTCTCGTCCAGAGAATGCAAAAGGCAATTTGCCGATCATCATCGTGGTGAGTGAAATTTTTGGTGTTCATGAATACATCGCTGACGTCACACGTCGTTTTGCAAAGCTTGGATATCTCGCGATTGCCCCTGAGTTTTTTACGCGCGCAGGAGATCCTAATACTTACGGCACCATTGCTGAAATTCAGGCAAATATTGTGGCCAAGACACCCGATGCTCAAGTCTTAAATGATTTGCAGGCTGCCTTGGTATGGGCTGGCAAAAATGGTGGTGATCTGAAGCGAGTCGGTGTAACTGGTTTTTGCTGGGGTGGGCGCATCACTTGGCTATCTGCAACTCTGCCGCAAGTCAAGGCAGGTGTGGCTTGGTATGGAAGAGTGATTGGTGAAAAAACTGAAAATAGCCCACGTCATCCAGTCGATTTAGCTGCAGATTTAAAAGCCCCAGTAATAGGTCTGTATGGTGGCGCTGATACTGGCATCTCTTTGGAGAGTGTTGAGCAAATGCGTGCAGCACTTGCGCAAGCAGCACCGAAAAATCCTGCGGCAAAAGCCTCTCTGATTGAGGTATATCCCGATACTCCTCATGCCTTCCATGCTGACTATCGCGCAACCTATCGCGAAGGCCCTGCTAAAGATGGTTGGGAGAAGTGCCTTGCTTGGTTTAAGAAAATGGGCGTAGCGTAACTCTCAATGACGGTTCTTCAAAGTATTCTTTTGGTGACAGCATTAGCAGGTACTGCTAGCGTTTTGGTCGCCGCCAGTTTTTCAATCGCGCTGCTGTCGAAGATGGTCAATAACATGGTCAGTTTGTCGGTTGGTATTCTGCTAGCCACAGCGCTCTTGCACTCGTTACCCGAAGCATTCAATATGCAAGGTACTAACCCCCAGTACTTATTTGCGACTTTGTTGGCGGGATTATTAGGATTTTTCTTGCTAGAAAAAATTGCCTTGTTGCGCCATGACCATCATCACGAAGGTGATGGTCACCACCATCATGACGGTCATGATGCGGAGAATGCGGGGCGCAGTGGTTGGATGATTTTGGTAGGTGATGGTATTCATAACTTTGTGGACGGCATTTTGATTGCCGCTGCTTTTATGGCCGACTATCAAGTGGGTATCTTTACAGCGATCGCCATCATTGCTCACGAGATTCCACAAGAGATTGGTGACTTCATTGTGCTTCTCAATGCAGGTTTCTCACGCGCGCGCGCCTTGCTCTACAACTTCATCTGTGGTCTGTCAGCTGTAGTGGGCGGGGTATTGGCCTACTTCTTTTTAGAGAAAGCGCATGCAGCGATGCCGTATTTGCTTGTGATTGCTTCCAGCAGTTTTATTTACATTGCGGTGAGCGATTTAATTCCGCAAATGCACCGTCGCCCACACTGGGCTGAGTCACTGCGTCAAACGGTGTTGATTGCCTGTGGCGTAGGATTTGTGATCCTACTCTCGCTCCTGCACTAATTCAAAAGTTTGTTTTTAAGTTTCGACTGGTCTGCTAGGGTCAGCGCACCATTCACTCCAGCTGCCCGCATATAAGCGGGAGCCTTTGAGACCAGCGACTTCCATCGCCAGAAGGTTGTGACATGCAGTAACGCCTGAGCCACATTGGTGAATAACTTCAGCAGGTTTTACAGGGCCTAGTAATTCAACAAAATCTTTAAAGAGTTGCTCTGCGGGTTTAAATGCAGTCGCAGATAAATTGCCTTTGAAGAAATGATTGATTGCGCCAGGGATATGTCCAGCAATGGGGTCTAAAGTTTCGTTTTGACCATGGAAGCGATCGTTAGCTCGCGCATCAATGACCGTAAGTTTCTTGGTTTGTAAGTTGGCCACCACTTCATCTACTGAGGCAAGCCCAACATAGGTTCTTGGCTCAATGGCTTGGGGTGCAGGGTTAGGTTTGCGTGGCACTGTGCCCATAGGGCCATTCCAGGCATCAAGGCCGCCATCCAAGACTTGAACCTTCGCATGGCCAGTAGCTTTGAGCATCCACCACAAGCGGCTGGCATAGACCGAGCCCTGTTTGTCATACGCAACTACGAGGGTATTGGGAGTCATGCCTAAACGGGTTTTAGTTTGCGCCCATGCCTCAGGACTTGGCAAGGGGTGTCTGCCATTACTGCCCGTTTTATTGCCTGACATATCGCGATCAAGATCGACGTAAATCGCACCAGGAATATGGCTCTCTTCATACGCTTTCTTGCCTGACTCTGGATCGGTTAAATCAAAGCGGCAGTCGCAGAGCAAAACATCTTCACCACTATTGATGATTTCTTCTAACTGGTTTGCGGTAATTAGAGGAGTCATGATGTTTCCTTTATTGAGGTAGCGAGGAAAGGAGTAAAGCTACTAATTTAGATTATGCACCTTGAAAATTCATAGCGCGACGGTACCATTCATGAAAATGCTGCATGCCATCTTCCATCGGGCTTTGATAAGGACCAACCTCATTAATGCCACGAGCAAGTAGTGCTGCTCTTCCTTGATCCATGCGCTCTGCGATTTCATCATCCTCGATGCAGGTCTCCATGTAAGCAGCACGTTCGGCTTCCACAAATTCACGCTCGAATAAGGCAATTTCTTCTGGGTAGTAAAACTCAACGATGTTCCGAGTCTTGTTGACACCCATCGGATGCAATGTAGAAACGCACAGAACACCTGGGTACCACTCCACCATCACATTAGGGTAGTAGGTCAGCCAGATCGCCCCATGGCGTGGTGCTTTGCCGTCAAATTGGCGCAACACGGCTTCGTGCCAATGACGGTAGGTTGGCGATCCCGGGATTTGGAGATCTTTATGAATGCCCACAGTTTGTACGCTATGCCAATCACCAAATTCCCAATGCAAGTCTTCGCATGAAACAAACTTGCCTAAGCCTGGATGAAACGGCACCACGTGGTAATCCTCGAGATATACCTCGATGAAAGTTTTCCAGTTGTAATTGCAATCGTGTACTTCAACATGGTCGAGCAGATAGCCATCAAATTGGAGATCGTCTGCCACACCGAGTTTGGCAAGATCAGCGCGCACATCGCGGGGACCTTCAAACAATAGGCCTTGCCAATTTTGCAAAGGGGACTTGCCAAGATTTAAACAAGGCTTATCTTCAAAGTGCGGTGCACCCAGTAAATTGCCACCTAAGTCGTACGTCCAACGATGCAGGGGGCAAACAATATTTTCAGTTTTACCTTTGCCATTGAGCATCAGTGCTTGGCGATGCCGGCAAACATTGGAAAGCAGTTCAACACTCTCGTTATTGCGAACGAGGATGCGACCTTCATTTTCTGCGCTTAAAGTTTGATAGGAGCCCACTTCAGGCACCATGAGTTCATGGCCAACATAGCCAGGACCCTGCTTAAAAAGCAGTTCAATTTCTTGCTGATACAAATCAGCATCGAAATATGCCGAAACCGGCAGTTGTAGATTGGACGGCGCAAGCTTCTGCGCGGTAGCCAGATTAGTCATTCTCCCCACCCCCGAAAACGTCAGCCGAAGCTAAGCGGAATAACCAATCCAACCATCGACGGATCGATATTGGAAAGGAAGGGGTCGATTATACCCATCTGAGGGGCATCTCGCTTTAATATGGAGGGCAATCCGTATCGGAAATATGAAGGAACCCGCTTATGCCAGCCAAGAAATCAGAGAATCAAAAACCAGGTCTTGAGATCCAAATCGACCCAGATCTGCGCTATGAGCAAGCTGTAAAAGAGCTTGAAAAGCTCATTTCTGATATGGAGTCTGGCAAATTTTCTCTAGAAGAGACTTTATTGGCCTATCAACGGGGCGCAGCTTTGCTGAAACATTGCCAAGGGGTTCTTGCGCAAGTCGAACAGCAAGTGAGAGTGTTCGAGGCTTAATTGGGTACTCCTTTTCAATTTCAGGAGTGGATTACCGCTCACTCTGAACACACTGAATCTGCCTTAGATCGTTTGCTTGATTCTGCGCAGGTAACGCCTCAGCGTTTACATGAAGCCATGCGTTATGCAGCACAGGGTGGTGGCAAACGGATTCGTCCTCTATTGGTTTATGCGGCTGGTGAATTGGGTGATCAATCTTCCCAGGAAAAGAATGCGGCATTAGATGCTGCAGCAGTAGCGATCGAATGTATTCATGCATATTCATTAGTGCACGATGACCTGCCTTGCATGGATGATGATGACTTGCGCCGCGGTAGACCAACAGTACACAAAGCCTTTGATGAAGCAACTGCATTGTTAGTGGGCGATGCTTTGCAAACCCGCGCATTTGAAATTCTGGCTACCGCCCAGTGCGATATGAATAATCGTTTACACATGATCAGTGTCTTAGCTGCAGCCTCTGGTTCGCGCGGTATGGCGGGTGGTCAAGCTATTGACTTAGAGAGCGTTGGTAAGAAATTAGATCTGGCAGGTTTACAACAAATGCATGCCATGAAAACCGGTGCTTTGCTTTCTTGTGCGGTAGAACTCGGTGGCATTGCTGCCGATCTCAATGCAAATCAATTGGCCCAACTCCAAAAATACTCAAAAGCCTTGGGTTTGGCTTTCCAAATTGTGGATGATGTGCTGGATGCTACGGCTGATAGCCAAACTCTTGGAAAAACTGCTGGTAAAGATGCAGCCAATGACAAGCCAACCTATGTGACCTTGATGGGTTTAGACTATGCACAGAAACAGGCGAAAGAATTGCAAGAAACCGCCATCAGTAGTTTGGATGGTTTTGGTGATCAAGCGCAGGCCTTAAAAGATTTAGCCCTATTGGTCGTCAATAGAGGCAAATGAGACAAACTAGATTCGATGACTTTGCATTCCGTTAATTCTCCTGACGATTTAAAAACACTTTCTCGCGAAGAGCTGCCTGCTCTTGCCGATGAGTTACGCCAATTTGTTTTGGAATCCGTTTCCAAAACTGGTGGACATTTGTCTTCCAACTTGGGCACAGTAGAGTTATCGATTGCCTTGCATTACGTATTTGATACGCCGCGCGATCGCATCGTGTGGGATGTAGGTCATCAAAGCTATCCGCACAAAATTTTGACTGGTCGTCGTGAGCGCATGAGCACTCTGCGTCAATTCAAAGGATTATCAGGATTTCCTCAGCGTGCTGAAAGCGAGTTTGATGCTTTTGGTACTGGCCACTCATCGACTAGTATTTCTGCAGCAATGGGTATGGCACGTGCTTTTCAAACCAAGGGTGAACGCCAAGTTGCAGTTGCTGTGATGGGTGATAGTGCGATGACGGGCGGCATGGCTTTTGAAGCGATGAATAATGCGGGTGTGTATGACGATTTGCCCCTTGTGGTGATT
This sequence comes from Polynucleobacter sp. AP-Feld-500C-C5, assembly GCF_018882265.1. Classification (NCBI taxonomy): domain Bacteria; kingdom Pseudomonadati; phylum Pseudomonadota; class Betaproteobacteria; order Burkholderiales; family Burkholderiaceae; genus Polynucleobacter; species Polynucleobacter sp. AP-Feld-500C-C5. Next base: position 13,439 of record NZ_JACVOW010000025.1, on the reverse strand, counting down.
TTGAATGACAACGATATGTCGATCTCACCAGCAGTGGGTGCGCTTAATCGTCACCTTGCCAGATTGCTTAGTGGAAATATTTACTCTGCAACCAAAAAAGGAATTGATAGCGTGCTATCGATCGCACCCCCACTGCGCGAGTTTGCTAAACGCCTGGAAGATCATGCCAAGGGCATGGTCTCACCATCAACCATCTTCCAAGAATTTGGCTTTAACTACTTTGGCCCGATTGATGGTCATGACTTAGACGCTTTGATTCCCATGTTGCAGAACGTACGCCGCCTAGCGCTCGAGGGAAATGGCCCACAGTTCTTGCACGTGGTGACTAAAAAAGGTCAGGGCTATGAGTTGGCTGAGGCTGATCCAGTGCTATATCACGGGCCAAGCAAATTTAATCCTAAAGAGGGCGTCAAGAAAGCTGCTGCTAGCAAGAAAACATTCACTCAAGTGTTTGGTGAATGGCTTTGCGATATGGCCCATGCCGATCCTTTGTTAATTGGAATTACACCAGCCATGCGGGAAGGCTCTGGTCTGGTTGAATTTGAAAAGACTTTTCCTAAGCGCTATTACGACGTTGGTATTGCTGAACAACATGCAGTGACTTTTGCAGCAGGTATGGCCTGCGAAGGCATGAAGCCAGTGGTGGCGATCTATTCCACTTTCTTGCAACGCGCCTACGATCAATTGATTCATGACGTTGCTCTGCAAGATTTGCCAGTTTTGTTTGCACTCGATCGCGCAGGTTTAGTGGGTGCTGATGGCGCAACACATGCCGGTGCGTATGACATTCCATTCTTGCGTTGTATTCCAAATATGTTGGTGATGACGCCAGCAGACGAAGCAGAGTGCCGCGATTTATTGACGACTGCATATCATCAAGCTCACCCTAGTGCCGTGCGTTACCCGCGTGGTTCAGGTGTTGGCACTATTCCTTCAACAGAGCTGCGTACTTTGCCTTTGGGTAAGGGTGAGATTCGTCGTAAATCGAACGCACCCGCTGGACAGCGTGTGGCGATCTTGGCATTTGGCACTTTGTTGTATGCCGCATTAGAAGCGGCTGAAGGTTTCGATGCGACTGTTGCCAATATGCGTTTTGTAAAGCCACTCGATATTGATCTCATCAAATCATTAGCGGCCGATCATGATTATCTAGTCACCATTGAAGATGGCGCCATTGCTGGCGGCGCTGGCGGCGCTTGCTTGGAGGTGCTCTCCTCACTCGGGATTAACAAGCCCCTATTGCAGTTAGGTCTTCCTGATGAATTTATTGAACATGGCGACTATCAGCTGCTCATGACTAAGTGTGGCTTGGATGTTGAGGGTATTACAAACTCTATTAAAAAGCGTTTTCCTGCGGTATTAATGGCAAATTCAGCAATTTCAGGCAAATAAGCCCGTTTTGCTTGAAAATAGAGTCATGAATGACATGAACCCCGCCTTTCTGAAAGCTAGTGCAATGCCTGACGTGCAATCCACTTTGGATGTGCGCGCGTTGCCAATTGAGCAAGTCGGTATTCGGGGTGTACGTCATCCACTGATGATTCGCAGCAAGACTGGCAACTTTCCATCGGTTGGTACTTTTGAGATGGATGTGGCATTGCCTGCTCATGTCAAGGGCACGCACATGTCTCGTTTCATGGCGCTCTTGCAAAAGCAAGATGCGGCAGTCGATAGCACTACGGTTGTCGCACTCGTAAAAGAGATGTTGCCTTTGTTAGATGCTAAAGAATGCCATGTGCAATTTACTTACACCCACTTCGTTAAAAAAGCGGCGCCCGTTTCTGGTGTCGAAAGCTTGATGGATTACGAAGTCACTTGGATGGCCACTGCTAAACAAAATACGCAACATACGGCTGGTGGTACCGATATTGAATTGGTTCTACGCGCACAAGTACCTGTGATGAGTTTATGCCCTTGCTCAAAAGAGATCTCGGAGTTTGGTGCGCACAATCAGCGCTCACATGTCACGATGACGGTGACATTGGATTCCAAAACACAGATGACTGTAGAAGATTTAGTTGCCGCTGCCGAGAGCGAGGCATCTAGTGAACTCTGGGGTTTACTTAAGCGCCCTGACGAGAAGTGGGTGACTGAGCATTCCTACAGTAATCCTAAATTCGTTGAAGACTTAGTGCGTGATGTAGCTGGAAATCTTAAGGCAGATCAGCGTATCCAGTCTTTTGTAGTTGAGGCTGAGAACTTTGAGTCTATCCACAATCACAGTGCATTTGCTCGTATCAGCCATAAGAAGTAAAGCAAGCTAAACCAAATTATTACTTTGCAAATCCCAGCGGGGTTTGATATCAAAGGCTCCAGAAGTTGTGGAGCCATTATTTTTGGCAAGCATGCGTAGTGCACCAGCAAAAGCAATCATCACGCCGTTATCGGTACACAACTCTAGTGGTGGGTAGTGCACCTCAAAACCTTGACGTGTAGCCTTCTCATTTAAAGCGCCACGCAATTGCAAGTTGGCACCAACACCGCCAGCAAGTACTAAATGCTGACAGCCAGTTTGTTTCAGTGCTTTTTCAGATTTACTGACTAAGACCGCAACGATGGCATCGACAAAGCTTCTCGCAAGATCCGCATGAAATTGTGCAACCTCAGTAGGATCAGATACTTTTTTCTCTTCAAACTTTTTGACTTGATTCAGCACTGCAGTTTTCAATCCCGAGAATGAGAAATCCAAGTCACCAGAGTGCAGCATCGGTTTTGGTAAATCAAATATTCCGACGCGACCCTGTTCTGCGAGTTTAGAAATAGCTGCACCACCGGGGTAATCAAGACCTAATAATTTGGCAGTTTTATCAAAAGCTTCACCCGCGGCATCGTCTAAGGTTTCACCCAAAAGTTCGTATTGGCCAATGCCAGAGACTTTCATGAGTTGGGTATGTCCACCAGAAACCAGGAGGGCGATAAAGGGAAATTGGGGTGCAGTATGACCCAAAAGTGGCGAAAGTAGGTGTCCTTCGAGGTGATGAATCCCGATCGAGGGCAAATGGAGGCCTTGGGCGAGGGATTTGGCGAAAGCACTGCCAACCAGTAGGGCGCCCGCTAGGCCCGGACCTTGAGTGAAAGCAACCGCATCAATGTCGGCTAATTTCAGGCCAGATTGGGTCAAAGATTGGTCTAAAAGGGGTAAAACCCGGCGAATATGGTCTCGAGAGGCTAACTCTGGGACAACGCCCCCGTAATCTCGGTGCATGGCGATCTGAGAATGCAAACCCTGCCCCAGAATGCCTTGGAATGCAGGTTTGCCCTCTTCCCAGGGGGTGGTGTTGTATAAAGCCACCCCGGTTTCGTCACAAGAAGTTTCTATTCCTAAAACAATCATTTTTGGTTTGGTCGTGCTAGAATCGCAATTCAGTTAATTTTTCGATATTTATCGAGCATATACGAGTTAAATAAGTATGACTACAGTCCGCCTCCGCGAAAACGAACCATTTGAAGTGGCATTGCGCCGTTTCAAGCGCACCATTGAAAAAAATGGTCTTTTGACAGACTTGCGTGCCCGCGAGTTTTACGAGAAGCCAACGGCTGAGCGTAAGCGTAAAAAGGCTGCCGCTGCTAAACGCCATTACAAGCGTATTCGCAGCCAAATGTTGCCGAAGAAGCTTTACTAATAGAATTTAAAGCTCTCTTCACCGAGAAGCTTTGAAACCCGCTGACGGTGAAACGCAGCGGGTTTTTGCTTTTTAAATAGCCAAATAAAACTGGATACATTCAACATCAGAAAGAATCAAATGAGTTTGAAAGATCAAATTACCGAAGATATGAAAAACGCGATGCGCGCTAAAGAGACTGCACGTCTTGGCACCATTCGACTTTTGTTAGCCGCTATCAAACAACGCGAAGTAGATGATCGCATTGTGCTCGATGACGCAGCCATCATTGCAACAATTGAAAAAATGATCAAGCAGCGCAAAGACTCGATCTCTCAATTTGAAAAAGCACAGCGTGATGATTTGGTTGCGGTGGAATCTGCTGAGATGGTCATTCTGCAGGCTTACTTGCCTGCCCAATTGTCCGATGCTGAAGTTGCTGCTGCAGTAGCAGCCGCGGTTGCCTCTACAGGCGCTGCCGGTCCACAGGATATGGGTAAAGTCATTGGCGTACTCAAAGGTCAATTGGCTGGTAAAGCGGATATGGGTAAGGTATCTGGCTTAGTAAAAGCCGCACTCGCAAAATAAGAGAACTCGCTCCATACTCTTAGCCTTATGGCGCTCATTCCACAATCCTTCATTGCCGATCTTTTAAATCGGGTCGACATCGTTGATGTGGTTGGGCAGCACGTAAAGTTAAAAAAAGCAGGCGCAAACTACCAAGGCTTGTGCCCCTTTCATTCAGAGAAGTCCCCCTCATTTTCTGTATCACCAACCAAACAGTTCTATCACTGCTTTGGTTGTGGTGCCCATGGATCTGCCATCAGTTTTCTGATGGAATATTCTGGTCTTGGATATGTCGATGCTATTGAAGAGCTCGCGCGTTCTGCAGGTTTAGATGTACCGCGTGAAGATCGCACAGCGAATGATGTTGCAAGACAACAGCAGGCGATGGCACTTAGCGAGGTGATGAGTTCTGCGGCTGATTGGTATCGCCAACAGCTTAAGGGTAGTACTCGCGCAGTAGAGTATTTAAAAGGGCGCGGCCTGACTGGTGAGATTGCTAAACGATATTCACTTGGCTATGCCCCTGATGGTTGGCAAGGTCTTGAAGCTGTCTTTGGCTCCTACGCCAACGATGAAGTAGTCAAGACTTTAGTGGAAGGCGGCTTACTGATTCAGGGGGACCAGGCTGAAGGCTCCCCTGTGACTAAGCCAGCAGTCAAGCGCTACGATCGCTTTCGGGATCGTGTGATGTTTCCGATTCGGAATCCCAAAGGTCAAACGATTGGCTTTGGCGGTCGCATCTTAGATCAAGGTGAGCCTAAATATTTAAATTCTCCAGAGACACCACTCTTTTCTAAAGGCAATACGCTTTACGGTTTATTTGAGGCAAGACAAGCGATTCGTGCGCAAGAATATGTCTTGGTGTGTGAAGGTTATATGGATGTTGTAGCACTGGCGCAATTGGGTTTCCCTAATGCAGTGGCCACGCTGGGTACGGCGTGTACTGCAAACCATGTACGCATGTTATTGCGTCAAACTGACAAAGTTGTTTTTTCATTTGATGGCGACTCTGCTGGTCAACGTGCAGCCCAGCGTGCTCTTGAAGCCTGTCTACCTCTGATGTCTGACGATAAAGAAATTCGTTTCCTATTCTTACCAACTGAGCACGACCCTGATAGTTATGTGCGTGCTTATGGCGCACCTGCTTTTGAAAAAGTCATCAAAGAGGCAATGTCGATCTCCAGCTTCTTCTTTAAGATTGCGAGCGAAGATCACGATCTAACAACTCCGGAAGGTAGAGCCCATACGCATCATGCGGCCAAGCCTTTGCTACTATCCATGCCACCGATTGCGTTGCGTACTCAAATTTTGCGTGAGCTCGCCATTCGAACTAACACCACTCCTGCTGAGTTAGAAGCTTTTTGCGGATTAACGGTAGTGCCTGTTCGACAGACAAGCTATCAGCCTGCTCAGGCAAAGCAAACCCATTATCAAAACAATCAAAGCAATTACTCTAATACCGGCAATCGACAAGGCGCTCCATGGCAAGCCTCTAAAGGCTCTGCAAAGCGAGTGGCGACACAGAATATTGAGCCACCAAAAGCGCCAACCGATTTAGCCGAGCAGATGTTACGTGTGTTAATTCAGTTTCCGCATTTAGGTAAAGCGCTCGATAGCAATCAGCGTGCGCTCGCACTCAAAGCTGCTGAGCAACGATCAGCCAATGCACTCGCATTAATGAAAGATCTTTTATCTCAATGTGATCAAGTGGAATTGATTCCAGGGGAAAACGGAAAACCTGACACAGTAGGCGCCGGGGCATTTGCAATGTTCCAAGATCAGCTCTCTCGCAGTGAGCTTGCCTCAATGTATGAAGTGCTCAGAAAGCGTGTCATGAATTCTGACTTAGAGCTTGAGGGGGCAGCTGCCGATTTAGACGGGGCCTTTAAGAAACTAGAGCTGATTCACCTCAAACAAGAAATGACCGACATTGCCCAAAAAATCGCTGGTGAGACCGCCAGCGACCAAGATAAAGCCCGATATCGTGAATTGGGTGAAAAGCTGAAATTCTCCTAAGAATTTACTGAAACACCCCTAGAAATACCTGAAAAACACCCCATATTTTTAGGTAATCAGGGGCTAAAAAAGTCGCAATCGACTATAATCCTCTGTTCCCAAGAAAAAAACGAATTAATTCAGCCACTTGCGCTTTATTTTGAAGAAATTTGGGGTAAGTGAGTAAGTGAGTTACGGGGCTGTGTTTTATCAGTCGAGATCAATAACAGTAATGTGAGTAAGTGCTAATAAATGCCTAATACCAAGACCAAAAAACCAGTTAAAACAGCAAAAGCTCCGGCTAAGCCAGTAAAAGCGCTTGCAAAACCAGCAGCCAAAAAGGCGACCACAAAACCGGTTGCTAAGAAGGTTCCTGCTAAACCAGTAAAGGCTGCTGCAAAGCCAGCGGCTAAGAAGGCCCCCGCTAAGTCAGTAAAGGCTGCTGCAAAGCCAGCGGCTAAGAAAGCACCTGCTAAGCCAGCTGTAAAAGCGAAGACTCCTGTGAAAGCTAAAACACCAGTGAAAGCTGCTGCAAAGCCAGCCGCCAAGAAAGCACCGGTAAAAGTTCCAGCCAAATCGGTCAAGGTTGCTGCTAAAGCACCAGCTAAGGTTGCAAAGGTAGAGCCGGCTAAAAAAGGCAAGGCTGCACCAGCACCAAAAGTAGAAGAGTTAAAAGGTAAAAAAGCAAAAGGAGCCGAGCTTGCTTCTCCAGTCGTTGAGGAAGAAAAAAAGCGCGGCCGTAAAGCCAAAGCTGAGACTCCTGCAGATGGCGCTGAGCCAGTATTAACGGATCGTCAAAAAGCCCGTGAGCGTAAAGCGAAAGAAAAAGCCCTCTTAAAAGAATTCGCAGCACAACAGTTAGGTACTGAAGAGCAACAAGAATTACGTCGTGCGCGCTTGAAGACTTTGATCAAGATGGGTATGTCCAAGGGTTACTTAACCCATGGTGAGATGAATGACGTGATGTCTGACGAGTTGTCTGATGCTGATGCATTAGAAACCTTGATCAGTTTGTTGAACGACATTGGTATTACTGTTTACGAACAAGCGCCTGATGCTGAAACCTTAATTCTGTCTGATAACACTGCTGCTGCAGCGTCTGAAGAAGAGGCTGAAGAAGAGGCTGAAGCAGCGCTCTCTACAGTAGATTCAGAGTTTGGTCGTACCACTGACCCAGTCCGTATGTACATGCGTGAGATGGGTACGGTAGATTTGTTGACTCGCGAAGGCGAGATCGTCATTGCCAAGAAGATTGAGGCTGGCCTCAAAGACATGGTGATGGCTTTAGCTGCTTGCCCTGTCACGATTGCAGAGATTCTGAGCAATGTGGACAAGATTGCGTCCGGCGAAATGGAAATCGATCAGTTCGTTGATGGTTTGGTAGATCCTAATGCGGAAGACATCAAGCTTGGACCAGAAGAGCCAGAGATTGATCCTGATGCTGAAGAAGGTGAAGAGGAAGGTGAAGACGAAGGTGGTGGCGGTGGCGCTGCAACTGCGAACGCTAAACAGCTTGAAGAGTTAAAGCAAATTTCCTTAGAGAAGTTTGCAATTGTTCGCACGCAAGCTGACAAGATGCGTCGTGCTTTTGATAAAGATGGCTATAACTGCCCGGCCTATATCAAGGCACAAGATGCAATTCGTGCAGAGTTACTGGGTTTCCGTTTAACGGCGAAGAGTGTTGAGAAGTTATGTGACACGATGCGCTCACAAGTAGATCAAGTGTGGAAACTAGAGCGTGGCATCGTTAACTTGTTGGTAGATAAAGTTGGCGTTAATCGTGGTGAAGTATTAAAAGATTTCCCTAAGATGTCGATGAATCTCACTTGGACTGACAAGTTACTCAAAGAGAACAAGCCCTATAGCGCTCTCTTACAACGGAACGTACCAGCGATTCAGGAACTTCAACAGAAGTTGATTGATATTCAGAAGAATGTGGTTATCCCACTTCCTGAATTGAAAGAAGTGAACAAGCAAATGATTGCGGGCGAGAAGCGTGCGCGTGAAGCAAAACGTGAGATGACCGTAGCCAACTTACGCTTGGTGATCTCGATTGCTAAGAAATACACCAACCGTGGTTTGCAGTTTCTTGATTTGATTCAAGAGGGCAACATTGGTTTGATGAAAGCGGTAGATAAGTTTGAATACCGTCGTGGTTATAAGTTCTCCACTTATGCAACTTGGTGGATTCGTCAGGCGATTACTCGCTCTATTGCTGATCAAGCGCGTACGATTCGTATTCCAGTTCACATGATTGAGACCATCAATAAGATGAACCGTATCAGCCGTCAAATCTTGCAAGAAACTGGTCATGAGCCAGATGCTGCAACCTTGGCACTGAAGATGGAAATCCCAGAAGACAAGATACGTAAGATCATGAAGATTGCAAAAGAGCCAATCTCTATGGAAACACCGATCGGTGACGACGAAGATTCTCATTTGGGTGACTTCATTGAAGACGGCAACACCTTGGCTCCAGCTGAAGCAGCATTGCATGACTCGATGCGCGATGTAGTGAAGGATGTTCTTGATTCACTGACACCACGCGAAGCAAAAGTATTGCGTATGCGCTTTGGTGTTGAGATGAGCACAGATCACACGCTCGAAGAAGTAGGCAAACAGTTTGACGTAACCCGTGAGCGTATTCGTCAGATTGAAGCCAAGGCTCTGAGAAAAATGCGTCATCCAAGCCGCAGCGATAAACTCAAGACTTTCCTCGAGGAAGATTGATCGAAGGATTAACGGGCCTATAGCTCAGTTGGTTAGAGCAGAGGACTCATAATCCTTTGGTCCCAGGTTCAAGTCCTGGTGGGCCCACCAGAAATAAAATACCAACCTTCGGGTTGGTATTTTTTTTGAGTGTTACTTTAAGTAACGGTTAGAAAGTATCTAAGCCTGTTAGCTAATACATCAATTTAATCAAGGCTCATCAAGGATTAATGCTTGTAATGTCGTTTAAAACGAGATTAAACAGCTTGTAATCAAGTTGTCATATCTAAGGATAACTATCAGGGTTCAAACTCTTAGCTAAGGGATGGGCATGCTATACCTTTTGCAAAACACAATTGCTTCCAGTATTCGACCAATGCGTCAATCTCTCAGGATTGTGCGGGCTACTTTAAATAGTGCGGCCAACCCATTTATTAATACGGAACTCCATAAATCTAATCTTGCTTGGCTAGATGTCATAGAGCAATTGTCAGGCGCTCATCTCAAGCCGGAGTGGGGTATTCATGAGACTGAGGTTAATGGAGGGGCAGTTGAGATTCAAGATGAAATAGTTCTCAAGCGAACTTATTGCCAATTAGTGCATTTCAAAAAAGTAGCCACAAAATTACATCAACCAAAACTACTCATTGTTGCTCCCTATTCGGGGCATTTTGCCACCCTTTTGCGAGGTACCGTTGAGGCAATGCTACCGGAGCATGATGTTTACATTACTGATTGGTTAGATTGCAAGAACATTCCCACCAATCAAGATCGTTTTAATCTCAATGATTTCATCGACTACTTAATTGACTTCTTACATTTTTTAGGCCCTAAGACCCATGTTTTAGCTGTGTGTCAGCCTACCGTAGCCGCTCTAGCAACAACAGCCATCATGTCGGATTGGGGTGATCGCTGTCAGCCATGCTCATTAACGCTCATTGCTGGACCGATTGATACTCGAGTTAATCCAACCAAGGTTAACGAGTTTGCAAAATCTCACGATCTAGAGTGGTTTGAGAAAAACTTGATTCAACCTGTACCACCACCATTTTTAGGTATGGGCAGAAGAGTTTATCCAGGCTTTTTACAGCTCAATAGTTTTATGGCCATGAATTCTGATCGTCATGCCATGTCTATTGATGCGATGCATGAGGCATTGGTTCGAGGTAATGAAGAAGAGGCTCACCGTCGTAAGGCTTTTTATGATGAATATCTCTCGGTGATGGATTTAACTGAGGAGTTTTACTTGCAAACTATTAAAGAAGTCTTTCAAGACCACTCTTTGCCTCAAGGAAAGATGATGAGCCGTTGGCACCAGGTGGATACCAAACATATTCGTAAAAGCTATTTGATGGTCATAGAAGGTGAAGAGGACGATATTTGTGGGGTTGGTCAAACGAAGGCGGCGTTTGATATCACGCCAAATTTACCTGAAAGACATAAACGCTACGAGTTGATTCAAGGAGTAGGGCATTACGGTACTTTTAATGGCGGAGTCTTCCGGCGCTCTATTGCACCAATGATTACCCAATTTATTCAAGATGCTGACCAGCACCATGAAGTAACAGTTTCACCTTCCCAAGTAACTACAACAGGAGACCAATCATGACCTTAAACCATTTTGGTGGATCAGGACAGACATCAGGGCAAATGAACCCCATGAAAACTATGGAGGGTTTTTATAGTTTGATGATGCCTATTTGGGCTGTAACGAGCAATTCTTTTGAAAATCAAAAAAAATTACACGAAGAATTAATTGAGTTAATGCAAGAGGCCAACGAGCGGGTTACTGACAGAGTAGTTGAAGCGGTTGATCATAGTAAGCCCAATGAATTGATGGCCGCCATGACTATTGCCTGTCAAGCGTTTGGACAAACGAACCTAACCATTTATAACGCAATGGCTGAGCAACATCATCAGTTCGTGGAGAGCTTTTTGCAAATGATTGATAAAGGGCATCAGCAGATTTATAAAGATGCCAGCCAGATATAAAAGTTGTCAGAGTGGTTGTAGTTTTTAGAGAGTGCAAGATAACCTAAACTTCGTCTCTAACAGCGATCCGTCCGTGAGTATCAAGATCAGACTCATCAACTTCTAGCCAATCATCTTGAATCACTGTTGCGCCCTCTAAATGCTCGATATATTCTCGAATGGCATAGTAGGGTGCAACATGAACATGATCATCATCTTGATGGTCCCAGACTTTGTAGCGAAAGACAGTTAATTTCATTTGATGTAGTCCTAAATTAAGCCTGAGAAATTAGGCAAGAAACACAAAGAACATTAAAGCCTAATCTTCCAAATCCTCGCTGCTGTCATCAACTCTATATTCCACTTTAATTTTTTTTAGCACCGGATGCAAAAGTGCATTTGCATCCTTAGTAGATGGGTCAGTTAAATCGCAGTAGCCATAAAAGGGAATAGGCTCTTTTTCAACAAGTTTGCGATCTTCGGTAGTAAAGGTAGTCATTAAGCTCTCCCTAAATTAATCAGATATGGTTACCTATGGGCTGTTAGAGCAAGCTGAGGAGACCGGAAAGGAGCAGAATTGCTCTTCATCTCCCATAAGTAGATCTCATTTTGGATTTGTGAATATGACAAATCTATCGCTAGAAAAAATATTTACGGATAAATTTTAAGAGGTGAAATTGTCATATTTGGGCTTGATTTATAGGATTCAAATGTGACAAAGACAGTTAGAAAGTTCATAAAGATGTCATATGAAAGGTAGAGCATCACAGTCAAGTTCAATTACAAATTGAAGGAGATAGAAAATGCTAGATAAAAACCTAGGCGACAAAGTTATCGACTTAAGAAGAATGTCAGCTGAGTATTATCAAAAGGCGGCATGGAATCAATTGCTAGCCTTAGATAACTACAGAGAGAAGAACTTTGAAGCATCAGAGCGTTTTGCACAGTTGTCATTTGAGGATCAGATGGCTGCGATGGAGTATGCAGAGTTAGCGGATGCCGAAACTTCTTTGCATCTTGAGTTAGAGCTAGAGGAATAAACGACGTCAGAATTGTGTTAAACAGTATTTAAAACATTAACCTAAACCTACCTAGATTCAGGTGCGATATAGGGAGCGGGTTTCGTGGCTTCAGATGGCGAGGCTTGGAGTTGGGCGGTATTGACACCCGTTTGTCGATTTACCCGACTAATTATTGGTAGCTATATTGGTAGGGAAAGAGCTTGGCTAACAAGTTATGCTGAGCCGTCATTTGCTCTTTAAGGTAAGTGAATGGGGTAGGTGGAAGCAAGATAAGATCAGCTTGTGAATCGCCCATCATATTTCTAACTTTGAGATCATGCTTTTGGCAAAGGCGTTTTATGGCGCTATTGCGTTCAATACAATGCATATATAGGTCGGTATAAAAACGATTGCGAGCCCATGTGATGGCTTGATCCATCATCGCATTTGCGATTCCTTGCCTACGATGAAGCATTGCAACGATCACGCCAAATTCAACAGCTTTGGTATGGGTTGCTATATGGATCGTGCCAACCCATTGATGTTTTATTTTGGCTATCAAAAAATGATTCTGTTGATCATTTTGAGAAAATTTTTCCACCAAGTTATCAATTGCTTCTGGACCTAAGGCGCAGCCAAAATATTCGCTAATAGTCTCTGGATCTTGGGCTTTTAACCAAGATCCGTATTCTTCAAACTGATTCCCGCTAAGAAATTCAGTCGTCAGCATGTTGTTACTCAATGTGACTATGCTTGCTGTAATACTTGGCTTGCTCTAATCTAGCCTCAATCCAAGCATCATAAAGATTCAAAAATGCTTGCTGAACTACTTTTAACGCTTGCAAACCCTTGGAAGGGATATATTTCTCTAAATCGCTGCTGATGGATTGGTTACCAAAAACTTGATTAAAGAGGCTCAATAATTGTGTCATTTAAAGCTCCTTATCTAAAATGTATTAGGGTTAATACTTAGTCAGATTAACACCTTTGCAAGTATGTTGCATGACAGCAAAGTACTTTTTAGTAATTAAAAGGTTTTAAATGTCTACCTATCTTCATCATTTGTAGTCAAGTGATCATAAAACCTAAAAATGCCCCAAAAAGGATCAAAGCTGCACCAATCGGAGATAATGAAACGCTTCACATTGAGATGAATTTTTCCGTTAAAACAAAAAGAGGCATCAAATGAGTGCACTAAAAGAGACTATCGAGAAATTGCAGAAAACTGGAGCGGTTAGTTTGTCTGACTTAAAGACTCTTAAATTAAAAGAGCTAGAAGCTCTATCAGAAGAAATCCAATACTGGTGTCTATATGGAAACGGCAAGCCTGAGAAATTAGGCAAGAAACATAAAGAGCATTAAAGAGTACGTGGAGGCGGAAACCTAGAATCGAACTAGGGTATTGAGATTTGCAATCTCAAGCATTGCCACTCTGCCATTCCGCCATAAGCAAAAAAGCCATCTCTCTGAACTGACCCCCAAAAGTTGGACGCTATGTCCAACCAAGGGGGTTTTGTTTTATGAGCAAGTACAGCAAGCAGTTCAAGCTAAAGGTAGTTAAAGAGTTTCTAAAGTCAGGTGGTCTTAAGCGGGT
>NZ_JACVOW010000024.1:0-193343 GCF_018882265.1 Polynucleobacter sp. AP-Feld-500C-C5 | reverse complement strand
AGACACAAATTTGAGCTTTTCGTCCATCTTCGTACTTTCATTCCACGGCATAGAGTGGTCCCTCCTATGCCAAAAACTGTAAAGTATGTGCCCGGTATAAAACGTAAACTATGTCTCGGGTAGGACATAAGGCTTTAAAGGCGAAATGCTTTTGAAGCCTTTTTTCTTTTTAGCTCTGGGCTAGCATTTTTACATAAGCCATATCAATTTTCGTTATTAATAATGTGGCTCAAATAAAAAACCACCTTAAGTTTTCACTCAAAGTGGTTAAACCCGTAAGGATCGGGTATGCCGAATTATTATTTTTTTCTTAAAAAGACAGGAATATCGCCTTCATAAACATTGGCGTTTACTTTTGCTTGCTCAACACAAGGTTGCTCCTTGTAATCACTCAATTCAATATCTAAGGCTTTAGCATAAATTTGGGCGTTGGATAAGGTATTCTCTGGCACTTGCTGGTACCCCAACAGTTCTCCATTTTCTATACGAACGATCTCAAAAATTTTTAATCCGCAAGTGCTGGCTGCTGCAGACAATGTCAGGCCCCGCATCTCCCGTGCACTACGAAGATGCCTGCCAATCTGCTTAAAGGATTGAATTTCTGCTAAGTTCATAAAAACCCATACAAATGTAAGCTCTTATGTTCGCCCTCGCTGTAGTCCTAGTCAATTAGCCCTGAGGCTAATGAGAAAGAGGTAGCTCCACAATGAATCGTGCGCCGCTACCAAAGGCATCCTCATAATGAATAGAACCTCGATATCTAGTGACAATGTGCTTGCAAAGCCATAGGCCTAGACCCATTCCAGTCTGCTTGGTGGTACTTAACAGCTCAAATAGTTGAGGTTTAAATTCAGTAGGTACGCCCCCGCCATTATCAGAAATGCTTAATTTGACGGAATGGCCAGATCTCATGGCCTCTATAGCAATACGACGCTGGAGTGTTCCTGAATTAGCCAAAGCCTGAGTGGCATTGTTCACAAGATTCAATATCACTTGCTCAATTTCAGCTGGGTTAACCTTCACTGCTAAGTCATCATCTACCTTTAACTGAATTTGGATATTCTTTGACTTTAGCTCTGGCCTCACAATATCTAGTACCTTAGAAATGGAATCGCCTAATTGAACATCCTGAGCATTCAAATCACCCTCAGTAAATATTGACCTTAAAGATTTGACAATCGTAGCGGCTCGCTTGTTATCCTCTTCCAAGGAATCTAAAATTTCTTTACCCAACTTCGGATTGAGGACCCCTTTTTCTAATTTCATTTTGAGAAACTGGATATTCAGATTAGATGCTCCAAGAGGTTGATTGAGTTCATGAGCAATTGATGCCGATAAAGCACCAGTAGCGGCCGTTTTATTGGCTTTCATCAGCCCATAAATCAAACGCTCTTTATCTTTTAAGAGCTCGGTGATTTTCTCGTTTTCTTCTCTTGTTTTCTCAAGCGTATTAGCAATTTGATTTTCTTTTGTGATTTGTTTTTCTAAATAAAAACTGCCTAGAGCCACATATACCAATATCGTACTGCCATAGCCAATCCATAAAAGCGTTAAAGCCACTGCATCTTGGGCATACAAAAAGAAATTGGTTTGAGTACTACCAATTAACACCCAAAGAGTTCTGACAATTTCTCCGAATAAGGTTAATACTGATAAAAAAATAAGCCACTTTACAACCACTGTTCGGTCTTTTTTGTAATACTTCCTCAACTCCCATATTTGCCAGATTAAAAATAGCTCTTGAGTAATAGTAATTAAGGCAACGCGATGCTTAAAGGTATCTGGAATTACCCGCAAGTAATCATAGAAAAAGAAAATAAAGATCGAAATAATTGATACAAGCAAAGCTTGAAACTTAGTAAAAGGCCGTTTATTCCATGAACGATATAAAAATATCAGGAGGAGAACTGAAACAATAAATGAGCTATTTGCAATTGTGAGAAAAAACTGATGAAACCACAAGGCAATTCCAAAACAAAAGGAAGAGAGTGAAAAAAGGCCGACACTCATTGGCCAATAGATGCTGAAATCACCTTTTTCATTGGCACGATATTGATACAAGGCGCTTAAAAATAATCCCAGGCCAATGAGCGAAAAAACAATAAAAAAGATTTGATTAGCGACTTCCATCACTGAATATTACAGATAGCAGACTGAAATGTCGCTTAAAAAGGGGCCCCGCTTGAGGATCCTTGCAATGAAGGGCTGTTGTAACAAAGGCATAGAAGATGAGATCTGATTAGCTATAGGGCTAATATCCTCAGCCTATACTTTGATTTAAATTGACCTAATTAGCTAAATATAAACCCTCTCTTTATGACTAAATCTGGCCACATTTTCATAATCGATGACGATGACTCAATGCGCATTTCACTCTCCAGAATGTTGAGCGAGGTAGGCTATACCGTAGATCATTACCAATCTGGCATCAATTTTTTAAAAGAATCTCTCCCAATCTCTCCAGCAGTGATTCTTTTGGATATGCAAATGCCTGATATGTCTGGAGTTGAACTGCAGCAGCAATTGTTAGCCCTGGGTCGCAGAACACCTATTATTTTTATTAGCGGACAAAGTCATCCCCATCAAATTGTTTCTAGTCTTAAAAATGGTGCCATAGATTTTTTATTTAAACCATTCAAACTCGAAGATCTATTAATTGCCTTGAGCAAGGCGCTTGAGCTAGATAAGCAACAACTGGTTCAATTATCCAAAGAGTTAGATATCAAACAATGTTTTCTCACTCTAACGCCAAGGGAAAAAGAGGTTTGCTCTTTATTGGTTAGAGGCTTATTAAACAAAGAAATTGCTGTTGAGCTAGGCACGGTTGATGCCACGATCAAAGTGCACAAGGCAAGAGTGATGGAGAAAATGCATGCGGACTCTATACAAGCCCTAGTGAGAATGTATCTTGAGGCAGATTTAGTTAATGCTTAGATAAAAAATCTGGCAAGAGTAAAAAAAGTCATTCCCAATAATATGGTTGCCAAGATACTGTTGGTTACTAAAAATCCAATCACTCCGCCGATGGCACCAAATAGTTGGGGTGAATACAGGTTTAGTTCAAATAGTTGGGTTGCTGGATCTTTTGCAAATAGTACGTCTGGCAAAACAATGGCAATGAGAGCCGCAGTAGGTGCATAGCGCAAAAACTCATGAATACTTCTGGGAATGGGAAATTTTGAGCCCACTAAAAGAATAGAGCCCCTACTCAGTATGCTCACTAGCATCAAGCCAAAAAAAGTAATCCATAAGTCCACTGTATTCATGCATTCCTCTTTTGAGATTGTTTGTCTACCAATACCGCAGCCATTACACCAGCAATCACTGAGCAAACAATCGTTAAACGATACGGCAGATTGATAGTTAAGATACAAGTGCCAGCAGCTGCTAATGCTGAGATAACAGCAGTTTTATGTTTAATGGCAGGAATGATCAAGGCTAGCAATGCTAGCGGTCCAGCAAACCCAAGGCCCCAAGAGATCGGAATATAAGAACCAAAAAAAATGGCAATTAATGCACCTATCTGCCAAAAAAACCAATGCGCTAGGACCATTCCCATGAAATAGAGCAGCTCAACTTGGCTCCCTTGAGGGTTATCTAGCGAAGGAAACTTTTCTACAAATTTTGCGAAACTCATATCGGTGTTTAAGCTCCCGATACCCAGTCTTTGCCAGAAAGAATAATGTTTAAAGTGAGGTTGAAGGACTGCGCTAAAAATAACAAAACGCGACATCACAATCAATGCAGTCAGCCAAACAGTCCAAAAGGGATAATCTCCAGCGATCAATGGCATCACCGCCAATTGCGAAGATCCTGCATAAACGAGGATGTTGAACCAAAATGTATTTACCGGGCTCAGTCCCGCGCCCAGCAAGCTAATACTCGTGACTAAGGACCAAGCAATAATCCCCGGAGATGATTCGAGCATCACTTTTAAACCCTGAATAAAAGGGGGTCGTTGGAAAAATTTCAAGGAAGTTAAATACTGTATTTAGCGGATTGGATAGTGACTCAATCGTGAGTTTCTATTCCCACTCAATCGTTGCCGGTGGTTTGCCGCTGATATCGTAGACAACACGATTGATGCCACGCACTTCATTGATGATGCGATTGGAAACCTTACCTAGTAACTCATGTGGCAAGTGAGCCCAATGGGCCGTCATAAAGTCTTGCGTTTGCACTGCTCTGAGTGCCACAACATATTCATAAGTTCTGCCATCACCCATGACACCAACCGATTTCACCGGCAAGAAGACGGCGAAAGCCTGACTGGTCAGGTCATACCAGGACTTCTGGCTAGCTTCATCAATCGTGCTGCGCAATTCTTCTATGAAGATCGCATCAGCGCGTTGCAGCAAGTCTGCAAACTCTGCTTTGACTTCACCCAAAATGCGCACACCCAAACCTGGTCCTGGGAAAGGGTGACGATAGACCATCTCACGCGGCAGACCTAAAGCAACGCCCAGCTCGCGTACCTCATCTTTAAATAACTCACGCAATGGCTCTAGTAATTTGAGATGCATGTCTTCAGGCAGGCCACCAACGTTATGGTGACTCTTAATCGTATGCGCACCCTTCTTACCTTTACCGGCAGACTCAATCACGTCTGGATAAATAGTGCCCTGAGCTAACCACTGAGCATTCTTGATCTTGCCAGACTCAGTTTGGAAGATTTCAACGAATTCTTTACCGATGATTTTTCGCTTCGCTTCGGGATCAGAAACGCCTGCTAACTTACCCATAAAAGTATCTTTTGCATCAACACGAATGACTTTAACGCCCAGGTTGCGCGCAAACATTTCCATGACCATGTCACCTTCGTTCAAACGAAGCAGGCCGTGATCAACAAACACGCAAGTCAGTTGATCGCCAATAGCACGATGGATTAAAGCGGCAGCAACACTCGAGTCAACACCACCAGACAGACCGAGGATAACTTCTTCATTACCCACTTGCTTGCGAATATTCTCAACCGCCTCGGCAATATAGTCACCCATGACCCAATCAGGCTTGCACTGGCAGATCTCATGCACGAAGCGCTCAAGAATAGCGGTACCTTGAATGGTATGGGTCACTTCTGGGTGAAACTGAAATGCATAGAAGCGGCGCTCTTCATCAGCCATACCCGCAATCGGGCAAGATTCAGTGGAAGCCATCAATTGAAAAGATGGCGGCATGTTGGTTACTGAATCACCATGACTCATCCACACTTTAAGAATGCCATGGCCTTCACTGGTAGAAAAATCCTGAATGCCCTTGAGTAAGTTAGTGTGGCCATGAGCGCGCACTTCTGAGTAACCAAACTCACGTGCCTTACCCAATGACTCAGCTGAAGCAACTGCACCTCCCAATTGGGTTGCCATGGTCTGCATGCCATAGCAAATCCCTAAAACGGGAACGCCTAATTCAAATACGATTTGTGGAGCACGCGGACTACCATCTTCGGTCACTGAGCTAGGACCGCCAGAGAGAATGATGCCTTTGCCACCCTGCTCTTGAATAAATTTGCGAATGAATTCTGGATCGCAATCGTAGGGGTGAATCTCTGAATACACGCGGGCATCACGCACACGCCTAGCAATTAATTGAGTTACTTGTGAACCAAAGTCGAGAATCAGTATTTTGTCGTGCACGAAAGAATCAGTCTTTAATTCAGGCTTAATTTCAGCTTTTATTTAGTTATTAATCAATGTGGTAATTCGGTGCTTCCTTGGTGATCTTCACATCATGTACGTGCGACTCGCGCACACCGGCTGATGTAATTTCCACAAAATTGGCTTTTTCATGAAGCTCGGCAATCGTCTTGCACCCAAGGTAACCCATGGAAGATCGAATACCGCCAGTGAGCTGATGCAAGATTGCAAGCACACTCCCCTTATACGGCACTTGGCCTTCAATACCTTCTGGTACGAGCTTCTCAGCATTGGCAACAATATCGCTCTGGAAGTATCGGTCAGCAGAGCCATCGGCCATTGCTCCTAAAGAACCCATGCCACGATAACTCTTGTAGGAACGTCCTTGATACAGAAACACTTCGCCAGGAGCTTCTTCAGTACCGGCAAACATACCGCCCATCATCACAGAACTGGCGCCAGCTGCTAACGCTTTAGCCACATCACCAGAGTAACGGATGCCGCCGTCAGCAATCAAAGGAATGCCCGTACCTTTTAATGCAGTAGCCACATTCACAATCGCTGTAATTTGAGGAACGCCTACACCCGCAACAATCCGTGTCGTACAAATAGAGCCAGGACCAATACCAACTTTCACGCCATCAGCACCATGATCGGCCAATGCTTTAGCAGCTTCACCGGTAGCAATATTGCCGCCGATCACTTGCACATGGGGATAATTTTTCTTAACCCATTTGACACGATCCAAAACACCTTGGCTATGGCCATGAGCGGTATCCACCACAATGACATCGACACCAGCGCGCACTAAGAGCTCAATACGCTCGTCGTTATCAGGACCTACCCCTACGGCTGCACCAACCCGCAACTTACCCTCGCCATCCTTACACGCATTAGGATGCTCGGTGGCTTTCAAAATATCTTTCACTGTGATCAAGCCGCGTAATTCAAATTGATCATTGACTACTAAAACACGCTCTAGGCGATGCTGACTCATCAAGCGCTTAGCTTCTTCGAGTGTGCAACCTTCTTTAACAGTCACCAAACGCTCACGCGGAGTCATCTTGGTTTTGACAGGGGCATCCAAATCTTCTTCAAACCGTAAGTCGCGGTTGGTAATGATTCCAACCACTTCTTTACCGGTCAAGACAGGAAATCCAGAGAAACCATGTTCGCGTGAAAGCTGAATCACTTGACGCAGAGTGACATCAGGACCAATCGTGATGGGATCCCGAAGAACACCAGATTCATAGCGCTTCACTTTTGCCACTTCACGCGCCTGTTCTGCAGGCTTGAGGTTTTTATGAATAATGCCGATACCACCTTCACTGGCCATGGCAATCGCCAAACGACCCTCTGTGACGGTATCCATCGCAGCGGACACCAATGGTGTATTAAGTGAAATATCCCGAGTTAACTTACTTGCCAAGCTGGCATCTCGAGGGAGCACCGCAGAATAGGCCGGTACGAGGAGCACATCGTCAAAAGTGAGTGCTTTTTGAATGAGTCGCATGCAAAACCCCTAGTCGCAAAAACAGATTATAGCCTCCTAGCCTTCCTTTTGGCTGCCGCTGCCTGGAATTTGGCGTCCTGGTTCTGGTTTGCCTTTTTGCGCCGGACCGCCTTAGGGTCAATTAATAAGGGGGAGTAGAGCTCTAAGCGATCTCCGGCATAAATTGGGCTATCCCACTCCTTACGTTTTCCAAAAACGCCGTAACAGCCCTTTCTAGCCAAAGCCGGGTCTGCTTGATCCACCACTAAGCCAGCTTTTAGGAGTGCCAAGCCCACTGTCGGGGTTTCAGTAGGGGTGAGAACCAGTTGAAAAGGACTGAGTATCGGATTGCCTTGCCTAGCATCACAAATCCAGATCTCCATCATGCGATTAGCCATACAGCTCTTCTGCGCGCTTTACAAAACAATCCACAAATGTCCCTGCAATGTGTCCAAACACAGGTCCAATGATCTTATCCAGAATCACGCTCTTAAATTCCCAATGGAGCTTAAATTCCACCTTACAAGCATCTTCTCGCAAAGGAATGAAATTCCACTGCCCTGAAAAATGTTTGAATGGCCCATCCACAAAAACCATATCAATGGTCTCAGGGCGATGGTTCACATTGCGAGTATGAAAATACTGATTAATGCCCTTGAAATTGATATTGATTTTGGCATCCAAAACGGTTTCGGTTTGCTCAAAAATTTCTACCCCACCACACCAAGGTAAAAACTCTGGGTAACGCGCTACATCGGTCACCAAACCATACATTCGGTCGGCTGATTGGCCAATTAAAACGGTCTTGTAGACGTCTGCCATAATCGATCTTGGAAGCTAAATAAATATGAGTATCGTCGATAACAAAAAAGCCTTCTTTGATTATTTTATCGAGGAACGCTTTGAGGCAGGGCTAGTGCTAGAGGGCTGGGAAGTAAAAGCCATCCGAGCTGGTCGCGTGCACGTCAAAGAAGCCTATGTCGTCATTCGCAAGGCGGAGCTTTTTCTGATTGGTTGCCATATTACCCCCCTGCTATCAGCCTCTACCCATATCGTTCCAGACAGCACCCGCACCCGAAAGCTTCTGCTAAATGCCATTGAGATCCGCAAATTGATCGGTAAGGTTGAGCAAAAGGGTTATACCCTCGTACCACTCAATCTGCACTTTTCCAAAGGCAATGTGAAGTGCGAAATCGGTCTGGCTAGGGGTAAAAAGCAACATGACAAGCGTGCTGCTACCAAGGAACGAGAGTGGGAAGTTCAAAAAGGCCGAATCGCGAGAGGCGATTTAAACGCTTAAAAGCCCAAAAACTGGGGTAGAACGGCCTCAAGGCAAATATCCGCGCTTTTATGCACTTATATAGTGCAATACAGCACCAAGCTGCTTCAAACCCCAAAGCTTATAACTCTTAAAGGCATTAGTTTGGTAACTATGAAATTGCCTTTTGACGAAATGCTGGATGCCGCAGGCAAAGCACGGCCTCACTACCAAGTTTTTCATAACTGGTTAAAGCAACAGAGCGACACGCTTATGGGTCTTAAGCGTGCTGAAGCTGACCTGATCTTTAGGCGCGTGGGCATTACATTCGCCGTCTACGGAGATGATCTGGGTTCTGAAAGAACCATTCCCTTTGATCAAATCCCCCGAATTTTCACTGCCAAAGAATGGCATCAGCTTGAGGCAGGTTTGCGTCAACGCGTCAAAGCACTCAATCGCTTTATTTATGACGTCTATCACGATGAAGACATCATCAAAGCTGGCATCGTTCCCGCTGAGCAAATTTTTAATAATGCGCAATATCGCCCAGAGATGCGTAACGTCAGTGTGCCACGGGATATCTATGCACAAATTGCGGGTATCGATATCGTGCGCGCAGGCGAAGGTGAGTTCTACGTTTTAGAAGATAACTTGCGCGTGCCTTCTGGCGTTTCTTATATGGTTGAAGATCGCAAGATGATGATGCGTCTTTTCCCGGACCTATTCCAAAAATATCGTATTGCTCCCGTAGAGCACTACCCCGACCTCTTATTGGAATGCCTCAAGTCTGTTAAACCGGATGATGTTAAGAAACCAAATGTCGTGCTACTAACCCCTGGCATGTATAACTCTGCTTACTTTGAGCATAGCTATCTCGCCCAACAAATGGGGGTAGAACTCGTCGAAGGTAAGGACCTGTTTGTGAAGAATGAGCAAGTCTTCATGCGCACCACTCAAGGACCTGAGCGGGTAGATGTGATCTATCGGCGCGTTGATGATGACTTCTTAGATCCATTAGCCTTCCGCTCAGATTCGACCCTTGGGGTTGCAGGATTACTGTCTGCGTACCGCGCTGGCAATGTCACTTTAGCTAACGCTATTGGTA
The DNA here is from genome assembly GCF_018882265.1 of Polynucleobacter sp. AP-Feld-500C-C5. Classification (NCBI taxonomy): domain Bacteria; kingdom Pseudomonadati; phylum Pseudomonadota; class Betaproteobacteria; order Burkholderiales; family Burkholderiaceae; genus Polynucleobacter; species Polynucleobacter sp. AP-Feld-500C-C5. Next base: position 183,855 of record NZ_JACVOW010000024.1, on the reverse strand, counting down.
CTGGTATTGCTGATGACAAATCAATTTATCCATACGTTCCAGAAATGATTGAGTTTTATCTCGGTGAAAAACCCATTCTGAATAACGTGCCTACCTTCCAGTGCCGCAAGACAGATGATTTGGCTTACACCTTAGCCAACTTGGAAAAGTTAGTAGTCAAACTGACTCATGGTGCTGGTGGCTATGGCATGTTAGTTGGCCCAGCTTCTACCAAAGCAGAGATTGAAGCATTTAGAACCCATCTCATTGCCAATCCAGATAAATACATTGCTCAACCTACGCTGGCACTTTCTACTTGCCCGACCTTTGTGGAATCGGGTGTTGCTCCCAGACATATTGATTTACGCCCTTTTGTACTCTCTGGAAAAACGATCAAGATGGTTCCCGGCGGCCTCACTAGGGTCGCCCTCAAAGAAGGTTCTTTGGTAGTGAACTCCTCCCAAGGTGGTGGCACTAAAGATACCTGGGTATTAGAAGAATAAGAGGGATAGCAAAAAATGTTAAGTCGTACTGCAGACTGCTTATATTGGATGGCGCGTTATACAGAGCGTGCAGAAAATACTGCTCGCATGTTAGATGTGAATCACCAAACTTCTCTACTGCCACAGCCAGCAGAATTTCTAGAGCAAAGTTGGAAGAAGTTGCTCACCATCTCTAAGCTAGAAGATGCTTTCTTAAGTAAATATGATGTCGTCAATCGTGAGAATGTTTTGGATTTCATGATTTATGAAACCAGCAATCCTTCTAGCATTGTTTCTTGTTTATACGCTGCTCGTGAAAATGCTCGCGTGATTCGCGGCAAAATTACTTCTGAAGTTTGGGAAACCCAAAATACTACCTGGCTTGAGCTCCAACGCATCTTAGAGGCAAGACATCAAGCCGACCCCAGCAGATTATTAGAGTGGGTAAAACATCGCTGCCACCTCTTTAGAGGCGTGATGCACGGCACGATGCTCAAGAATGAAGCTTTCTACTTTATTAACGTTGGCACTCTACTAGAGCGCGCTGATAATACTGGTCGTATTCTAGAAACCAAGTACGAGGATCAGGCCGCCCTCAAAGTATTGAGCACCCAAAAGAATCCCGATGATAGTTCAGATGGTGCATTCTTTGATTTTTATCATTGGGCTGCTCTGCTGCGCTCAGTCTCTGCATTTGAGATCTACCGTCAGATCTATTCTGATCAAGTTACTCCAAAGCAAGTTGCTCAACTGTTGATTTTTAATAAACAAATGCCACGTTCATTAGTTTGCTGTGTCAATGAATTAATTCCTTTAGTTTCTGAAGTGAAGAATCAACAATCTAAAGAAATTGAACGCTTACTGGGTAAACTCAAAGCAAGCTTAGATTACTCAGACATTGATGAAGTCTTTGAACAAGGTCTTGAAGAGTTTATTGAAGTCTTCCTTGAGCGCATCAACCATATTGCCGATGAGTTTAGCAACGCTTATCTCATCCCATTGGCTGTTGCCTAAGACTTCGTAAAGAATATATGCATCTGAAAATTCGTCATCGCACTGAGTATCGCTATGAAACACCAGTGCGCTATTCCATTCAAGAGCTGCGTCTGACACCCCCGACAACTGCAGGCCAGCAAATCGATAAGTGGAAAATCAGTACGCCCATTAAGGCATCAAGCTCTATCGATACCTTTGCTAACTTCTATAGTGTATTTGTGCAGGAATCGCCTTATACGTCCATGATGATTGAAGCGGAGGGTGAAGTTCATACCCAAGATGCCTTTGAGTTTAAGGATGATGCAAAAGCGGTCTCCCCTTATTATCTGCTGCAGCAAACCAATCTCACTGAACCCACAGATGAAATGCTGGGCTACTTTGCATCAAGTCTACCCAAGAAAAATTCGGTGGATGAGGTTTTAAAATTGGCTACTGCGGTTCAACAAGCAATTGGGTATGTTCCAGGTCAAACGACCTTTGCCACTACTGCTGCCCAATCCTTTGCCCTAAAATCCGGCGTTTGCCAAGATCATGCTCATGTCATGCTGAGCCTATGCAGGGCTGCGCAGATTCCTGCGAGATACGTCAGTGGCTACTTCTTTGCCGAAGAATCTCCCAACTTAGCTAGCCATGCTTGGATTGATTTTTGCAGCGATATTGAAAAAGGGATTTGGATCAGCGTAGATATTACCCACGCCTGCCTGATTGATGCGCGCCATATACGCCTAGCGATTGGTCGCGACTATTATTCCGCAGCACCAGTCAAAGGTGTTCGTACCGGTGGGGGCGGCGAGGAGCTCAGCGCAAACATCTCGATTCAGCAGCTACCCTAAATCCTGATCGATATTTAAGAGATAATCCAAAATCATTATTAACAGGATATGGGTATATGACATATTGCGTTGGGCTTTGCCTCAAAGATGGTCTAGTCTTTTTATCCGACACCCGCACCAATGCTGGGGTAGATCAAATTGGTACATTCAGGAAAATGACCTTGTTCCAAAAGGACAATGATCGTTTCTTTGCCTTAATGAGTGCTGGCAATCTTGCAATTACCCAAGCAGTCAAAGAAATACTCCTGCAAGGTCAACTGCTGAATGGCAAAAATCTTTGGACTGCTGAAAATACGCATGATGCAGCGGCAGTGATTGGCGATGCCATCAAACAGGTGTATGAACGTGATCATATAGCCCTTGAAAAAGCAGGCATTGACTTCAACTGCAACCTCATTTTTGGCGGTCAAGTCAAAGGAGAGAGGCCGCGTCTCTTTAATATTTATTCTGCTGGTAATTTTATTGAAGCCACCCCAGAAACTTGCTACTTCCAGATTGGCGAATCCAAATACGGTAAACCCATTCTTGATAGAGTCCTGAATTTTTCTACTCCGCTTAATTTAGCAACAAAGTGTGCCTTGATTTCGATGGACTCAACTCTGAATAGCAATATTTCTGTTGGTTTGCCTCTAGATTTATTGGTATACGAAAAGAACTCTCTCAAAGCCAGCAAACTGGTAACGATGGATGAATCAAACCCCTACTTCCAAATGATTCATCAGCTCTGGGGTGAAAAATTACGCGCAGCCTTCAACTCGATATCAGAACCGAGTTGGAGCGGTGCCCATAAATCGAGCGCCATCTCAGCGCCCGCCAAGAAAATGGGTGCAGTACCTATTAATCATCAACCACCAAAAGCAAAACTGGCGAAATCCTCAGCTAAACCAACGAGCAACTCCAAGAAAACTTCAAGCGCTAAAGGAAAGCCTACGAAGAAGTCGTAATCCTTTAGCTTTAGCCTGAGTAGATTTCACTGATCTCAATGAGATTGAGATCGGGATCGCGTACATATATGGAATGGATTTTTGAAATGGCACCCGTACGCATCACAGGACCTTCAACAATGGGCCAAGCTTCTTTTTCAAGCTTTGCAATGACCTCACCTAAGGATCGCTCAGCAATAAAACAAAGGTCTAATGCTCCTGGAGTTGGAATATTGGCTTTAGGCTCGAACTCTTTGCCTTTGATGTGCAAATTAATTTTTTGATTGCCGAATTTAAAAGCCTTACGCTCAACTGGCGGAGTGCCGCCGATGAAAGATTCGAGTGTCATCCCCATCACGCGCGTATAGAAGTCAATGCAAGCAGTTTCGTTTGCTGTGGTCAGAACTAAATGGTCTAAATGATCAATCATCTTCCCTCCACATCTATTACTGACGCAGCTCTTTGACATACTCTGGCGCTTGATGCAAATCACAAGTACGCCCTGCTTTAGCAACCTGTCCAGGAACAGTGTGGCCAACAATAGCAGGCAACTCCCGAGCGATCGCTAACAAGTTTGGAATATTCATGCCGGTGTCATAACCCATCGCATCTAGCATATGAATCGCATCTTCACTTGATATATTCCCGCTAGCCCCAGGTGCATATGGGCAACCTCCAAGACCACCAAGCGAGCCATCAAATCTGGTAATACCTGATTGCACTGCTGCCAGCACATTGGCTAAGCCCATACCTCTCGTATTATGAAAATGCATCGTGATCTGCGTTTCTGGGAAACGCTTTTGCATCAACTCCGACATACTGATTACTTGAGCAGGGTTGGCCATACCCGTGGTATCGCAAATCGTGAGGCCACGGACACCAAGATCAGCAAAGCGCTGTGCAAACTCTTCAACAACCTTCTGCGGCACATCACCCTCCATAGGGCAACCAAAGGAGGTGGATAAAGAAACGTTGATCGGCGTTCTACCATCGACATATTTGATCACCTCAGCTAAGCCAGCAAAACTCTTTTCGCGTGTCATGCGCAAATTGGCTAGGTTGTGGGTCTCAGAGGTAGACATCACTAGGTTAAATTCGTCAGCCTTCGATTCAAAGGCGCGCTCAGCACCTCGAAGATTGGGCACGAGCACTGTGTACTCAACACTAGGAACTCTCTTAATTCTGCCCATCACCTCTTCGGCATCTCTGAGCATTGGAATCGCTTTAGGAGAAGTAAATGAAGTCACTTCGATCTTGGCAAAGCCACATTGACTGAGCTCATTGATTAAGCGAACTTTGTCATCAGTCGGAATGAAGTTGGGCTCTATCTGAAAGCCATCGCGTGTCACCACGTCATTAAAGTAAATTCTAGTCATTGTTATCTGTATTTATTCTCTGTGCTTGTTTTGTATTTATTTAGTGAAGGCGACGCCACGCTCTTTCAGTGAAGCAATTTGTGCATCACTTAATCCAATACCCCGTAATATCTCATCGGTATTTTGACCGATGTCTGGTGCCAGTGTTCTGATAGAGCCTGGCGTACGAGAAAGCTTTGGAATGACTCCTGGAACCTCAACCTTAGTGCCATCATGCATCTGAATAGTTTCAATATTTCCACGGGCTTTATAGTGTGGATCTTGTGCAATATCGGCGACGGTATAAATTCTGCCGGCAGGCACTGCTACAGCATCTAGAGCTTCTAATGCTTTATCAGTCGTTAAGGTTTTGGCCCATTCACCAATCGCCTGGTCAAGCTCTACAACCCGCTTAACTCGACCTTCATTATTTTCTAATTGCGGATCATTACCTAAATCATCCCGACCAATCAACTTCATGAGTCTTTTAAAGATACTATCGCCATTGCCTGCAACCAATACATAGCCAGCGTCCCCACAAAGATAAGCGTTAGTGGGTGCAATCCCAGGCAATGCGCTACCAGCAGCCTGCCTAACCTCTCCAAACGCACTGTATTCAGGTAGCAAGCTTTCCATGCAATTAAAGACGGCTTCGTAAAGAGCAATATCAATCACTTGACCTTCTCCACTTTGATGACGCTCTTGCAGTGCCAACAGAATTCCGATAACACCATGCAAAGAGGCCAAGGTATCGCCAATGCTAATGCCAACACGCACTGGGACTCTACCTGGTTCAGCAGTTAAATGACGTAAGCCACCCATGGCTTCTGCAACGACACCAAAGCCAGGCTTATCCCGATACGGACCAGTCTGGCCATAACCACTAATACGCAGAATAATCAAGCGCGGATTGATTTTAAGAAGATCTTGCGGATCAAGGCCCCAGCCCTCTAAGGTACCAGGACGAAAATTTTCGATAAGAACATCAGATTCTTTGACCAGAGCTCTCACAATCTCTTGCGCTTCTGTCTGTTTTAAATCCAAGGAAAGAGAACGCTTATTACGAGATTGGACTTGCCACCAAATAGAGGTGCCATCTTTTAACAAACGCCACTTACGCAAAGCATCCCCAAGTTTGGGTGGCTCAATCTTGACTACATCAGCGCCGAAGTCAGCCAATGTTTTAGCAGCAAATGGCCCAGCAATCAGCTGACCCATCTCAATCACTTTTAAACCCGATAACGGCTCCATAAGACAACCCTCTATAACTCCAAAATAAGGTTAAGGCACCCTTATTATGCAATCAACTTCTCAGACTCACCAAAACAATAAGGCGCAACTCAATTGCGCCTTATTGTAGTTTTGGGCCTAAATTTACCCCTATTTCTTACCCAACATTTCCCAGGTCTCTACTACGCTATCTGGGTTCAGTGAGATGGAGGTGATACCTTTCTCTACCAGCCAACGGGCAAAGTCTGGATGGTCTGAAGGCCCTTGACCGCAAATACCAACGTATTTATTTTGCTTGCGGCAAGCATCGATTGAACGGGCGATCATAAATTCCACCGCTGGATCACGCTCATCGAAGTCAATCGCGAGCAGCTCCATACCGGAGTCACGATCCAGCCCAAGTGTTAACTGAGTCATATCGTTTGAACCAATTGAGAAGCCATCAAAATATTCAAGGAATTGATCTGCCAGAATCGCATTGGATGGAATCTCACACATCATAATCAGGCGCAAACCATTGACTCCCCTTTTGAGACCAAACTTCTCCATCATATCAATCACGCGTTTAGCCTGATTAATGGTACGCACAAATGGCACCATGATCTCGACGTTATCAAGACCCATCTCTTCGCGCACACGCTTCATTGCTGCGCACTCTAGAGCAAATGCTTCGCCAAAGTCTTCAGAGACATAACGTGATGCGCCGCGGAAGCCGAGCATTGGATTTTCTTCATCAGGCTCATAGCGTGAACCGCCAATCAACTTCTTGTACTCATTGGATTTGAAGTCAGATAAACGGACGATGACAGGCTTTGGATAGAAAGCGGCTGCAATGGTTGCCACACCTTCAACCAATTTATCCTCATAGAACTGACGTGGACTTGCATAACCACGAGCAACACTTTCTACAGCACGCTTAAGATCCGGATCGATATTAGGATACTCAAGAACTGCACGGGGATGCACGCCAATATAGTTATTGATGATGAACTCGAGACGCGCAAGACCAACGCCCGCATTGGGGATTTGACAGAAATCAAATGCCAACTGAGGATTACCAATGTTCATAGTGATCTTCACCGGAATCTCTGGTAATACACCACGAGATATTTCAGAGACTTCGGTTTCGATCAAGCCATCATAGATATGACCTTCATCACCCTCAGCGCAAGAGACGGTAACCATCATGCCGTCTTGTAATTGCTCAGTCGCATCACCACAACCGACTACTGCAGGGACACCCAACTCACGCGCAATAATCGCAGCGTGACAGGTACGACCACCACGATTGGTCACAATCGCAGCAGCACGCTTCATGACTGGCTCCCAGTTAGGGTCTGTCATATCAGCAACCAATACATCGCCGGGCTGAACCCGATCCATCTCGCTAGGGTCGCGAATAATACGCACTGGACCGGCACCAATCTTCTGACCAATGGCGCGGCCTTTTGCTAATACCTTTGAGCTGCCTTTAAGCTTGTAGCGCATCTCTACCTGGCCAGCTGCTTGACTCTTCACGGTCTCAGGGCGAGCTTGCAAAATATAGATACGGCCATCTTGTCCATCTTTGCCCCACTCGATATCCATAGGACGACCGTAGTGTTTTTCAATAATGACGGCGTACTTTGCCAACTCAGTAATGTCAGCATCTTCCAAAGAAAAGCGATTGCGTTTTTCTGGGGTGACGTCTACTGTTTGCACCTTCTCAGCAGAACCTTTAGGGGCAAATTGCATCTGAATTAACTTTGAACCTAAAGAGCGACGAATGATCGCTTTTTTGTTTTGCGCCAAGGTTGTCTTAAATACATAGAACTCATCTGGATTCACTGCACCCTGCACCACAGTCTCACCTAAACCATAGCTAGAGGTAATAAAGACGACATCCTCAAAACCAGACTCAGTATCTAAGGTAAACATCACACCAGCAGCGCCTAGGTCAGAGCGCACCATCCGCTGAATACCAGCAGACAAGGCTACTTCCGCATGGGCAAAGCCTTTGTGTACACGGTAAGAAATGGCACGATCGTTGTATAGGGAGGCAAATACTTCGCGGATTTTTTTGAGAACATCATCAATACCCTCGACGTTCAAGAAAGTTTCTTGCTGACCTGCAAAAGAGGCATCAGGCAAGTCTTCGGCAGTAGCAGAAGAGCGCACTGCAAACGAACCTTTGCCAGAGTCATCGAGAACTGCGAATGCTTTACGAATCTCTTCTTCCAGCTTAGGCTGAAATGGCGCGGTCTCAATCCAATTGCGGATTTCAGCGCCAGCTTCTGCTAAGGCGCGGACATCATCAATATTGAGATTCTCTAAGCGCTTTTGAATACGCTCGGTGAGGTTGTTATGTTTTAGAAAATCGCGGAATGCTAATGCGGTAGTGGCAAAACCTGTTGGAACACGCACTCCAGTTGAGGCCAGTTGTGAGATCATTTCGCCTAAGGAGGCATTCTTACCGCCGACTGACTCAACATCTGTCATGCGAAGTTGCTCAAAAGGCAAGACATAGGCATCTGCCATACTGCTATTTTGCTGCTGTTGGTTGGACATAAAATACTCTCTAAAGATAAGGAAAGCGGTCTAGCTGTCGCCTAAAATGCGACTTACTCTAATATGACGCTATTGTAGTGCTGACCCCCCACTTTTAGGCCAAATCCATGTCTACCGAAACCCGTATTGTTTTTATTGTTTCTGATGGAACCGGCATCACCGCCGAGAACTTCAGCCAATCGATTTTGGCCCAATTTGAGGCCACTTTTAAGCAGGTTCGGGTGCCTTTTGTAGACAGCGTAGATAAGGCCCATGATGCAGTCAACAGCATCAATCAAGCGGCTAGTAAATATGGTGTCCAGCCGATTGTTTTCACCACCTTGGTGAATGCTGAACTCAATAGCATTGTCAGCAAAGCCAATGGCCTCATTTTGGATATGTTCCAGACCTTCGTGGCACCACTTGAAGCCGCCTTAGGTATGAAATCTACGCATGCCATGAACCGCTTGCACCACAATGCGGATACCGAAGCCTATAAGAACCGTATTGAGGCCATTAACTATTCGTTAGCACATGATGATGGGCAATCAAACCAGAACTTGGTCGAAGCCGACGTCATTTTGATTGGCATCTCCCGAGTCGGTAAAACCCCAACCAGTCTCTATCTAGCCATGCAGTATGGATTGAAGGCAGCCAATTACCCTCTGATTCCGGAAGATTTTGAACGGGGGCAACTGCCAAAGGATTTAGTGCCTTATCGCCAGAAGATTTTTGGCCTGATGATTGATGCTGAACGCCTCTCAGAGATACGCAATGAGCGCCGTCCTGGTAGTAACTACGCAAAACTAGAAAATTGTCGTTATGAAATTAACGAGGCGACCGCGATGATGAAGAAGCAATCCATTCCATGGGTGATGACTACTAGCAAATCTATCGAAGAGATAGCTACCACTGTCTTGCAAGCCATGAAGTCTGATAAAACGATTTTAGGGTAGCTTGGTTTAACTTAACTACGCCTAACACGCATTGTTTCAAACAGGCAAACGGCAGCGGCGGTAGAAACATTTAAGGACTCCACTCGCGGGTCGATTGGTATAGCAACGCCTTTTGCTTGTGCTAAAAAATCTTCAGACACACCCTGACCTTCGCTACCCATCACCCAAGCAACAGGATGCTGTAATTCTTTTTGTAGCGCAAAGAGTTCGTATTCTGCATCTGCTATAGCAGCAAGCATAGGGGCGGTGACAGCACTCAATACTTGTTGATTGGACCAGCCCTCATAAAGATCTAACAAGCGATGAGCGCCCATGCCCGCACGCAAGACTTTGCTTGACCATAAATGGGCGCATCCCGATAAAGCAATTACCTGAGTAAAGCCCGCTGCTGCTGCAGTACGTAAGATCGAGCCAACATTACCAGCATCTTGTATACGATCTAATATCAGGACATCGCCAGCTAATGTGCTAATTGACTGTGGGGACGTTAAGCAAGATTGAGGAATATCAAGCAAGCCTGCAATATGAGGTGCATTGACTAACTCACTCAGCAAATCCCAGAGAGCGCTATCCAACTGGAAAACTTTTGTATCGGGACAGATTTCAATATGAGAGTAGACCGCTTCAGAAATTTCGGGATTTTGTAAACCCACTTCCGAGGTAAGTAAGATCTTTAAGGATGAGTCTCCCACCCAAGTCTGAACCAAATGAATGCCTTCTAATAAGACTTGACCTCTGGCGATTCTAGTCTTCTGCCCCTTTGATCCAGCGGCCTGCAAAAGACGAATCTCTTTGAAAAGCGGATTCTCTTTAGAAGTGATGAGATCAAAATTCATATAGAGTTAGCTTGCATTCATCTCGAGTACTTTTCTGACTGGAGAAAAACTTCTACGGTGCTGCTCACAAGCGCCATACTGCTTTAACGCAGCAAAATGAGCCTCGGTTGGATAACCCATATGCTGAGCAAAACCATATTCTGGGTGACGCTCATGCAAGATTTGCATCTGACGGTCACGAGTCACTTTAGCCAAGATAGAGGCCGCTGATATTGCTGGCTCTTTAGCATCCCCTTTAATAATGGCTTCTGCAGCAATGGGTAGCTCCGGACAGCGATTGCCATCGATTAAAGCCTTATCAGGCCACTGTCCTAAACGTGAGCTCAAATCCTCAACAGCCCGTCGCATCGCCAACATAGTTGCTTGCAAAATGTTGATCTCATCAATTTCTGCAGGGCTAGCTTCGCCTATCCCCCAGGCCTTAGCTTTTTCCATGATTTGTTGATACAAAAACTCACGGCGTGCCGCAGTCAGTTTTTTTGAATCCTTAAGACCATTGATAGGATTATGGGGATCTAGCACGACTGCACCCGCAACAACAGCACCAACAAGCGGGCCTCGCCCTGCTTCATCTACGCCACAGATCCACACAATACTCATTGAGCCACCTGGCTCTTGCGACTATTAGTAATGGTTTGTACAACTGCTTGAGCAACAACCAAGCCCGTTGGTCGGCGCAGTGTTTCATGCATCTGCGCAAAGCGTGCTTTTAACTCTGCGACCTGATTAGGATGATCTAGCCATTCTTGCAATGCATTAGCTAACTTTTGAGGAGTGGCATCATCTTGCAATAACTCTGGCACTACAAATTCACCGCACAAAATATTAGGTAAACCTACATAAGGCAGATAACCCTGACGCTTCATAATCTGGGCCGTGAGCCAAGGTACCTTATAAGAAATCACCATCGGCTTTTTCCATAAGGCAGTCTGCAGGGTAGCGGTACCACTAGCTATGAGGACTACGTCAGAGGCTTCCAAAACCTCATCTGCCATCCCATCAAGTAAATGAATCTGAATGTCAGGATTGATATTCTTCGTTTTCAGCAATAGCTGCTCTAGTGGATGATGCAATCGCGGCGTTGCCACTGGAATTAAAAAATGGATTTTTTGACCCTTGAAACGTTCAGCCAATAATTGCATCGTTTCAAAAAAGACGGGAGCAATCAGCTCAATTTCAGAGTCACGACTTCCAGGCAATACTGCAACGACCATTCCATCCAGTGCAGTTGTTGATAGTCTTAAAGACTCAATGATTTTTTTGCGGGCCTGAGGAACATCTGGAGTCAAAGGAATTTCACTGGCTAATGGATGTCCAACATAAGTAGACGCTATACCTGCACGATCATAGATTTCAGCTTCAAAAGGGAAAATGCAGAGCATACGGTCAACTGCTTGTGCAATCTTATTAATACGCCCAGCTCTCCATGCCCAAATAGAGGGAGAAACTAGATGCAAGGTCGGAATACCGGCTTTACGCAATTGCAGCTCAACCCCTAAGTTAAAGTCAGGCGCATCAATCCCCAAGTAGACGTCAGGACGACCCTCACCCAATAGATGGTTAATCAGTTCTTTACGAAGTTTCAGAATAGCCGGAAGTTGTTTAATAGCCTCAACATAGCCACGCACACTTAAGGTTTCCATGGGCCATTCTGATCGCATACCTTCAGCTTGCATACGTGGTCCACCAATGCCATATACCTCTAGACCAGCCATGTCCGGAATTTGATTCAATGCACTCAGAACTGGCGCAGCGAGTAAATCACCAGAGGGTTCGCCAGCTACACAAGCTAACTTTGGCAAAGTATTCCTATCGTTACCGAATAATGCCGCGAGTAGAGGCGGCAATAAAGTCATGGAACTCTGTCAGCTTTTCTACAGTAGCTGCATCAGCCGCACTTGCAGAAATCATTTTCTGAATTTCTACTTTAGCATCTTCAAAACTGAGACCATCTTTGTAGAGAACCTTATAAGCCTGACGCAATGCAGAAATCGTTTCACTGGAAAAACCGCGACGCTTTAAGCCCTCTACGTTAATGCCATGAGGTGAGGCTTTATCGCCAGCTGCAATTACAAATGGCGGAATATCCTGCACCAGTGCTGAAGCACCACCCAACATCGCATGTTGCCCAATGCGCACAAATTGATGGACACCAGACATGCCACCCATAATGGCCCAATCATGCACATGCACATGACCTGCAATTTGCGCATTACTCGAGAAAATGGTGTGATTGCCGACTTGGCAGTCATGCGCAATGTGGACATAAGCCATGATCCAGTTGTCATTACCTATACGGGTAATACCTTCATCCTGAGAAGTACCTGTATGAATGGTAGTGAATTCACGAATCGTATTGCGATCACCAATCATGAGTTGAGTCGGCTCCCCACGATATTTCATATCTTGAGGAGGTCCACCAATAGCAGTAAAGTGAGCAAAGTTATTATCTTTGCCAATCGTGGTGTGACCCTCGATCACAGTATGCGATCCAATCTTGGTACCTGAGCCAATTTTGACGTGAGGACCAATCACAGAATAGGGACCAATTTCGACATCACTGGCAACCTCTGCTTTGCTGTCCACTACAGCAGATGCATGAATCTGGGTCATCATGCGCCTTTCGAACGAACCGCACAGGTGATATTGGCCTCAGCAGCTATCTCACCGTCTACGGTTGCCTGGACTGCAAACTTATAAATACCAGCACGACCGCGTTCCAACTTTGCAGTCATGATGAGTTGATCTCCTGGTAATACTGGCTTTTTAAAGCGAGCGCCATCAATACCAGCAAAGTAATAGACTGCGTCTTCAGCACGCTCTTCAGAAAAGGTTAGCAAGGCGGCTGTTTGAGCTAGCGCTTCGATAATCAGCACGCCTGGCATTACCGGAAAATCTGGAAAGTGTCCTTGAAAGAAAGGTTCATTCATGGTCACATTCTTCAATGCAGTGATTGTCTCGCGTGGAGTGATTTCTAAGACACGGTCTACCAATAAGAATGGATAGCGATGTGGCAACAACTGGAGAATCTTATGGATATCGATCGCAATTGGTGTGCTCATAAATGACCTACTAAGAAGTGAATGAAATTGATCTACTAAAAAGTCCTAAGACTCAGAATTCTTATTTTTATCTAATAAACGCAAGCGTTGACGTATTTTATCTAGACCACGCAAGATTGCAGCGTTTTTCTCCCAAGCGCTATGCAGCATCGAGGGGTAAACCCCTGTGAAATGCTGTCCTGGTTCAGTAATTGAACGAATAATCGAGGTATTACCAGAGACTGTTGTCCTATCGGCAATAGTGAGGTGACCAGCAAAATTCGCTGCCCCTCCGATGATACAGAAATTACCTATTTTTGTACTGCCGGAGATAGCAGCACAACCAGCAATAACACAACAACTGCCCACAACAACGTTATGCGCAATCTGCACTTGGTTATCAATCTTGGTACCCGAACCAATCACGGTATCGCTCATCGCGCCGCGATCAATCGTAGTAGAGGCGCCAATTTCAACATCATCACCAATCACTACCTTACCTATTTGGGGAATTTTGACCCACTCTCCACCAGCAGCAGAGAAGTCGGGCGCAAATCCAAAACCATCAGCACCAATCACGGCACCGCTATGAATAATGCAACGCTCCCCAATTTGAGTGCCTTGATAAATCGATACAGACGGGTAAATCAGAGTATCGCTATCGATGACACTATTTCTAGAAATCGTTGTATTGCCCAAGATAGAAACACGTTCTCCCAGTTTTACGCCAGCCTCAATTTTCACAAAAGGGCCAATATGGCACGAGCTTGGAATATGGGCTTCTGGATCCATCGCCGCACTTGGGTGAATGCCTGGAATATAAGTCGGCGAACTTTGTTTTGCAAAAAATTGAGCCATCCTAGCAAAGGTGGCGTAGGGGTTCTTAGAAACAAAGTACGCACGCTGTGAAGTATTTTCGCCAGGATTTGCATTTAGAAAATCTAAATCTGCTTTACTAACAATGAGAGCACCGGCTCTACTATCAGAAGCCTGTTGTCGATAGAGCGAGTTTGACAGAAACGATATTTGATTTTTTTGGGCGAACTCTAGTGGAGCGAGGCCGATAAATTCGCTGGAGGCCTCCCCCACCAAGCTTGCTTGAAACTGATCGGCCAGCTCAATGGCGGTAGGCATAAAACTTACTTCTGGCTATTTAAAGCCTTGATGACATCATCGGTGATATCAGCTTTTGGACTTACAAAAGCTGCTTCCTGAACAATGACATCTAATTTTCTTTGCTCGGCAATTTGACGCAGAACTGCGTTTGCCTTTTCAGCAATTTTTGCACGCTCTTCAAATGTACGCTGGTTGAGATCTTCGGTAAATTCACGTTGTTTACGCTGCAACTCACGATCTTGGTCAGCTAATTCACGCTGACGACGAACGCGCTCAGCTTCATTCATAACCGCACCATCTCGGTCAAGCTTTTCAGCAGCCGTCTGAATTTTTTGTGCGCTATCACGCAATTCATTCTGACGCTTAGTAAATTCGTTTTGCAGACGAGTTTGCATTGCTTTCGCTAGATTAGACTCATTAAATACTTTTTCTGAGTTCACAACGGCAACTCGAGTTCCTGAATCTTGTGCATAAGCATGCTGATTTCCAAATAAAATTATTCCAAAGGCTAGGCCAACTTGAATACATTTAGAAAATTGATAAAGCTTCATAAAACTTTCCTTAAACAATTAAAACGCTGTACCCACTTGGAACTGTAAACGCTGTATATTATCTGTAGGCACAGTTTTATAAGGGATACCGTAGCTAAACTTAAGTGGTCCAAGCGGTGATATCCATGATAAACCTAAACCATAAGAATATCTTAAGACCAGATCAATATTTTGCCCATATGCATTACCGCCATCCACGAAAGTAAAGACTCTCAGTGTCTTGTCTATCCCAGATCCTGGGACCGGCACGGTATATTCCACATTGCTTACAATCTTTGACTGTCCGCCAGTGGGCTGATAAACACCATATGTTGAATTGTAATACTGGGGACCCAAAGAACCAGGAGCATACCCACGCACAGAGCCAATGCCACCAACATAGTAATTTTTAGTAATAGGAAATGGATTATTTCCATACGCCTCACCATAACCCACCTCTCCATTAAAGGAAATAATATTACCTTTGGAAAATGAGTGGAACTTTTGATATTGCCCATATAGGCGGTAAAAAGTCATATTACCCGCTGGGGTGCCAACCTCCGCAGATAATTGTTCCAAAGAGCCAGTAGAAGGAATCAAGGCGCTATCGCGCCCATCACGAGCCCAACCTACGGTAAGCGGTATGTTGTACGTAGTCAAAGTTCCCGGGTAACCAGGAGCAGGAATACCGTAGCTTTTTGCATAATTTAGATAAGGTGTAGGTGTATTAATAGTAGTTTGAATTTGAAACGCCTCTAAACCAGTCCCAAAAAATACACGGTCCACTTCTGTATAAGGTATGCCAAACTTAATGTTGGAGCCAACAGATTTGATTTGGTAAGCAGGATCCCCTACATAGTACAAAGGCTTAGATGAGCGATAGTACAAATCTGTGTAACGACTAATGCCATCCTCGGTAAAGAAAGGATCATAATTTGACAAAGTCAAGTTTTGATTAATTTTGCCAACGGACATGTTCAAGCCTACAGAGGTGCCAGTACCAAATGCATTATCTTGATTAATACCGGCAGACAAAATCAGTTTTTCAGTTGAAGAAAAGCCCGCACCAATCGTTACTGCACCAGTTGGTTTTTCAGTGACCTTCACATTGACATCTACCTGATCAGGTGATCCCGGAACATCTTCAGTGGTTATATCTGTCTCCGTAAAATACCCCAGCCTACCCAAACGCTTTTTGGATAAATCAATTTTGTCGCTATCAAACCAAGAGCTTTCGAATTGACGTATCTCGCGGCGGATTACCATGTCGCGAGTTTTTGCATTTCCAGAAATTTCTACTTTGCGAACATAAATACGGCGACCTGGATCTATAACTAAAGTGAGATCGACCTCTGATAACTCTCGGCGCAAGTCTGGTTGCGGATTGATGGTTGCAAACGCATATCCATACGACCCTAACACTTCCGCGATAGCCTTTGTACTTTCCGTTAAACGAGCAGATGAAAAAGTATCGCCCGGCTTTAATACAATCAACTGTTTAAACTCAGCCTCTTTACCCAACAACTCGCCAGCCAGACGAACGTCCTTAACGGTAAATTTCTTACCCTCGCGAATGCTGACGGTTAAGTAAATTCCTTTTTTATCGGGCGTAATCGAAACCTGAGTAGACTCAATCACAAACTCAAGGTAACCACGATTTAAATAATATGAACGTATGGTTTCCAAATCAGCGGTAAGCTTTTGCTTGGAGTAGAGGTTATCTTTACTGTACCAAGAGAGCCATCCACCCGTCTTTAGTTGCATTTCACCTTTTAGAGTATTTTCGCTGAAAGCCTCAGTACCAATAAAATTAATCTCTTGGATTTTGGCAACAGGGCCTTCGTCAATATTGAAATAAACGGCAACCTGATTACGCTCAACAGGAGTAACAGTGGCAACTACTTCAGCCGCAAACATGCCTTTGCCCACATATTGTCGCTTTAATTCTTGCTCAGCTTTATCAATTAAAGCTTTATCATAAAAACGCGCTTCAGCAACACCTACGGTCTTTAAAGATTTGCGAACAATTTCTTGATCAAACTCTTTCATTCCCGTAAATTCAATTCGAGAAATCGTTGGGCGCTCCTCAACAATCACAATCAGCACATCGCCCTGAGCCTGAATTTGTACATCTCTAAAAAATCCAGTGCTATATAGGGCTTTAATTGCTTCCGCGCCCTTTTCTTCAGTAAATGTTTCACCAACCTGAACAGATAAATAACTAAATACTGTGCCAGGTTCTACGCGCTGCAATCCTTCAACCCGAATATCTTTCACAACGAAAGAATCTGCAGCTACTGCGTTGAGGCTAAAACCAATAGCAACAATCAGTAGCAATCTCGCTAAAAAACGACCAAAAAGAGAATGGGATAGTGTTAGAAAATTCAAGGCGACAAATAGCGTTGTAAATCGTTAAAAAAAGCCAGTAAGGATAACGAAATCAGCAACAGAAAGCCCACTTTTTGGAACTGTTCCTGCATCGAAATCGAAATCCGTTTTCCAGCGACTAACTCCCATGCATCATACAGGAGCTGACCCCCGTCAAGCATGGGAAAAGGGAGTAAATTGAGGAGCCCAATACTGATGCTAATTAATGCCAAAAATGCCAAAAAGGGTTGCCAGCCAATCTGGGCAGACTTACCAGCCATGTCAGCAATACTTAAGGGGCCTCCCAACTGCTTGATGGAGGTTTGACCGGTAAACATTCCCGCCATAAGCCTGAGAGATACCTTGCTGATTAACCAAACTCGCTGGCTTGCAAATCCCAAGGCTTGAAGGGGGTTCAATTTGAGCTCATCCCATTGAGCCAAAGGAGTAGCCTGAGGCATTAAGCCCAGACTTTTCATGGGATCACCTTCCGGGGTGATCTTTGGCAAATCATCAGCCTTAATAGCTTTGATAAAGCGGCTGCCACCTGAATCCTGCAGCTCCAGTGCGAACCCAGACTCTCCGGTTAGAGCATCCATGAGATTCCAGCGCAAAGCGTTCCAACTTGGAATGGAGTCAAATTCCCCAGAAATGGGCGCAGCACCCGAATCGAGAGTCTGCCATCCAGTTACTCTGTCTCCCGCAGTTACACCGAATTTTGCAGCAACTGAATTTTCTGGGGGGCTTTGTAAGACAGCTGGAAGTTGTGGCACACCAGAAATATAGATGACGGAAAATAGTGCAACCGCTAAGAAGAAATTTGCAAATGGTCCTGCCGCCACAATCATAGAGCGCTGCCAAAGAGGCTTTTGATCAAAAGCCTGCATCTCATCCTCCACCGCAATATCTTGAGAACGATCTCGACCATCTAATAATTTGACGTAGCCACCTAAAGGTATTGAAGCAAGCACCCATTCAGTTTTGTTTTTTGCGTGATAAGTGAAGAGTGGTTTTCCGAAACCGACTGCAAAGCGCAGGACTTTTACGCCGCATGCACGGGCTGCTAAAAAATGACCAAACTCATGAAAGCTCACCAATACACCAAGAGTCAGCAAAAATGCACCAAGGGTAATTAATGCTTGCAAAGAAAATCCTTAATCACCTTAATTACTTTTGTAGAACTTGAATAAACTCACGCGCCACTTTTCTGGCTTGTGCATCCGTACTCAAAATATCCTCCAATGAATCTGCATTAGTCAGAGCAATGGCGTTCAAGGTCTTCTCCACTACTGCGGGGATTTGGAGATAATACAAGCCCGCGTCTAAAAATGCAGCGACAGCAACTTCATTGGCAGCATTCAGTACTGTAGGCGCTGTACCACCTGCTTTGGCGGCAGCAAAGGCCAAAGCAAGACACGGAAAGCGAGCCAGCTCTGGCTCTGAAAAATGGAGACCAGCCAGTTGAGTTAAGTTTAAGGGCGCTACGCCAGCCTCAATACGCTCTGGCCAGGCCAAACCATAAGCAATGGGGGTGCGCATATCCGGTTGACCTAGTTGCGCCAATACCGAACCATCACGATAGCGCACCATTGAATGCACTACGCTTTGAGGATGAATCAAGACCTTAATTTTTCCAAGCGGCAAACCAAATAACCAGAAGGCCTCAATGACTTCAAGTCCCTTATTCATCATGGTTGCAGAATCCACAGATATCTTTCTACCCATAACCCAATTCGGATGGGCACAGGCCTGATCTGGAGTAATACTCGCTAATTGATCTAATGGCGTATTTCTAAAAGGCCCGCCCGAGGCAGTGAGCCACAATTCTTCCACGCCATGATTGGAATGTGGAGCTTTAGTAAATTCATTTGGCAAGCATTGAAAAATGGCATTGTGCTCGCTATCAATTGGAAGTAATTCTCCGCCTCCATCTTTCATGGCTTGCATAAACAAATTGCCAGACATCACCAGCGCTTCTTTATTTGCAAGCAGAACACGTTTTCCAGCTTTGGCTGCTGCAAGGGTTGGCACTAAGCCTGCTGCGCCGACAATGGCAGCCATCACTGTGTCACATCCAGAATCTGTTACCGCTGTTACTAAGGCTTGAGGACCAT
The DNA here is from genome assembly GCF_018882265.1 of Polynucleobacter sp. AP-Feld-500C-C5. Taxonomy (NCBI): domain Bacteria; kingdom Pseudomonadati; phylum Pseudomonadota; class Betaproteobacteria; order Burkholderiales; family Burkholderiaceae; genus Polynucleobacter; species Polynucleobacter sp. AP-Feld-500C-C5. The sequence goes on along the minus strand of NZ_JACVOW010000024.1, from coordinate 164,571 downwards.
AAAATACTTGAGTCTTAATATTGTTCTCAAGCAATAATTTTTCTAAGCGCACAGCATCACTGGCTTCTGAGACAACAGCAATAGCAGGCTTGAATTCAATGCACTGCTCTGCCAAGCGATCAGCTTGCTTACCCGCAGTAAGTGCTGCCACCTGAAAGCGATCAGGATGCGCCCGAATCACATCCAACGTATTCACACCAATGGAGCCAGTAGAGCCCAGAACGGTAATAAGTCGCTTCATTACACCAGCCCCGCAAATAAAGCTGCAATTGGCATAGTAGGTATCAATGCATCAACACGATCCAATACCCCACCATGCCCTGGCAACAAATGACTACTATCTTTCACGCCAGCCAAACGCTTTAATTGGGACTCAAAGAGGTCACCAAAAATACTGAAGGCTGTTAATACTGTCACCATCAGAAACATGGCGACCCAACCAAAGCGTATCGCCCATGCCCCAAATAAAGTAGCCTCGAAGGGCAAGTAAAACACGCACAAAAATGCGTATACATAACAGAGAACCAGACCGCCTATTGCACCCTCAACTGATTTCCCCGGGCTAATTTGGATGGCTAATTTTCGTTTTCCAAACGCCTTACCAACAAAGTAGGCCCCGATATCTGCCACCCACACTAAAGCAATCGTGGTTAACAAAAATACGAGCCCTAACTCTCGCAAGAAAACCAAAGCGAACCAAGTTGCTGGCAGCAAAATGAGTCCGAGTACTCCGTAAAAAGGACGCAACTTTTGCAAAGAGAGATTCATGCCTTTAGCAAGCATCAATGGGGCGATAAAAAACCAAAAGAAGACTGCTAAGAGCAATAGAGCAAATTGCCAATCGACGTTTTTCAACCCTAGCAAAAATAAAATAATCATTAAGCAAAATAGAGCGTAAAGCCAGGCTGCCCGCCCTGCTTCAGGCGCAAGCAAACGACTCCACTCCCAAGCAGCAGCGAGTAGAGTCGCCAAAAAGAATGCGCCAACATACACGGCTGGCAGTAAAAATAAGATTGGCAATAGAACTGCCAGTAAAACAAGGGCAGTAATCACGCGGGTTTTTAACATGTGGAGTAGTTTAGATAATTAAACTGCATCACTCATCACTTGCGATGCAAGCTGAGCGCTGGTTCGCCCGAAACGACGTTCGCGCTGACTAAACCAATCAAACGCCTTATGGAGCTCAGCTTCATCAAAGTCTGGCCATAAAACATCTGTGAAATATAACTCTGTATAAGCTAACTGCCATAATAAAAAATTGCTGATCCGTTGTTCGCCACCAGTACGGATAAATAAATCTGGCTCTGGGGCATAAGCCATCGAAAGATGAGGCTGTAATAAATCCTCACTGACGTCTTTCGGCTTCAAATTTGGATTGGCAGCCAAGCAACGACTCATCGCCTGCAAGATATCCCAGCGTCCGCCATAGTTTGCAGCGACAGTAATTGTCAGCGCCTTACATCCAGCAGTCTTTTCTGCTGAGAAATGAACCATTTCCTGAATTGCCTTATCAAAGCGACTGAGATCGCCAATCACACGCAAACAAATATCATTTTCTGCAAGACGAGAAACTTCCGCCTTGAGCGATTTTAGAAAGAGCTTCATTAAGAAACCCACCTCTTCTGGTGGGCGACGCCAGTTCTCAGAACTAAAAGCAAATATCGTCAAATACTCTACGCCGGTACGACGGCACTCTTGTACAATTTTTCGAACCGCAGCTAAGCCTTCAGTATGGCCCGTCACTCGAGGCATCATACGTTTACTCGCCCAACGCCCATTACCATCCATGATGATCGCAACATGGCGAGGAATGGCACTTACCTCTGGAATGGCTTGAGTAGAACTGAGGTGTTGGGTCATAAAAGAATCAAACTCAATCCGGCCTTAAACCGTCATGATCTCTTTTTCTTTTTCAGTAATGATCTTGTCGATATCTACGACTGCTTTATCGGTCATCTTCTGAATCTCGTCAGTGGCACGACGCTCTTCATCTTCAGAAATCTCTTTATCTTTGGTTAAGCGCTTGAGATGTTCATTGGCATCGCGACGTAAGTTACGCACTGCAATCTTAGTATCTTCACCCTCGCTTTTGACGACTTTAGTGAGCTCGCGACGACGCTCTTCAGTCAATGCAGGCATTGGCACGCGAATCACAGTACCTTGTGAGGCAGGATTCAAACCCAAATCCGAATCTCGAATTGCCTTCTCCACGGCAGCAACCATGGTCTTTTCAAATGGCTGAACATTAATCGTGCGAGCATCTGCTAGGCCCAAACTCGCCACTTGACTTAGTGGTGTTGGATTACCGTAATACTCCACTTGAATATGTTCCAGTATTCCTGGATTGGCACGCCCAGAACGAATCTTCGCCAAATTCGTTTTCAAAGCCTCAAGAGACTTTTCCATCTTTTGATTGGTATTGGTTTTAATTTCTGCTGCAGACATCAGGCCTCCTATTAAACGTGCACCAAAGTACCTTCAGATTCACCCTGCACCACACGCATTAATGCGCCTGGCTTGAGGATCGAAAATACTTTGATTGGTAATTTGCGGTCACGACACAATGCAAATGCAGTAGCATCCATAACTTGTAAGTTCTGAATTAATGCCTCATCAAAGGTGATGGTCTTATAAAGAGTCGCAGTAGGATCCTTGACTGGATCGGCGCTATAGATGCCATCCACCTTAGTAGCTTTCAGCATCACTTCCACACCCATTTCAGCGCCACGCAAGGCGGCGGCAGTATCGGTTGTAAAGAAAGGGTTACCTGTACCGGCTGCAAAGATCACTACTTTGCCTTCGCTCATCGCGCGAATGGCACGTGGGCGTATGTAAGGCTCAACCACTTGGTCCATTCTCAGGGCGGATTGCACGCGCGCTTCAACCCCTTTTTGACGCAAAGCATCTTGTAATGCGAGAGAGTTCATCATGGTCGCCAACATGCCCATATAGTCAGCAGTTGCACGATCCATACCAGCAGCGCCGCCAGCAACGCCGCGGAAAATATTCCCCCCACCAATGACGATGGCGAGCTCAACACCACTATTGACCACTTGGGCGATTTCAGAAACCATGGAATCGATAGTGATCGGATTGATGCCAAAAGCATCTTCCCCCATCAGGGCTTCACCAGATAATTTGAGGAGGACGCGTTTGTAGCCTGGCATGTTTTAATTTTCCGTAATTTGCCAAGTACTTTGCATACTTAGCTTATTGATCTTTAAGTACTTTTTAATATCTCCGCCAAATTATAAAGGGCTTGGGAAAGATCAAACAAAAGGGCACAGAAACCTGAGTTTCTATGCCCTTTTGGGTATTACTGACCTACTGGGGCAAGCCCCAAGCTGGCTAATTACGCAGTAGCTTTAGAGGCGGCGGCCACCTGAGCAGCCACTTCAGCCGCAAAGTCGTCTTGACGCTTCTCTATGCCTTCACCCACAACAAACATCGTAAAACCTTTGACGTTTGTGTTGGCAGCTTTAAGCATTTGCTCAACGGTTTGCTTATCGTTCTTTACAAAAGTCTGATTCAGTAAAGAAACTTCTTTGAGGTACTTCTGAATGGAACCTTCCACCATCTTCTCAACGATTTCAGGTGGTTTACCAGATTCAGCAGCCTTTTGAACCGCGACGCTACGCTCAATCGCAATCGACTCAGCAGGAACGTCAGCCGTAGACAAAGCGACTGGCTTCATGGCAGCAACGTGCATCGCAACGTCTTTAGCAGCAGTGTCGTCACCTTCAAACTCAACCACTACACCAATGCGGGTGCCATGGAGGTAAGAAACCAACTTATTGCTACCAGTAAAACGCTTGAAGCGACGTGGCATGATGTTCTCGCCAATTTTGCCAATCAATGCGCTGCGCACCGTATCCACCGTAGATCCGTTTAAAGGCAGTGCGAGCAATGCAGCAACATCAGCTGGGTTCTTTTCAGCAACCAACTTGACGCAGTCATTTGCAAATGCCAAGAAGTCATCATTCTTAGAAACGAAGTCAGTTTCGCAATTCACCTCTAACAAAGCACCGTTAGTGCCATTGATAGAAACGGCCACGATACCTTCAGCAGTAACGCGAGAAGCTGCCTTACCAGCTTTGCTACCCAGCTTTACACGCAGAATTTCTTCTGCACGAGCCATATCACCATCAGCCTCTGTCAAAGCTTTTTTGCACTCCATCATCGGAGCATCAGTCTTGGCGCGTAACTCGCCAACCATTGCAGCGGTAATAGCGGCCATTATTCAGCTTTCCCTTCTTCAACAAACTCTTCTTCACCTTCTTTAACGGCTGTCAAGATTTCTTGAACAGAGCTCGCTTTGCCTTCGAGGATTGCGTCAGCAATACCACGTGCATAGAGGGTTACAGCTTTGCTTGAGTCATCGTTACCAGGGATGATGTAATCAACGCCTTCTGGTGAGTGGTTAGTATCCACCACAGCGATCACTGGAATACCGAGCTTGTTCGCTTCAGTAATCGCAATCTTGTGATAACCAACGTCCACTACGAAAATCGCATCAGGAACGCCGTTCAAATCTTTAATACCGCCAAGGGCTTTTTGTAGTTTGTCGAGATCACGGTCATTCGTCAAAGCTTCTTTCTTGGAAAGCTTTTCCCAGTCGCCAGCTTCTTTAGCAACTTCCATGTCCTTCAAACGCTTGAGGGAACCTTTAACTGTTTTGAAGTTGGTGAGTGTGCCACCCAACCAACGGCTATCGATATAAGGCATACCAGCACGAGCAGCTTCTTCAGCAATGATCTCGCGTGATTGACGCTTAGTACCAACAAACAAAATCGTGCCACGATTAGCAGCAACTTGTTTTGCAAATTTCAGGGCGTCCTGAAACATTGGCAATGTTTTTTCCAAGTTGATGATGTGGATCTTATTACGATGACCGAAAATAAATGGGGCCATCTTTGGGGACCAGAAGCGTGTTTGGTGACCAAAATGGCAACCGGCTTCCAGCATTTGACGCATTGTTACTGACATAACTTCTCCTAAGGGTTAGTTCTAAAGTTGAGTCCTAGCTGCGCTAAAAAACGCCACCCTGGAGGGCTCAACTCGCGATTTCAAGTCCAAAATAGACCCGAGTCCAAAATTATAGCTTAAATATCAAGGCTCTAGCTAGTCTTAGCCAAGTCTGTCCCAAGACCCAGTGCGATAAAACTGGCTCTGAATACCCTAAAAACTGGGTTACCGCCTATTTTTTAGGCAGTATTGGTAAGCTAAGACTGTCCAAGTCGTTGATAATCAAGGAATGAATAGTGTATTTACCGCAGAAAAAGACATCCTTGGGATGCGTGAGGCTGGTCGCTTAGCGAGTGAAGTTTTGGATCATGTAGCTCGCCATATTAAGGCTGGCGTTACCACTGGCGAACTTGATCGCATTTGCCACGAGTACATGCGGGACGTGCAAAAAACTATTCCTGCGCCACTGAACTACCAACCCCCAGGTTACCCACCATTTCCAGCGTCCATTTGCACCTCGGTCAATGATGTGATTTGCCATGGCATTCCTGGGGACAAAGTTCTCAAAATTGGTGATGTGGTTAACTTAGATATCACCGTCATTACTCCCGATGGTTATTACGGTGACACCAGTCGGATGTTTATGGTTGGTGAAGTTTCTCTGCTGGCCAAGCGTCTTACTCAAATTACTTTTGAATGCATGTGGCTGGGCATTGCTCAAGTGAAACCAGGTGCTTCACTCGGTGACATTGGTCACGTGATTCAAACACATGCTGAAAAAGCAGGTTATTCCGTTGTGCGTGAGTACTGTGGGCACGGTATCGGCAAAGTGTTTCATCAAGACCCGCAAATCCTTCACTATGGTCGCCCGGGCACTGGTGAGAAATTAGAAGCTGGCATGACTTTCACCATTGAGCCGATGATCAACGCAGGTCGTCGTGAAATTAGAACCATGCCAGATCAGTGGACTGTTAAAACCAAAGATCGTAGCTTGTCTGCGCAGTGGGAACATACTCTTTTGGTGACGCAAACTGGCGTTGAGGTATTAACCTGGTCAGAGGGCAGCAATCCTCCGCCGGACTGCGTTAAAGGTCTTGCATTCAGGCCTTTAACAGCTAGCGCGTAATCACATGACTCAGTCGCAGACAGTCAATAAAATTACTGACGCGGCAGGTCTGCGTGTCGCTCGTGAAGTTGCTTATACAGAGTTTAAAAAAACACAGGCTGCCGGTAAACTCACTAAACAACTGGGCAAACTGACTGATCAACTACTCGCTCACTTGTGGAATGACTATGACTTGAACAGCGAAGCAACCCTGGTGGCTGTTGGCGGATACGGAAGAGGCGCCCTCTTCCCCTATTCTGATATTGACATTCTGATATTGTTTCCACCCAACACAACTATGGTTGATGCTGTATCAAAAAAAGTAGAGCAATTTGTTGCAAGGTGTTGGGATACTGGCCTTGAAATTGCCTCCTCAGTAAGAACCGTTGCAGAGTGCATTTCAGAGTCAGAGCAGGACATCACGGTTCGCACTTCACTTCTTGAAGCGCGCTTGATCTGCGGGAAAAAACAACTCTTTAAAGAATTTGCCGCCGCTTATGAATCTGCAATGGATCCAAAGAGCTTCTTTCAAGCTAAACAAGCAGAGCAAATACAACGTCACTACAAATATCAAAATACACCTTACTCGCTTGAGCCTAACTGTAAAGAGAGTCCCGGTGGCTTACGTGATCTGCAGGTCATCTCTTGGGTCAGTAAGGCGGCATTATTGGGCAACACCTTTAAAGACTTAAATGAAGCCGGCTTAGTCACCCAGCGCGAGCTAACAGAACTGAATCGCAATCAACGCTTTCTGGACACCCTGAGGGTCAATTTGCATCTGCTCGCAGGACGTCGCCAAGATGTGATTGCTTTTGACTTACAGGCACCACTGGCGAAATCGATGGGCATTGAAACCGATTCTTCACGCCAAGCCAGTGAAGCGATTATGCGTCGTTACTACTGGGCTGCTAAAGCCGTCACACAATTAAACGATGTTCTTTTGCAAAACATTGAAGCACTCCTCTTTCCGCAAGAATCTAAAACCACTCGCCCTATTCCAGGCGAAGGTAATGAGTATTTCATTGAGCGGCAAGGTGTACTCGATATCACCGATCCACAATTGTTTCAGAATCATCCTGAACAAATTTTGCGAACCTTCCTGGTATTTTCGCAAACAGCTAACGTCAAAAGCCTTTCAGCAACTATTTTTCGAGCACTATATAACGCCCGCCAAAAAATGGATGCTAAGTGGCGAGCCAACCCTATTAATCGAGCCCTCTTTATCGAGATTCTGAAGCAACCCGAAGGTGTAAGTCGAGCATTCCACTTAATGAACCGTAGTAGCGTTCTCGGTCGATACCTGCCTGCCTTCAGAAAAATTGTTGGGCAGATGCAGCATGACTTGTTTCATGTCTACACTGTTGATCAGCACATCTTGATGGTGTTGCGTAATGTGCGCCGCTTCATGGTTGTTGAACATACCCATGAGTTTCCATTTTGTAGCAGCTTAATTGCCCATTTTGAAAAGCCTTGGTTACTAGTGATTGCCGCACTTTTCCACGACATTGCCAAAGGACGTGGCGGGGATCATTCGCAACTTGGCAAAGCCGATATGCGTAAGTTTACCAAAGACCATGGTCTTGATAAAAAAGATACTGAGCTCTTGATCTGGTTAGTTGCAGAACATCTCAATATGAGCCAGGTAGCTCAAAAGCAAGACATCACAGATCCAGATGTAGTACGGGCTTTTGCCAAGAAGATAGGTGATGAACGTCATCTCACCGCTTTGTACCTCTTAACCGTAGCTGATGTCCGTGGCACCAGCCCTAAAGTCTGGAATGCCTGGAAAGGCAAACTGCTTGAAGATCTCTATCGCGCCACTCTTAGAGTCTTAGGTGGAGCCAAGCCAGATGCCTCTTCAGAATTGGCGCAACACCAAGAAGAGTCTAAAGCTAAATTACGCCTGTATGGCATCAATGACGAGGCTTATGAAGAACTATGGAAACAATTGGATGTTGCCTTCTTCCTTCGCCAGGACTCATCTGATATAGCGTGGTTAACGCGTCATCTTTATAACAAGGTGAATAACGATCAGCCCATTGTGCGCGCAAGGTTGTCGCCCATTGGCGAAGGTTTGCAAGTCGCGGTGTATATTAAAGATCAAGAAGATCTATTTGCTAGAATCTGCGCGTACTTTGAAAAGCATGGTTTCTCTATCTGGGATGCGCGCATTCATACCACTCGCCATGGTTACGCTTTAGATACCTTCCAAATTTCTGGTAGCACTCTGGTAGATGAAGGCAGTAGCTACCGCGACATCATTCAACTGGTAGAGTTTGAGCTAACTGCTGCATTAAGCAATGCAGATCCCTTACCCACTCCAAGCATGGGTCGCCTCTCTAGACAATCTCGCACCTTCCCCATTAAGCCCCGGGTTTATATGGCTCCAGATGATCGCGGGCGCTATTACACACTTGCACTCTCTGCAAGCGATCGGACTGGACTGCTCTACACCATCTCTAGAGTGCTAGCTAAACATCAAGTATCGATTCATACCGCGCGGATCAATACCCTTGGTGAACGAGTAGAAGACGTATTACTGCTGGATGCCGCCAACTTAGGCAAAAATCCAAAGCTACAGATTCAATTAGAGACCGAGTTACTTGAGGCTTTAGGGGCTTAGATTAACTACCTAAGTAGCTAACTAAGAATCTATTTAGGCAAAAGCAGACTCATGATGAGAATGCTCATACTTCTCCATCCATGCAAGGCCTGCAGCAGTGTTCTTGAGAGGCTTGTATTCACAACCAATCCAGCCCTTATATCCAATCTTATCCAGGAAGCCGAATAAGAAGTCATAGTTAATTTCGCCAGTACCAGGCTCATTACGTCCAGGATTGTCTGCTAACTGAATATGCCCAATTCTAGGGAGATATTTTTGAATCGTATTTGCTAACTCACCCTCCATGCGCTGAGCATGATAGATGTCATATTGCAAATACAAGTTATCGGCTCCTACCTCATCCATGATTTCAATCGCCTGCTGAGTTCTTGATAAGTAGAACCCTGGAATATCATAAGTATTGATAGGCTCAATTAAGAGATTGATTTTTGCTTTGCTTAACTGCTCTGCTGCGTAGCCTAAGTTACCAACAAAAGTATCACGTAGCACTTTAGGATCAACGCCGACGGGGGCTTTGCCTGCTAAACAATTTAACTGCTTAACATTTAAAAAAGTGGCATATTCAATCGCTTTATCTACCCCAGCACGAAACTCTGCAACGCGATCAGGGTGGCAAGCAATACCTCGCTCGCCAGCCTCCCAATCGCCTGCAGGCAGGTTGTGCAAAACCAATTTCAACGCATAAGTATCCAAACAAGACTTAATTTCATCCTTAGAAAATGTATAAGGAAATAAAAATTCTACAGCCTTAAAACCACCAACTCGAGCAAGCGCAAAGCGATTTAAGAATGCATCTTCTGTAAAGAGCATGGACAAATTGGCGGCAAAACGAGGCATTGAATACTCTCTTTTCTGAATGACAAACTAGGACTGAAGAACTGCTACTGGAGCATCTTCAATAGATTTAGCAACAGGCTCAAACTCATTAACGCTATCGATTTCTGTCCCCATCGCAATGTTAGTGACTCGCTCTAGAATCACTTCAACTACGACTGGTACTCTAAATTCAGCAATCCATGCCTCGGCTTGAGCAATTGCAGGAGCCAATTGGTCTTCACGCTCTACTCTGATGGCCTTACAGCCAAGTCCCTCAACAACCTTCACGTGATCTACGCCATAACCCTTCACAATGCCAGCGCTTTCCGGAATATTGACGTTATCGAAAGCCAATTGCACACAGTAATCCATCTCAAAGCCACGTTGTGCTTGTCGGATTAATCCAAGATAACTGTTGTTAACTAAAATTTGGATGAATGGCAACTTAAACTGTGCGCCGACAGCCAACTCTTCAATCATGAACTGGAAGTCATAGTCGCCTGAGAGCGCCACAATCTTACGGGTTGGATCAGCAGCACGTACACCTAGAGCTGCTGGAACTGTCCAGCCCAATGGACCAGCTTGACCACAGTTAATCCAATGACGAGGCTTGAATACTTTCAAGAATTGAGCGCCAGCAATTTGCGAGAGACCAATCGTACTGACATAGGTGACATCTTCGCCAAACGTTTGAACCATCTCTTGATACACGCGCTGCGGCTTCATTGGAGATTCATTAAAGTTTGTCTTACGCTGATAGTCGATGGAATTTTTTCTACCCAAGCATTCAGCTGACCACTTAGTGCGATCTTTCAGCTTGCTAGCTTTCTTCATCTCCGTTGCAACTTCTATAAACAGGGCTAACGCAGCTTTTGCATCGGACACAATACCAAAATCAGGAGTAAAGATACGACCGATCTGAGTAGGCTCAATATCGACGTGGATAAACTTACGGCCCTTGCAATACACCTCGGTTGAACCCGTGTGGCGATTTGCCCAACGGTTACCGATGCCTAAAACAAAATCACTTGCCAACATCGTGGCATTGCCATAACGATGTGATGTTTGTAAACCAACCATACCAGCCATCAATGGATGACTATCAGGGATCGAGCCCCAACCCATAAGCGTTGGAATGACAGGAATGCCAGTGATCTCTGCAAATTGCACTAAAAGATCTGAAGCATCAGAATTAATCACGCCACCACCAGACACAATTAAGGGACGCTCAGATTCATTGAGCATTTCAAGCGCTCTCTCAATCTGCTTGCGAGTTGCCTGTGGTTTATAGGCAGGCAATGGCTCATAAGTATCGATATCAAACTCGATCTCAGCCATTTGCACATCAATTGGCAAATCAATCAATACTGGTCCAGGACGGCCAGAGCGCATTAAGTGAAATGCCTGTTGGAATACTCTTGGAACCAATGCTGGCTCAAGCACGGTAACTGCCATCTTGGTTAAAGGCTTAGCGATTGAAGCAATATCCACCGCTTGGAAATCTTCTTTATGCAATTTAGCGCGTGGTGCTTGACCTGTAATACATAAAATTGGAATGCTATCTGCTTGTGCTGAATACAAGCCGGTGATCATATCTGTGCCGCCGGGGCCCGATGTACCAATACAGACACCGATATTTCCTGGAGCGGCTCTTGTGTAGCCCTCTGCCATATGAGAGGCACCCTCTACGTGTCTCGCTAATACGTGGGCAATTGACTGACGTTCGCGCATTTGGGCGTATAGGGGATTAATTGCAGCACCTGGTACTCCAAAGGCTTGGGTAACGCCCTCTTTTTCCATCACCAACACTGCTGCCATTGCTGCTTTCATTTTTGCCATGATTCATCTCCTCATATGGGTATGGACGAATCATCCCCAAATTCAGGCAAATAGAGAACCTCAGCAAATCTATATCTAGTATTCCACTGTGGAATAGTGTAAAAATCACCTATCTATTGCCACCAGAGAGCCCTGTCATGGATCGCGTACAAGGAATATCCCTCTTTATTCGAGTCGTAGAAACGGGCTCATTTAGTAAGGCTGCTGAAGATTTAGGCATTACCCAACCCACAGCCACCAAATTTGTTGCATCCATGGAGAAGCGCTTAGGGGCATTACTGCTGCACCGCAGCACTCGTGGAGTCACCCCCACTGAGATTGGGAAAATTTATTACGAGAAATGCAAGTTGATAGCCCGTGAAATTGAAGAGGCTGATGACCTGGCCTCCTTGATGCAATCCAAAGTTCGGGGCAGGCTAACGATTAATTCATCGGTTGCTTTTGGGCGGCGGGTTCTCACACCCTCCATTCTCGAATTTATGGCACTTCATCCAGAGCTTGAAGTCAATCTCAGTATGGATGATCGATATATCAATCTTGTCGAACAAGGTGTCGATTTAGCGATTCGGATGCGACGTTTACCAGACTCTTCTTTAGGATCGAGATTTCTTGGTACCAACCCTTGGGTATTGGTTGCTACCCCTCAGTATCTCGAAAAACACTCGATCCCAAAAGCCCCAGAGGAAATCCGTAAACACCTTGCCTTAATCTACTCCACGGTGCAAGGCGACCATCGCTGGAGTTTCACAGACCAATCAGGTCATTCAGAATCTATCGAGGTGAAAGGGCCGTTTACCTCTAACAATCTCTCTTCCGTCTTATCAGCAGCTAGAGCAGGTATGGGTTTGGCTGCACTCCCCTGTTATGTAGCGCATCAATCGATGAAGGATGGAGTTCTGAGACCCATCTTGGAGGATTGGACACTACCAAGTCAAGAAATTCATGCGGTCTTCTCCTCACCAAAACATGTCCCCACCAAAGTAGTCCAATGTATTGATTGGCTGCAGGGACAATTTAAAGGGGAATGGTGGAAGGGTTTACCGGCAGGAAAGTCTGAATAAAAAAAATCCCATCATCAAGATGGGATCAAACTACAACATACTGCAGGACTTTGGTAAGACTAATGTTCAAGTACAAGCTCTGGCAGAGCCAACCTGCCTTGTGAGGTTTGAACCTTAGTATTTAAAAGTTTAGTTAAAGCAAATACAGTGCTTAAACAAGGTGTCAGAGTATTGGTAATGCGCCCAAGCTCAATCACAGAACCAAGGAGTGCATCGATCTCTAAGTTATTGCCAGCTTCGAGATCCTGAAGCATTGAGGTTTTGTGTTTACCAACTTTTTCTGCTCCAGAAATACGTCTTTCAACATCCACCCGGAATATAACTCCTAACTTCTCAGCAATAGTTTGTGCCTCGAGCATCATATTGCGCGCCAAATCCTTAGTCAGAGGATTTCTGCAAATGCCCTCAAGATGCTCATGAGTGAGCGCACTGATAGGATTAAAAGTCATATTACCCCAGAGCTTTAACCAAATCTCTGAGCGGATATCTTCTAAGATAGGTGACTTAAATCCAGCATCTGACATCATCTGAGAAATTTTTTGGATGCGCTCGGATTGAGATCCATCAAGCTCACCAAGCGGAAAACGATTGCCCTCTACATGACGGATTACGCCAGGAGACTCTGCATAGGTGGCTGGATAGACAACACAACCAATCACATTTCGTGGATGAATCTTTTTCATAATCTGCCCACCAGCATCGACCGTCTCTACCGGGAAGTTTTCAAATGGGCCTGGTAGATTTTGGAAGTACCACCATGGAATGCCGTTTTGCATTGGGATCAATGTGGTCTCAGGGCCAACAATGCTTGCCAAATCATCAATGATTGGCTCAATTTGATGTGCCTTTACAGCCAACATGATGACATCAGGTATGCCGACATCACTAATTTTTTCCACTGCCCTAACCTGAGCAACAATAGGACGAGGCTCGCTCTCCATATAGAGTGTTAGACCATTTTTTTGGATTGTTGCAAGGGTAGCGCCCCGCGCAACTACGGTTACTTGATTACCAGCCCTGGCTAATTTAGCAGCCAAGTAACCACCAATTGCTCCACCACCTCCAATGACGCAGATTTTCATACAGCCTCCTCAGAATCTAAAAATATGATTTGAAGTATCTTGCGCAAACTATGTTCGCTTGTGAATACAAGAGATGCTATATGAGATATTCCCGGAAGGAATATCGACTATTTAATAGCTAGGAATCACTCCACAGTTTTCCTGCTGTTGCCCAATCAGATTTTTTTACATCCTGATAAATCACATCGACTGATGCTGCAGTGCAACCCATAATTTTTACAGCAGCCTCTGTGATGGCTTTTGCATATTCCCGCTTTACATCATCACTACGACCTTCGAATAATTGCACTTGAATTAATGGCATTGTTTTCTCCTTTTAGCTATCCATCAAAGCTCTTTGATATGCAGGCCATTCTAGCCGACCCTCATCATCCCCATCGCTACATAGCTGTCTATAAGTTAATTCGCAGATTTCAGCAGGTGGACAAATAAAATCCTGATCAGACCTAGATAGCGCCTGAATTTTGCAGGCCTTATCCAGAACATCCATTAAATAAAATGCTTGCTGTATGGAAGCTCCACAAACAATGCTGCCGTGGTTATGCAAAAGGATTGCTTTCTTATCAGCCAAATTTTCTAATAGAGTAGCCTGCTCCTTGGCAGACAATGCCAATCCCTGATAGTCGTGGTACGCCACATCACGATAAAAACGTAAAGCGTGCTGCGAAATTGGCAAGAGTCCTTTTGCTTGAGCCGATACGGCAATTACTGAATCTACGTGAAGATGTAATACACACTTTGCATCAGGGCGCGCAGCATGTACTGCACCATGAATCGCAAACCCTGTCTGATTGACAGGGCCTTCTCCTGTCAATACCTGGCACTGCAGGTTTACCTTTACTAAATTTTGAGGAGTCACTTCATTAAAGCGCAATCCAAATCGATTGAGTAAATAAGCACCATCTTCATCAGGCACTGAAGCTGAAATATGGGTATAGATTCCATCATCCCAATTCTTTAAATAAGCCAATTGATAAGCTGTCGCTAAATCAATGCGAACTTGTTTTTCTTGGTCAGAGATTGGCTCTAAGCCAGCCCAATCCTCGGAGTTGATATGAAATTTAGAATGCAAGGAATTCATCTGAGAATAGAACTACTTTAATAAATGCAACATTGTTGACTCATCAATCACTAGTACACCCAACTCTTCTGCCTTAGTAAGCTTGCTGCCTGCATCCTCTCCTGCAACAACATAGTCAGTTTTTTTAGAAACTGAGCCAGCGACTTTAGCACCCGCTTTTTCCAGGAGTTCCTTAGCTTCATCGCGGGTCATTGTTGGGAAGGTGCCAGTAAGGACAAATGTTTTACCCGCTACAGCTGCGCTGATGATTTTTTCCTCGACAGAAAGCTGCATTCCTGAAGCCAGGAGCTGCTCAATGACCTCTCGGTTATGTGCTTCTTGCATAAAGCTGGTGATTGAGTCTGCAACCACAGGACCCACATCTTTAACAGTCAATAAATCCTCGATACTGGCATCCATGAGCGCATGCATCGATTGGTAATGATTGGCCAAGTCCTTTGCGGTGGTCTCGCCAACATGACGAATACCGAGGGCGAAGATAAATCTAGCTAAGGTGGTATTTCTAGATTGATTAATCGCCTGAATGAGATTATCCGCTGACTTATCACCCATTCGCTCTAGATTCGCTAAAGCGGTGAAACCGAGGCGATAAAGATCAGCCGGCGTTCTCACGAGATTTTGATCTACTAATTGATCAACAATCTTTTCACCCAAACCTTCAATATCGAGAGCCCTTCTGTGGGCAAAGTGAATTAAAGCTTGCTTACGCTGCGCACCACAAAATAAGCCGCCACTACAGCGTGCCACTGCTTCATCGGCTAAACGCTCAATATGGGAATCACATACTGGGCAATTAACTGGCATCACAAATTCTTTCGTATCTGCGGGTCGGCGATCTTTGATCACCGACACTACTTCGGGAATCACATCACCTGCTCTTCGTACCGAAACGGTATCCCCAATACGCACATCCTTGCGCCTGACTTCATCCTCGTTATGCAAGGTAGCATTGGTAACAGTAACGCCACCCACCTCAACTGGAGCCAGTCGTGCAACGGGAGTAATTGCGCCAGTACGACCTACTTGCACATCGATCCCCAATACAGTAGTCAGCGCCTCTTGAGCTGGATACTTATGAGCTAATGCAAATCGTGGAGCTCTAGATACAAAGCCAAGTTTTGTCTGCTCTGCAAATGAATTGACTTTATAGACAACGCCGTCGATGTCATAGGGTAATGCATCACGTTTGGCACCAATCTCATTGTAGAAAGCCAAGATCTCCGCAACTGAATGAAGAACCCTGCGCTCTGAGCACACTGGCAACCCAAGTTCTGTATAAGCGTTGAGTAATTCTTCATGAGTTTTTGGTAGCCAAGACTGCGGCTCTAAAGCACCCAGCCCATAGGCAAAGAAAGAAAGCGGTCTTTTTGCGGTGATCTTTGAATCTAATTGACGTAAGCTTCCCGCAGCAGCATTGCGAGGGTTGGCAAATTCTTTTTCGCCACTAGCAGCTGCCTGTTGATTCATTTTTTGAAAGTCTTGAAGGTACATAAAGACTTCACCACGAACCTCTAAAACTCGTGGAATACTTTTACCCGTTAATTTCAGAGGGATGGCACGAATTGTTTTGATGTTCGCAGTAACGTCTTCACCACTGGCTCCATCACCACGAGTAGCGGCTCTGACTAGAGAGCCATTTTCATAACGCAGAGAAATGGCTAGACCATCAAACTTTAACTCGCCCGCATAAGTAACATGATCTGCGTGCAAGCCTTCACGACAACGACGATCAAAAGCGCTTAGCTCAGCTTCTTCAAATGCATTATTGAGCGAGAGCATAGGTACTTCATGAGTCACTGAGTCAAACTCTTTTAAGGCAGTGCCACCGACCCGTTGAGATAAGGACTCTGGTGTAATCCACTCTGGATGAGCCGCTTCAATATCCAATAACTCTCGATAGAGGCGGTCATATTCAATATCAGGTAATAGTGGATTATCTAGAACATAGTAAGCATGCTCTAGGCGGGCAAGCTCAGCCTGTAAGAATGCGTAACGCTCCGCTGTATTTATCGGACTATTCGACGACAAGGTGATGTCCTAGCTAAAGAGTCTGCTAGCTGTGGAAGATCCAGCGGGGATGCCAGATTTCTCAAGATTGGCATAAAGGCCATCAAGATGCTGACGAATACTGATCACAGCTGCTTCGCTCAAATTAATACCATTGTCATCTACTAAACGACCATGAGCAGCTTGTGCAATCTCCACGCCCTCAGCCAACATTCTTTCAAAGGCGCGCTCTTCTTGCGCAACCAGAGGAACTTCTAAGAGTAAGGTCAATTGCATTACCGGCTTATTTGGATCTAAACCTGCGCTGGTAAAGATCAATGCCCCACTACTATAGAACTCATATTCACGGCCGTTACGCGCTAACTTGAAGCCACGTTGACGCATCAGTGCATCAAAATTACCCCAAGGGCAAGCTTCATCAAAGAGTACGTTGATGCTGAGTTGAATATCACTATCTGCCGCCATCACATCCAACTCCTTAGCGCTCTCTAGCATGGAGTTGACGCTAGGCATGTCGATTTGGGAACCCAGGGTATCGGCGAGCGCTTGAGCGCGAGAACAGAAATCAGATAATTCCAAGACGCCAATAGCACCTCGGCGACTTGCTAATTGAATAGCTAATTGGAGTTCAGAGTATGAAGATTGCGGGTTTAACTCTTCCCACCCCTGATCAACATTCAAACCTTCGCACATCCACTTTGCAGCAGATTGCGTTTGTAAGTCTGTCCATGTATTAATTTCTTCAAGAATCTCTGCCCCGCTGATACCTTCATCAAAGCGTAGTGTAATGACGCAGTCAATACGAGGATCGATGGCAAACTTCTCAGGAGTAGAAGTCGTTGCTAAAAGCGCGCTAGCAAAACTAGGTTCATTACGCTCACTTGAGTCAGCATCTGCAAAGCCCTGAACAAAACTAGGCTCGCGTGCAAAGCGATCATCAAGAGCATATTCACTCTGCTCTCTTGCTTTACGACGTGCCCGGGAGTATTTAAGGTTGAGGATGGCTACCAATATCAAAATCAGTAGGCCAATAACTGCTAAGGCAAACTGCAAATCAGACAAGCCCAACATTGTCATGATTTGTTCTACGTACACTTAAGCAGCCTCTACCATTGAAACCGCTGAAGAGATATCCACGGCAACAATGCGTGATACGCCTTGCTCTTGCATCGTGACACCAATCAACTGATGGGCAATTTCCATGGTGATTTTGTTGTGGGAGATAAACAAAAACTGTGTTTTATCTGACATTTTGGCGACCAGTTGAGAATAGCGCAGGGTATTGGCATCGTCTAACGGTGCATCAACCTCATCAAGTAAGCAGAATGGAGCTGGATTCAACAAGAAAAGAGAGAAAACCAGTGCGATCGCCGTCAAAGCCTTTTCACCACCGGAGAGCAAGTAGATGCTGCTATTTTTCTTGCCTGGAGGTTGGGCCATTACTTGAACGCCCGCGTCCAAAATCTCTTCACCAGTCATCACCAATTCAGCATGACCACCGCCGAACAGTTCTGGGAATAATTTTCCAAAGTGACCATTGACTTGATCAAAGGTGCCTTGCAATAAATCACGAGTCTCTGCATCAATCTTGGCAATCGCATCAGTCAGAGTCTGCATTGCTTCATTCAAGTCAGCAGATTGTGCATCTAAAAACTGCTTACGCTCACGTGAGCTGGATAACTCATCAAGCGCAGCCATATTCACTGGACCCAATGATTGAATCTCAGTATTTAAACGATTGACTTCAGTCTGCAAGGCACCCACCTTTAGGTCAGGACTAAAGTTTGCTTCCAAGGCAGTTAAGTCAGCTTCTGCATCGGTCAACAAAGTCGCAAATTGCTCATAGTTCAAGCGGGCAGCCTGCTCACGCAATTGCAAATCCACCACCTTATCGCGCATTGGCTGCAAGCTACGCTCTATCTGCATACGGGCTTCATCAGCCTCACGCAATTGATGTAATAAAGCATCTTGCTCAGTACGAGCGTTTGCCAAAGCCGCTTCACGCGCGCTACGAGCTAACAAGAGTCCCTGTAATTTTTCTTGCGCTTCTTCGTCACTTAAGGAAACTAACTCTTGAGTGGCCTGATCAAACTTATCCTGAATCTCCATGATCTGAGTGCGAGCAGTACTTTGATCACGTTGCAAGTCTGCTATACGCTGTTGCAGTGAGCGAGTTGCAAAGGCAGCCTCTTGTGCAGACATTTCTGCTGCGCGTAAAGATTCACGCAAACGATCACGTTCTTGCGTGGCAGCCTCTAATTTTTCTTGAGCAGATGCTAAAGCATCTTGGAGGCCCTGCTTAGATTCTTCTGCTTGACTTAACTCTGCCGCAGATTGCTCTTGTGTATTACCTAATTGCTCACCTTGCAGACGCAACTCACCCAATTCATCCTGAATTTGGGCAGCGCGCTGGCTATATTGTTCTTCAGCCTGAGTTAACTGCATTCTCTCTACTTCAAAGCCATGAGCTTCTTGCACTGCCTGCTCAGCATTGATACGAGCTTGCTCTGCTGCTTGATGAGCCGCTTGATAGTTAGCAACGCATTGATCTAGTTCACCTTGCAATTCGCTCTGCATCAATTTTTGAGCGCGTAACTGTTTCTCAAGACTTTCCATCTCTTGCGCACGGGCCAACATACCAGCCTGCTCAGAATCTGCTGCATATAACTGCACGCTTACACGACTCACTAAATGGCCTTGCTGAGTAACAAATGCACCACCAGCTGGTAATTTTTCACGGCGATGCAAAGCATCTTCGAGACTGGAGGCAATATAAATATTGTCTAACCACTCTTGCAACACAGAGGTAAGCCTTGGGGCACCAGCACTTTGCACACGACTTAATAAAGGTGTGAAATCCGCTGGAGCTGATGTATGTGCTGGGCTAATTTCTTCTGTCAGCAAAATCGCCAAACGACTTGGAGGCGCATCATTGGCTAAAGCGAGAGTTTCTTGCACACTCTTTGCAGTCACTGCAGCCAAACGCTCACGCAATACCGACTCCAAAGCGGCTTCCCAACCGCTCTCTACTTTGAGCTCTTGCCAGAGACGCTTACTTTCTTTAAGACCTTTACTTTCAAGCCATGGACCAATCTTGCCTTGCGCTTGCACGCTGGCTTGTAAGGCGGTCAAAGCAGTTAACTTAGCCTCAGTTTGAGCCAAATCTTGATTGGCTGTCTGAATTTTTTGTTGGGCAGCATTACGTGCCTCATCTGCAGCAGGCACGCGTTGCTGTGTTTCACCTGCGCGTTGTTTTGACTCTTCAACTTTGCGCTGCGCCATAGCTTGACGATCAATCGCCATTTGCAAAGCTTCTGCATCTGGCCTACGCATACCATCAAGCTCACCTCTTAAGCGGGCTTCACGCCCTTTGAGCTCATCGGATTGAGCTGACATGGCACGAATACGCTCACCCAAACTCGCAAGACGTTGTTCAATAGAGGCTAAGCTTTCGCGGGCGTTATTGAGATCACGTGCAGCAGTTTGATAAGCCTCTTCACGACTTGGCATCTGCCCTTGTAAGCCAGTGAGGTCTGCCAAGAGAGTTTGTTCTTTTTCTGAAGCTTCATTTAGTTCATGCTCAGCAGTGCGTTGCGCTTGAGCGGCATCAGTTTCTTGTACGGTCCAGCGCTGCAATTGTGCTTGCAAATCTTGAGTTTGTTGTTGTAAGCGTTGGCGCGCTTCTTGCACATAATGAATCTGTGATTCAACTTGACTCACATCAGAGTTGGTTTGATATAACTCACCTTGCGCCTCAGAGACTTTATCTTGCAATGCGTATTGTTGAGTACGCATGGTTTCCAGCTCAGACTCAGCATGACGCAACTTAGCAGTCTGCTCTTCTAAGTTCACTTGGGTATCACGGATAGCATTGGCATGACGCTCTTGCTCTTTTCCAGCCTCGGTCTGACGCACAAACCAGAGTAACTGTTGCTGGGATTTCATTTGCGCGGAGAGCTCTGCATGACGCTCGGCAACTGTTGCTTGTTTTTCTAAGCGAGTGAGTTGTTGATCAAGCTCACGCAAAATATCTTCAACACGGGTTAAATTTTCGACAGTGTCTTCTAAACGAGAAGCAGTTTCTTTACGACGCTCTTTGTATTTAGAAACCCCAGCTGCCTCTTCCAAGAACACGCGCAACTCTTCTGGTTTTGCCTCCAAGATGCGATTAATCGTGCCTTGACCAATAATGGCGTAACCTCTTGGACCCATACCGGTACCCAAGAAAATATCTTGAATATCTTTACGACGCACAACTTGATTGTTGACGTAGTAACTTGAATTGCCGTCACGCGTCAAAACACGTTTAATACCCAATTCTGTAAAAGCACTCCACTGCCCTTGAGCGCGTCCTTCCGAATTGTCAAAAATGAGTTCCACACTGGCACGACCAGAGGGTTTACGTAAGCCAGAACCATTAAAAATAACGTCTTGCATAGACTCGCCACGTAATTCACTGGCTCGGGATTCACCCAAAACCCAGCGCACGGCGTCGATAATGTTCGACTTTCCGCAACCGTTAGGACCCACAACGCCAATTAATTGGCCAGGCATTTCAAAATGGGTTGGGTCAACGAAAGACTTAAAGCCGGAAAGTTTGATAGATTTCAGTTGCACGGCGTACTTTGCAGGGAAAAAAGAGGTTCAAAAAAGGGGTAAAAATTTACATCTAAAGTGGGAAGATGATAGCAAGCTTAAGGCTACTTAGACGCGTTTTTGCCCCATCGATATAATGATAGATCTACCTTCAGGGACAAAATCCCTTAACAATCTGATAGTTAACTAAAAAGCATGAGCCAATCACCACAAAGCATCATTGAACAAGCCTGGGAAAACCGCGCAGACCTCTCACCCAACAGCGCCCCTGGAAGCGTCCGGAGCGCTGTAAATGCGGTCTTGGAAGGCCTCAATGCGGGCACCATTCGAGTCGCCGAGCGTCGCGATGTCGGTAAGTGGGAAGTAAATCAGTGGGTTAAGAAAGCAGTACTGCTTTCTTTCCGCCTAGAGGACAACGTTCCAATGAGTGCTGGTGGTTACACTCAGTTCTACGATAAGGTTCCTAGCAAATTTGAAGGCTATACGGCTGCTGACTTTGCAGCAGGCGGATTCCGCGTGGTTCCCCCTGCTATGGCTCGTCGAGGCTCTTTTATTGGCAAAAATGCTGTTTTGATGCCCTCTTATGTCAATATTGGTGCTTATGTTGGTGAAGGTACTATGGTCGACACTTGGGCAACCGTTGGTTCTTGCGCTCAAATTGGTAAAAACGTTCACCTTTCTGGTGGCGTTGGGATTGGCGGTGTTTTAGAGCCAATTCAAGCTGGCCCAGTGATTATTGAAGATAACTGCTTTATTGGCGCCCGCTCTGAAGTAGTTGAAGGGGTCGTCATTGAAGAGAATTCGGTTCTCTCCATGGGTGTCTATATTGGTCAAAGTACCAAAATTTATGATCGTGAAACTGGTGAAGTTCATTACGGTCGTGTTCCTGCTGGCTCAGTAGTAGTTCCAGGCTCATTGCCTTCTGCTTGCGGTAAGTACAGTTTGTATGCTGCAATCATTGTGAAAAAAGTGGATGCACAAACCAGAGCCAAGACTGCCATCAACGAACTGCTGCGCGACTAAAAATCTATGAGCGCCACACTTGAGCTTACTGAAGCTCTGATCGCTTGCCATTCCGTAACACCGGCCGATGGTGGCTGCCAGGATTTAATTGCTCAACGCTTACAAGCAATTGGCTTTCATACTGAGAGCGTTATTAGTGGGCCTGAGAATTTTCAGGTCACCAATCTTTGGGCCATCAAAAAAGGGAAAGCGGGCGATCAAGGCAAAGTGCTGATGTTTGCTGGTCATACCGATGTAGTGCCCACTGGCCCGCTTGAAAAATGGACCAGCAACCCATTTACGCCAACGATTCGTGATGGCTTACTCTACGGTCGTGGTGCAGCTGATATGAAAACCTCTCTAGCTGGATTTGTAGTTGCCACAGAAGAATTTGTTACTACCCATCCTGATCATCAAGGTTCCATTGCCTTCTTAATTACTAGCGATGAAGAGGGTCCCGCCAATGATGGCACTGTCATCATGTGTGAGCGTTTACAACAACATGGTCAACGCTTGGATTACTGCGTGATTGGCGAACCAACCTCTGTTGATCAGTTGGGTGACATGATTAAAAATGGTCGTCGCGGCTCTTTATCCGGCAAAGTGAAGATCAAAGGTATACAAGCGCATATTGCCTACCCTCATTTAGGTGCGAATCCAATTCACTTGTCTGCGCCAGCCATTACAGCATTGGTAGAGACTGAGTGGGATAAGGGCAATCAATATTTCCAGCCAACCAGTTTTCAGATTTCGAATGTTCATGCGGGCACTGGTGCCAATAATGTGATTCCTGGTGAGCTGGTAATCGATTTTAATTTCCGCTTCTCTACCGAGAGCAAACCAGAACAATTGCGCGAACGTCTTGAAAATATTCTCAAAGACGCTGGTCTTGATTTTGGGATCGACTGGGTATTAGGTGGCAGCCCGTTCATTACTGGTGATGGCGATTTAGCAGGTGCCTTACGCAAAGCCATTAAAGCCGAGACACGAGTGGATACCGAACTCTCCACTACTGGGGGTACTAGCGATGGTCGCTTTATCGCCAAGATCTGCAAAGAGGTTGTGGAATTTGGGCCGCTCAATGCGACTAGCCACAAAATCGATGAGTGCGTCATCATTGATGATGTTGAGCCACTCAAAAATATCTATCGCAAAACGCTTGAGCAGCTCATAGCTTAATCTCACCCCACTGCTTTTCTTTTTTAATACACAATTCATCCATCATGGACCCTGAGCCTTCACAAGCCTTTACAGTCAATCAGTGCATTGATCAAGTCGCACTCAAACTAGAGGCCGCAAAATTGCATTATGGGCATGGCGCTATCGATGCGCAGAGTGAAGCCTTGTGGATTACCAGCAAACAATTGGAACTCAGTCCTGCAGAAGCACTAGATCATCTAGAGCGAACACTAACGAGCGATCAATACCAAATGGCATTCGCTATCGCTGAGCAAAGAATTGCAACTCGTAAACCACTAGCCTACATTTTGGGTGAAGCTTGGTTAATGGGTGTGCCATTTTTCTGTAGCGAACAAAGTATTGTTCCCCGTTCATGGATTGCGGAGCTGATTGTGGATGGATCATTGGAGCCATGGTTACCGGCCGATGGCAAAGCATTAGATCTTTGCACTGGCAATGGCTCTTTGGCTATCTTGCTTGCTCTTTCTTGTCCTGATATTCATGTGAGCGCTTGTGATATCAGCATGCCAGCCTTATCTGTTGCAGCACGCAATGTGGATCGCCATAGCTTAAGCTCTCAAGTGGAATTATTAGATGGCGATCTTTGGGATGCACTACCCGAGCCCAATGAAGACAACCTCTTTGATCTGATTATTTGCAACCCACCTTATGTCAATGCCACTTCAATGAGCGCTCTACCAGCTGAATATCAAGCTGAACCAGCCTTGGCCCTTGCGGGTGGTGATGACGGCATGGATTTAATTCGCAGGATTATTGCTCAAGCGCCAGATTATCTCTCTGAACGTGGCGCTATTCTGCTTGAAATTGGTAATGAGTATGAGAACTTTAAAAAGGCGTTCCCACAAATTCCTGTGATTTGGATGGAAGTGTCCGCTGGCGAAGAGCAAGTACTCTTAATACAAGCAGAAGATCTGCGTTAAAAAATAAAACGATTTACTGAAAATTAACTGAGTTCTGCAGCAGCTGCGATCGCTTGATCAATTCGCTCTACAGGAATTACTTTTAAGCCCGGGATCTTGGTCTTGGGCATATTCGCCTTTGGAATAATGGCCACTGTAAAGCCTAACTTAGCAGCCTCTTTCAAACGCTCTTGACCGCGCGGACAAGGACGAATCTCTCCAGCCAATCCTACCTCACCAAAGACAATGAGCTCCTTAGGTAAGGCGCGATTACGAATCGATGACTGAATTGCTAGCAGCACTGCCAGGTCAGCCGCTGGTTCTGAAATCTTGACGCCGCCAACAGCATTTAAAAATACATCTTGATCAAAACACGCCACGCCCGCATGGCGATGCAATACCGCTAAGAGCATTGCTAAACGGGCTTGCTCTAAGCCAACTGCTAGACGCCGTGGGTTAGGAACATGTGCTGTATCTACCAATGCCTGAATTTCTACCAAGAGTGGTCTACTGCCCTCTTGAGTAACTAATACGCAAGCGCCGGGAACCATTTGCTCGTGCTGCGATAAGAAGATTGCTGACGGGTTAGTGACCCCTCGTAGACCTTTTTCAGTCATTGCAAATACACCAAGCTCGTTAACGGCACCAAAACGATTCTTAATCGAGCGCACTAAACGAAATGAAGAATGGGTATCGCCCTCAAAATACAATACCGTATCCACAATGTGCTCCAGCACCCGTGGGCCAGCCAAGTGGCCATCTTTAGTCACATGACCCACCATCAATACACAGATCCCACTGGATTTTGCGGCTCTGGTGAGTTGGGCAGCGCACTCACGCACTTGGGCGACGGAACCTGGCGCTGAACTTAACACCTCAGAATACAAAGTCTGAATAGAGTCCACCACCAATACCTGTGGCTTGACAGTATCCATGATGGAGATGAGTTTTTCTAACTGAATTTCTGCTAAGACCTCTAGTTGTGGCGCATTGAGCGTAATGCGTTTTGCACGCAATGCTATTTGTGCAGCCGATTCTTCACCACTGCTATAAAGCACATTCATACCTACAGAGCTCATCTCAGCCAAAGCTTGCAGTAAGAGTGTTGATTTACCAATTCCTGGATCGCCACCCAATAAAACTACGCCACCAGGTACTAGGCCACCACCTAATACGCGATCGAACTCTTCAACACCAGTACTAAAACGTGGCAAATCTTCGGCAGTAATTGCAGAGAGTTTTTGTCTTGGTAATGATTGCGCTAAACCCTGAAACCGTGAGTTAGAAGTGGTCTCGGGCAAGCCCTCTTCCATAGTATTCCACGCCTGACAAGATGGGCATTGGCCCTGCCACTTTGCAGAAGTACCGCCACAAGATTGGCAGATATAAACCGTTTTGACTTTAGCCAAGAGATTCCTAGTAATTGAAGCTAATAAATTCAGTGTTAATCGAGTTGCGTGCCAGCTTTATTTTCTTGGGCACGCTTAGGGGCGTCCTTGCGACGCTGCTCTAGATCGGCCGCTCTTGCAGCCGCAGCTTTTTGCTTATCTTCAAACTCGCGTTGATTATCAACCCGTTCTGCAGCCTTGACAGGCGAGGCCCGCTCAGCGGCACGCTTTTGATCTTCCTGATCTTTAATACTCTTACGTAAATTGCGTTGTACTTCATGCAAAGCACGCTCTTGTTCGCTAATGGGATCAATTTCTTTACGATATTCTGCCCTAGCGCTACGCAAGCAATAGTTCACCCAATAGTTTTGATAGCAATCTGATGAAGCCTTACCCCAGCGATACTTAGCCCAGTCTCTTTGCAACTCTAGCTCTGACTCGATCTTATCCAATTTAGCCAACTCAGCCTCTTCAGCAGGCGTTGCTAAGGTAATACCGCTAATGGAGCTCAGTAATAAAAATATCCCAATGAATATTTTGGATCGCTGAGAAAAATTCTTTCTCAAATTTCCACCTTTGAGCCTAGTTCAACAATGCGATTTGCTGGGATATTAAAGAAGTCTGATTGACGGCCTGCATTTTGATACATCCAACAGAATAGACGCTCACGCCACAATGCCATGCCAGGCATAGCAGAGGGAACGATCGTATCTCGCGATAAGAAGAAAGAAGTATTCATCATATCGAATTTCATCTTAAAGCTTTCCTCAATCAAGCTAATAATTTTTCCCATATCAGGAGTCTCTTTAAATCCATAGATAGCTCTTACTACAAATATATTACCGCCCAAATCTTTAAGGGTAATGCGATCCTCGTCGCTTACATAAGGTACATCCCAAATACTGACTTTCAAGAAGAAAACTCTTTCATGTAGCACATGGTTATGTTTGAGGTTATGCAAAAAAGATACTGGTAAATAATCAACGTGAGCAGTTAAGAATATTGCATTACCTTCAACACGGTGAGGTGGGTGTGCTAGTAAAGCGCTGATAAAGCTACTTAACTCAATACCGCCCTCCACGGCACGCTTACGCAAAATTTGACGACCGCGGTACCAAGTAATTAGGCAGGTAAAGCAAAGTAAGCCCAGGGCTAATGGGTACCAGCCACCATCTTTAATCTTAATCAGATTAGCAGTCCAGAAAGCAAAATCAACTAAGAAAAAAGCAGTTGCAATGAAGGCCACCAATACAACATTCATCTTCCACTCTCGGAACATGACTACCGCCAACAAAATGGTTGTAATGAGCATTGTTGACGTTACTGAAATTCCATAAGCAGCCGCTAAATTAACAGACTCTCTAAACTCAATAATAGTCACCACCACCATAAACAACAAAGCCCAATTTATAATCGGTATGTAAATTTGCCCTTGCTCAGAATCAGAGGTGTGAAGAATGTTCATACGCGGCATAAAGCCCAATAAAATTGCTTGGCTGACCAATGAATATGCTCCGGAAATTACGGCCTGGGAAGCAATCACAGTTGCAGCAGTAGCCAAGCCAACGGTTGGCCACAATGCCCACTCTGGAACCATCAAGTAAAAGGGATTCTTAATTGCCTCAGGGTTCGAAAGTACTAAGGCGCCCTGTCCCAAATAGTTAATTAGCAAGCTTGGCAAGACAACTATTAACCATGCATAACGAACGGGAGTACGCCCAAAATGACCCATATCTAAATAAAGTGCTTCGACACCAGTCACCACCAACACTACAGCACCCATCACAATGTATGCGGTAGTAGGGTGAAGCGCTATGAAATCAACGGCATATAAAGGATTAAATGCGGCAATGATTTCTGGAGCATCACCAATATTCAAAACACCTAAGACCGCGAGCGTAATAAACCAAGCGAGCGTAATTGGGCCAAATAATTTTCCGACTGCAGCAGTGCCGTATTTCTGAATCAAAAATAGAGCAACCAAAATAATGAGTGATATGGGGATAATGAATTTATGTAGCCCAGGTGCCGCAATCTCAATACCTTCAACCGCTGATAAAACAGAGATGGCTGGAGTGATAACAGATTCGCCCAACAGCATGCATGCCCCGAGCATGCCCATGATCATAAAAAAGAAATAGCCCTTTGATTTACTATCAAAAGAACGAAGAGCTAATGCCATTAAAGAAAGAACGCCACCCTCACCCTTGTTGTCGGCTCGCATCACAAATAAAACATATTTCACCGTTACAACCAAAATCAGGGCCCAGATCATCATTGAGATCACGCCAAACAAAGCTTCTGGGGTGTAAGCGATGCCGTGATTTGGATCAAAGCATTCTTTGAGTGCGTAAAGTGGGCTGGTACCGATATCGCCGAAAACAACCCCAATTGCTGCGAGCATCATCACGCCAAGACTTTTTTTATGTTCACCACCAGGTCCGCTGACTTGAACAGGATTCAGAAGCGTTGAGCTAGAAAACTCTGGATTACTAATTGACATCTCACGACCTTAAGGTAATGTTGCGTGGCAATATGTTACTCCTTATATAGGGTCAATTAAATTTCAAATTTCTGGCAAAAACCGCATATTTACGCGTCTTTTGAAGGTTTACCTCGACAGAGGGGTCCAAAAAATGGTAGAATCTATGTCTTCAGACGCGGGGTGGAGCAGTCTGGCAGCTCGTCGGGCTCATAACCCGAAGGTCGTAGGTTCAAATCCTGCCCCCGCAACCAAATAAGCAAAAAGGCTTCCTCGTCGATCGACTAGGAAGCCTTTTTTGGTTTTAACTCATGCCATCAATGCAAGGTGGGCTATGAAAGCTGATCTATTCTCCCCAGCACTCTTGGCTTTGGCATCCAACCTAGCCAACACTCTTTTGGGTAGTGTGATGTTGATCCTCTCAATATCATCCGACAGTAGAGCGGGATCAATCTCCACAATTGCCCAGACATAACCCTTAAATTCTTTTCGCTTTTGAAGCTCCCTCAACGAGCTGGGCTTTGGTATTTCTTGACCTTCATCTAAGGCCACCTCAATCCATAGCTCTATCGCTTCTTTTACTTTTTCAATAGCCTCGTCAATTCCGCTATCAGCAGCAGAAAAACAGCCCGGCAAATCTGGAACGATAACGCCCCATGCCTCTGACTTACTGCCCGGCTCAATTGCAACTGGATATTTCATTCACCCGCCCCCATTAAGCCTGCTTGTTTAAATATTGCCTTTAATAAACCGGTTGGCATATCTTTTCTTGGATGTGTAACAACAATATGACCTTGCTTCAAGGGATGAACATAAACATGATGCGATCCTCTTATTCCCCGCAGACGCCAACCGTCACGCACTAACTTTTCAATAACTTTTTTACTATGCATTCATCTCCTTTAATTATACACATCATACACACTAAAGAAAAGCTCATCTAATGCCTATGCCACAACCTTTTGACCTCCTGCCTCCAAAAAATCACCTTAGAGCTCGACTTACCTTGATCTCTAAAAAGCCAAATCTGGGCTCCAGTTCTTGGCGTTTGATAAAAGGGAATATCTAAACCTGCATAGCGAGCGGTCACCGTGGGGTGAGGGTGACCATAACGATTGCGATAACCATTTTGGGCAAAAGCAAAATCAGGATTTAATTTCGTTAATAAATCAATGGATGAAGATGTTTTGCTTCCATGGTGTGGGGCCATAAAAATAAATTCTCGATCTCCCATTGCATTGAGCGCAAATTGATCCAAGCGAGCAACAATTTCTGCCTCACCCTGTTTCTCAACATCTCCCGTTAACCATAAAGAGCCATTTTTATTTCGCACCTCTAATACACAACTCATCTCATTGGGTTTCATTGAGTATTGATTTTGAAAAAGAGTGTCTTCGCGAGGATGCCAAATTAAAAACTCCACTTCGTCCCAAGTCCAATATTGGCCATAACGACATGGAATGCTGGGAATTTTTCGAGACTGAAGATTCAATAGCAGTGGGTTATTGTTCGGCAGTGAACCCATCATTGATTGAAAAGAAATCTGTTTCAATAAAGAGGCAGCGCCACCCACATGGTCACTATCGCTATGACTAATAACCATACGATCGATTTGATCGATACCTCTACCGCGTAAATACGGCAAAATGACGCGCTGACCTGCATCATCCCTCTTACCTTGAATCGGGCCGGTGTCATACAGCAATCTCTTATGCGCTGTTTCTATCAATACAGCAGTACCTTGTCCAATATCCAATACGGTAGCCCTAAACTCCCCGGCTTTAAGAGATGTATTGCCAAGATTTACCGTTGGTATAAACAGTAGTAATAAAGGTAATAATACTAATGACCGGTATAACCAAGTACCCCTGAGTTCTCCAGGATGAATTGCATAAAGAATCCCGACCCCTGAAATCAGCAAGAGCCACCACTCCGGCTGACTAGACCAAACCACAGACCAACTCCAATTGGCCATCCACTCAAGCACTAGAGCCAGATATTCCATTGATGCATGTGCAGGGAGCAAGAGCCAGCGACCAATAAAGTCAGGCAATAATGCGCCTGCGATTGCTAATGGAGTAACAACGTAACTCACCAAAGGAATTGCTAAAGCATTAGCCAATGGTGACACTACAGAGACTTGATAAAACCAATACAAAGTAAACGGAAGTAAAGCGATAGTTACCACTGCTTGAACACGGCATGCTTCGCGCATTGCTTGTAAAGCTCGATTTGACCAATGTATCTCTAGCTCTTTCCCAGTGGGTATACCCAATAACCCCGAAGAATCTTTCATGGCATAAAGAATGGCAGCGACTGCTCCAAACGAAAGCCAAAAGCCTGGTGTATAGGGCGCCATCGGATCAACGAGAAGCACCAATACGAGCGCCCACCACCAAATATCAAAAGATCTTGGATTTCTACCAGTCCATAAAGCAAACGCAACAACACCAACCATATACATCGTTCTTTGTGCCGGTATCTGAAAGCCAGCTAACCAAGCATAGATAAACGCCGTGATAAACCCAGAAGCGGCTGCAACCTTACTCACTGGAATCATGAGTGGTAGAGCGCGGCGCCTCCATATCCACCCTGCAGCAGAAGCACCTAAACCTGCCAACATCGTGACATGTAATCCTGAGATAGAAATCAGATGACCTATACCGGTTGCATTAAATACTCGCCAGTCATCCTGCTCAATCGCATTTTGATCACCCATCACCAATGCAATCATCACGCCACCATAACGAGCATCCTTTGGTAACAGTGATTTGATCTTTTCACGTAATTTCCAACGTGCCAACTCCATGCGAAGCTCAAACTCAGTCAGTCTAATATCACTTGCTTTTAACAATTCACCCGATCTAATAGATCCACTAGCACCAAAATCCTGATGAAAGGACCAGCGCTCAAAATCAAAGGTGTAAGGGTTTAAAGAGCCATAAGGTCTCTTTAGTTTGACTTTCAATTTCCAGCGCTGTCCTGGAATAATTTCGGGGATTTCTTGGATACTTCTCCATGCTGGTTGCCAACTTAAATATATCCGCCTAGGAAAGTTACTGACTTCGCTATTGCCAGAAAATAGATGGTCTATCTCAAAAGCGAATTTAGCGCTTGCAGAACTGCT
The DNA here is from genome assembly GCF_018882265.1 of Polynucleobacter sp. AP-Feld-500C-C5. Taxonomy (NCBI): domain Bacteria; kingdom Pseudomonadati; phylum Pseudomonadota; class Betaproteobacteria; order Burkholderiales; family Burkholderiaceae; genus Polynucleobacter; species Polynucleobacter sp. AP-Feld-500C-C5. The sequence continues at coordinate 133,298 of NZ_JACVOW010000024.1, read as the reverse complement.
CTGCGGCAAAGCGGCAACCCTCCCCTCAATGCTGCATTCTTTACCCTCCAACTCCTCAGCAAGAATATTTACCAAGCGGCTCTCCGCATAGTGAGCATTCCACGCAAAGCCCATACTAAACAACAAGATGCAAATCAAAATCTGTTGATACCACCTGACTTGAGGTCGCAGATATAAGAACAATAGACACAGCACGCCTACAGCAGCACAAAAAAATGGCCATCCTGATGGCACTTGCGGAAAAAAGAAAAGGAGCGGTCCCCCGGCGATAAACGCCGTAATAGCTAAGCGCAAGGTTTTAAGAGGCTAGAGTGAAGTTGGGATTGCCAGCACAGAGGGCTAACCAACGCGGCAATGCTTGCATAGCATTACACCAGACAGCAGAAGCAAATTCAGAATCACTAATGCCACGTATTACAGCTAACTCTTTCACTATCCGAACCACAAAGGCGGGCTCATTAAATGCAATTCCCTCTTGCTTTAACCAGGCCGGCGGAATGTCAGGAGAATCGGTTTCGGTAACGATACTATCGATAGGCAACTCAACCAAGAGTCTGCGAATCTGCAATGCGCGCTCGTAAGTAGCTGCGCCACCAAACCCTAATTTGAAACCAAGCTCTATAAATTGCTCGGCTTGCTGGAAGCTACCGTTGAATGCATGCGCAATCCCTCCGAAGATTTTGCGACGCCTAAGGGCTTTCAAAATAGCATCTTGTGAGCGCCGTACATGCAAAATCACTGGCAAGTTAAAGTGCTGAGCTAAGTCTAATTGCGCATGAAAGAAATATTCTTGCTTATGTGGATCCAGACCCTCTACAAAGTAATCCAAACCAATCTCACCAATACCTACAAACCTTGGATCAGAAAGTGACTGGGTAATTTGCTCTTCAAGTAGCGCAATATCTTCTTCGTGAGCTTGATTGGTATAGAGGGGATGAATACCTAATGTATAGACCAAGCCAGGGATTGCATGCCCATATTGAGAGGCAAGTTCTCTAACATGCTGACAATCAGCAGCTTTGACTGCGGGCAGCAAAATAGCCTGAACGTTCTTTTCTTTTGCGGCAGAAATGATGTTTGGCAAGGAGTTTGAGAACTCTGGCGCGTCTAGGTGACAATGAGTATCAATCCACATGGAATGCATTGCTTCCATTATTACTGCAAGAATGTCTTAAGGACTCCGCGCTCCAAGTGCAAAATACGATCACAGCGTTTAGCGCGCACTGGATCATGCGTCACAATCACAAAGGCAGTGCCTTGTTCACGCGCAATCTCTAACATCAAATCAAATACTCCATCAGCTGTTTCCGTATCTAAGTTACCAGTAGGCTCATCTGCTAGAACGCAAGCAGGATTGCCGACTAAGGCTCTAGCCACTGCTACGCGCTGACGCTCTCCCCCAGATAACTCACCTGGGGTATGCAATTCACGCTTAGCTAAGCCTACAGCTTTGAGCATCTTGCTAGCATGCTCCATCGACTCTTCATTGCTCAAGCCACGAATACGCAATAACAATGCAACATTCTCTACTGCGCTGAACTCATCTAAGAGATGGTGAAATTGGTATATAAAGCCCAAGCTTTGATTACGCAATTGGTCTAATTTGGCTACCGATAATTGATTGATGTTGGCATCATTCAAGAAGACTGAACCAGCGCTTGGGGTATCAAGGCCGCCTAATAAATGCAGTAATGTGCTTTTGCCAGAACCTGATGAGCCCACAATAGCGACTTTCTCAGAAGGTGCCACATCCAAATCAACAGATTTAAGGACCTCTACTGCTGTAGCGCCCTGACCATAGGTCTTAGCCAAGCCTTTAGCAATCAACACATGCTTGATAGCCTTATTCATATCTCAAGGCCTCAGCAGGTTGCACTTGAGCAGCACGACGACTAGGGTACAAGGTAGCCAATACCGATAAACCAAAAGCCATCAACCCAACGGTCACTACATCACCCAAACGAACATCCGAGGGCAGTTCGCTAATAAAGTAAACCTCACGCGGCAAGAAGCGTACGCGGAAAATGGCTTCAATCGCAGGAACAATCACATCAATATTGAGCGCGATGATTAAACCAAGACCAACGCCAGCCAAAGACCCCATCAAACCAATTGCCAAACCCTGTACTAAGAAGATTCGTTGAATTAAACCTGGGCTTGCACCCATCGTTCTGAGAATGGCAATATCGGCCTGCTTCTCATTAACGGTCATCACTAGAGTGGAGACTAAATTAAATGCAGCCACTGCAATAATTAAAGTCAAGATGATGAACATCATCTTCTTTTCTGTTTGAACTGCTGCAAACCAATTACGATTTGAGCGTGACCAATCAGTAACCCATAAAGCTTGAGGAACTACAGCAGCCAACTCAGTGGCAACTTGAGGAGCACGCTGCATATCATCGACCTTAACGCGTAGACCTGATGGATCACGTAAGCGGAACAAGGCTGCAGCATCTCTCCAGTGCATGATGGCTAAAGAGCTATCGTATTCATAATGGCCGCTATCCACAATACCAACTACTTGCAACGCCCTCATCCGCGGCATTGCTCCAGCAGGCGTTAAATCACTCTCAGGCACAATCAAATTAATTCGATCGCCTACGCGAGCACCAACCAAAGAGGCGAGCTGCGCACCTAAAGCAACCCCAAAGCCACCCGGCTTGAGGTCATCAATACTGCCAACAATAAATTGTTTTGGCAGATCAGAAACCTTACCTTCTTCACTCGGCGAGATTCCCCGAATAGCAACACCCCGCATCGAATTATCTCGTGCAAGCAATCCTTGTGAACTGACCATGGGTGCTACGCCAACCACATGAGGCTGTGTCGCGACTTTCAAAGCCAACGGCTCCCAATTTGCCAATCCTTCAGGCGAAGTGATTTCTACATGAGAGAGAACAGAGAGCATACGATCACGTACCTCTTTCTGAAAACCATTCATCACTGACAGCACCACAATTAGAGACGCAACGCCTAAAGCGATACCAGCAGTAGAAATACCAGAAATAAAGGATAGGAAGCCATCGCGCTTACCAACGGTCTTACGACGCTTGGAGCGGGTATAGCGTAAGCCAATTTCTAGCTCGATGGGGAGTCTCAACATAGCTACAGTTTAGACAATTACACAGGCAAACTGATGGAATACTTAAATGCCACCTAAAATCAGGGAAATGAGCTCAGACACCACCTTCCCTCAAAATGCCCAAAGCAATCTAAGGCGCTTTACCCTGTTGTTGTCGGGGGAGGATGCCTTAGATGAGCAAGGCAAGGAGGATCGGCCAATCAAAGGCTTGCCTCACGAACGCTTCTTACTTGGAGACTTGGTCCCTATTGCACCCGTTTTATTGATGGGTCAGTCATCTCAGGAAGTCAATCCCAATCAAGAAATTGCCTGCCTACAGCCCATTCATTTGCACGCTACACGGGACCATCTCATTTTGATGAACCAAAATCAGATTGATCTGACTGAAACTGAATCCTCTCAACTTCTCAAAACTGCACTGCCCTTTATTGAGGAAGATTTTCAGAGCCCCATTTTGTTTCAAGACAAGCATTACTGGTTTATTCCTGCAGGTCCATTTGCCAGTTTGGCAAGCTATAGCGTTGATCAAGCGCATGGTCGCAATATTGACTGGTGGATGCCACGCGATACGCATGAAGCAGGTATCGCAAAACGTTGGCGCAAGTTACAAAATGAGATTCAAATGCTCTGGCATATCGATACTGTCAATGAAGAGCGCGAACAACGTGGTCTACTCAGTATTAACTCGTTATGGATCAGCGGTATTGGCAAACTCAACGATATTCAAGCACCTGTGGCAATCATGCAGTCAAAACAGATATATGGTGAACACCCCTTGCTTACTGGTCTAGCGAAGTATTTAAGCATTCCCCACCATACCTCGGTTAGAAACGAAGTCTTGGCTGGAGCGTTTGCATGGTTAAAACAGCCAGAGACTATATGGCCCCAGTTAAACAAGGCATTGACTGATAAAGATCTGGATGAATTGCTCATCATTGATTTTCTAAATGGCAAAACACGGGAGCGCATCTTTACCGCAAGAGATCTTTACAAAAAATCTTGGGCCTTTTGGAAAAAAGCAGAACCTCTCTCCTGGAAAGAAATCATTTCTTCATGAGTCTTTTCTCCCAACGTCCTTTTTCTGAGCGCACCGCTACTTGGTTACAACAAAGTGGTTTGCATCCCCTGTTAGCGCGTTTATATGCTGCACGCGGTCTGGAATCTCCAGATGAACTATCGCTGGAATTGAAAAATCTACTTTCTCCAACTGAGCTTAAGAATTGCATCAGCACCGCATCTTTGCTCGCAGATATTCTGGAGAAAAAAGAGTCCATGCTCATCGTTGCAGATTATGACTGCGATGGTGCCACGGCTTGTGCAGTGGGACTGCGCGGCTTGCGCATGCTAGGTGGCGTAGATACACCAATTCAGTTTCTAGTACCCAATCGCTTTACGATGGGTTACGGCTTAACGCCTGAAGTAGTTGAGCTTGCAGCACGACAAACTCCAAAGCCTAAATATCTCATTACGGTTGATAACGGTATTGCGAGCGAAGCGGGTGTAGATCGCGCCCGTGAACTCGGTATGGAAGTCATTGTGACTGATCACCATTTGCCCGGCGATCGATTACCAAAAGCCTTGGCAATTGTGAACCCCAATCAACCAGGCTGCAACTTTCCGAGCAAAGCACTTGCTGGCGTAGGCGTTATGTTTTATGTATTGGTAGCAATGCGTGCAGAGCTGCGTAAGCGCGGTAAATTTACAAATGAGACTCAACCTAAAGTTGAAAATCTCTTAGATCTCGTTGCACTCGGAACTGTTGCAGATGTTGCTCAACTTGATCGCAATAATCGCGTCTTAGTTTCAAATGGTTTAAAGCGTATTTGTGCAGGCATCTCCCAGCCAGGTATACAAGCATTGTTTCAAGCAGCAGGACGTGATCCTCGCAAGGCCAATACTTTTGATCTAGGTTTTGCGATTGGGCCCAGACTCAATGCGGCTGGACGTCTAGCGGACATGACTCTGGGTATTCGCCTGCTGCTGACTGATAATACGGATGAGGCTATAACGCTTGCGCAAGAACTCGATCGCATCAATCGCGAACGCCGTGTGATTGAAACCGGCATGCAAGAAACAGCACTTGCCCACCTCTCAGAGGAGCAACTCGCAGGAACCATGGCACAACGCACGAGTATTTGTTTATGGAATCCAGAATGGCACCAAGGTGTCGTCGGCATTTTAGCTTCCCGTTTAAAGGAACGTTTTAATCGCCCTGCGATTGTGTTTGCCCCAGATGGCAATACTGGTGAGGAGTTACGTGGCTCTGGAAGGTCATTGAGTGGCTTTCATTTAAGAGATGCGCTAGATATTGTTTCAAAACGTGAGCCTGGACTAATTCTCAAATTTGGTGGACATGCCATGGCGGCAGGTCTGACGATTCATAAAAATGATTTTGAAAAGTTTGATGCCTGCTTTCAGGAAGTCGCAAACAGCTTATTGAACGATGAAATCCTAGAGCGTCGCCACCCCCATGATGGCGCCCTGCAGCCCTCAGAATTCACCCCCGAGATTAGTGATCTCTTAGCAGAAGAAATCTGGGGCCAAGGATTTCCACAGCCTGTCTTTTACGGAGAGTTTGAAATTACCCAGCAAAGTCTGATGAAAGAGAAGCATCTGCGTCTGATGGTGCGGCCATTAGGATCTGACCCAACAGAAGGCAAGTTGACGGCAAAACCATTGACAGCGGTTTGGTTTAACCGTACTCAAAGCTTGCCCGCCACAGCCAAGCTCGCTTACCGCCTAGTGACCGATCGCTATCAGGGTCAAGCCCGTATCCAACTGATGATTGAGGCCCACGACGAAAGTCCTGGTAGTTAAGCCAGCACCCAAGGGACAGATGTAATAACCCCCTTATAATTAGGGGATGGAAGCTGAACAACTAAACACTATTTCAAATACCTTATCCGATCTGCTCACCCGTGAGCAAGCTCTTCGGGGGTATCTTTGACTTCGAAGTAAAGTCACGTCGCCTTACTGAAGTCAATTCAATTCTGGAAGATCCCACCATTTGGGATGATCAAAAGAAAGCGCAAGCACTGGGTAAAGAAAAAAAATTACTCGACGGCGTAGTTGCTACCCTCACTGATTTAAATACCAATATCACTGGTGCCATTGAATTATTTGATATGGCTAAAGAAGAAAGTGATTTTGAGACGATTGCAGCAATCGAGCAAGACGTTGAAAGTTACAGCAAGATCATTCATGATCTTGAATTCCGCCGCATGTTCCACAACGAGATGGACTCGTGCAATTGCTTTATTGATATCCAGGCAGGCGCTGGTGGTACCGAAGCTTGTGATTGGGCCAGCATGCTCTATCGCCAATATCTCAAGTACTGCGAACGCAAAGGTTATAAAACCGAAATTCTCGAAGAATCTGATGGTGACGTTGCCGGCATCAAGAGTGCGACGATCAAGGTGGATGGGGAATATGCCTACGGACACCTTCGCTCCGAGACTGGCGTGCATCGTTTAGTACGTAAGTCTCCGTTTGACTCTTCAAATGGACGTCACACTTCATTTGCTTCGATTTACGTCTACCCTGAAATTGATGATTCGATTGAGATTGATGTCAATCCTGCGGATATTCGGACGGATACCTACCGTGCCTCTGGTGCAGGTGGTCAGCACATTAATAAAACCGACTCGGCTGTACGCTTAACCCACATTCCAACAGGAATTGTGGTGCAGTGTCAGAACGATCGTAGTCAGCATCGTAACCGCGCCGAGGCCATGAGCATGCTCAAGTCTCGCCTTTACGAACACGAGATGCAAAAGCGCCGCGCTGAGCAAGATAAGCTAGAAGCGAGCAAAACGGATGTAGGCTGGGGTCATCAAATCCGCTCTTATGTGTTGGATCAAAGCCGCATTAAAGATTTACGAACTAACGTTGAGATCTCGAATACTCAAAAAGTATTGGACGGCGATCTTGATGCCTTTATTGAAGCTAGCCTGAAACAAGGCGTTTAATTACCCACGAATATGAACGATAAAACCAATCTACCAGCCACCGAAGCTGTTGATGAAAATCACATCATTGCAGAGCGCCGTGAAAAGCTCACAAAGTTGCGTGAGAACGGTGTTGCCTTTCCGAATGACTTTGTTCCAACGCATTTAGCAGTTGATCTTCATGCTCACTATGACAGCCTGACTAAGGAAGAGCTAGCTGCCAAGAAGATTCATGTGAAAGTGGCTGGGCGCATGATTCTCAAGCGCGTGATGGGTAAAGCCAGCTTTGCCACTATTCAAGACCGTAGTGGACAGATTCAGTTCTACATCAATGATGAGCTCACAGGTGCAGATACTCATGGCGCCTTTAAACACTGGGATATGGGTGACTTTATCTCTGCAGAAGGCAATCTCTTTAAGACTAATAAGGGTGAACTCTCTGTCGAATGCAGCAACCTGCGCTTACTCAGCAAATCCCTGCGCCCCCTACCAGATAAGTTTCACGGCCTCTCAGATCTAGAGACCAAATATCGTCAGCGCTATGTGGATTTAATTGTCAACCCAGAAAGCCGCAATACTTTCAAGGCGCGTAGCAATGCGATTGCATCACTCCGTCGCCATATGCTTGATGCCGACTTCATGGAAGTAGAAACACCTATGCTCCACCCAATTCCTGGTGGTGCAGCGGCAAAGCCTTTTATTACCCACCATAATGCACTCGATATGCAGATGTTCTTGCGCATTGCGCCTGAGCTTTACCTCAAGCGTTTAGTCGTTGGTGGTTTTGAGCGCGTCTTTGAAATTAACCGTAACTTCCGTAATGAAGGCGTCAGCCCACGTCACAATCCAGAATTTACGATGATGGAGTTCTACGCAGCCTATACCGATTACCGCTGGTTGATGGATTTCACAGAAGGCTTGATCCGTGCTGCAGCCATGGATGCACAAGGCACTGCCCTCTTGACCCACCAAGGTCGTGAGCTTGATTTAAGTAAGCCATTCCAACGCTTAACAATTAGTGAGGCAATCCTCAAGTATTGCGGCCAGTCTGGCAAGAACTACGAGGCTGCTCAACTAGATGATGCAGCATTCATTCGTGCTGAGTTGAAAAAAGGTGGTGAAAATCCTGATTCTCCAACATTGAAAAATGCTGGTATCGGCGCTTTGCAATTGGCCTTGTTTGAATTGGTTGCTGAAGAGCATCTTTGGGAGCCTACCTACATCATTGATTACCCAATTGAAGTCAGCCCACTAGCCAGAGAATCCGATACTCGCCCAGGTATTACTGAGCGCTTTGAGTTATTTATTACTGGTCGTGAAATTGCCAATGGTTTTTCTGAGCTCAATGACGCAGAAGATCAAGCGAATCGCTTTCGTAAACAAGTAGAGCAAAAAGAAGCAGGTGACGAAGAAGCGATGTACTTTGATCATGACTTTATCCGAGCCCTTGAATACGGCATGCCTCCAACAGGTGGTTGCGGTATTGGTATTGACCGTCTAGTCATGCTCCTCACAGACGTACCAAACATTCGTGATGTCATTCTCTTTCCACACCTGCGTCGCGAAGAAGAGTAAGTCACAAAATCATCTTCAGTAATTTGAAGACATTAAAAAAGGCACCCTAGGGTGCCTTTTTATTGAAGCAGTATTTTTAATAAGATGACATCTCATTAAATTCATGCGCATCATGCTTTAGTACTTGTTGAGCAATTAATAAAATTCCTGCAAAGAAACTAAAACATACCAAGAGGGCAAAGGCATGATATTGATTGAGACCGCTTTGATTTAAGAGCTCAAGATAAGCCTCACTTTGCAAAGCAAGATGAGTCGCTAGAACAAGCAAGGCAACCCCAGTGATCACTTGGGCGACAGCAAATAATGATTGCGTTAGTTGTTTGCGAATATCTGCTGCACGATTTAAGTGAGCCAATGGAGTCTTGCCAATGATCTGTGAGTTGTTCTGAGTGTGTGCCATGAAAGCCCCTTAATCTCTAATAATCTAAATCTTATGATCAGGGCTTATATTTGTAAAAGATGGACTTTTCATACCTTAACTACTTTTAGGTATATAGAGAACCTAGTACACGGAAATTAAGTCCTTTTTTTGAACAGTGTGACTAATAAGACCAAGAAAAGCACTGAAAACCAAAATAAAGACCATTCCGGCACCTGAAGACCAAGAATGGCTGGAAGTTTTGCACTGCATAGTCCGTCGGCCTTAAATAACCAAGGAATGTCTTTTGAAAGCTGAAACTGATTAATCCAAATTTCCAATGGGTCAATCCCACAGGATGTTTCTAGATGAGATAAAAGCCATACTTGTCGCCCAGCCACTGAAACACCATATGCTGCCGATAGAAGAGCTAGGGCATGGAAGAGCTTTCGGAATGGGGCAATACCCACAGCCAAAAAACAAAAAATGGCGATAGCCAAATAACCGACTCTTTGCAAAATACATAAGGGGCAAGGTAAAAAGCTGATGCCTTGATAGCCGGACTGCTGCAAAATGACTGCAAAGATAACCAACCCAAGACTGAACAGGGAAATATATAAATAGCGTACTGAACTCATAAAAGGATCATAGCTTGTTAGCGGACGGGTCGCGAAAGGCCATCCTTATTACCAAAAATTGGACCGATATCACGACTTAGTCCTATTTATGCGCCAATTACCGTAAATCACACCATCAGGAATGTGATAATTACCCATTCTTTGAAACTCAGTCTTTTATTTACAAGCATTTATGGCCGCATACAACACAGAAACCGTTCTCACCGTTCACCACTGGAACGACACCCTATTTAGCTTTACTACTACTCGCAATAAAGGCTTGCGCTTTCGTAGCGGTCACTTCTTAATGATTGGTCTTGAGCTTGAAGGCAAGCCACTTGTTCGCGCATACAGCGTTGCAAGCCCTAATTACGAAGAGCATTTGGAATTCTTAAGTATTAAGGTTCAAGATGGTCCATTGACATCACGTTTACAAAAGATAAAAGTTGGTGACCCTATCTTGGTAAGTGAAAAGTCTGTTGGCACCCTGGTATTGGATGACTTAAATCCAGGAAAACATCTCTACTTATTTAGTACAGGCACCGGCTTAGCTCCATTCATGAGTATTATTCGTGATCCAGAAACTTATGAGAAGTTTGAGAAGGTTGTTTTAATTCATGGTGTACGTCTAGTGAGCGAGCTAGCATACGGTGACTATATTAAAAATGAACTCACTCAAGACGAGTACCTTGGCGAACTCATTCGTGAGAAACTCATCTACTACCCAACTGTAACGCGTGAAGCATTCAAACATACCGGTCGCCTCACGACTGCAATTGAATCTGGCCAACTATTCAAAGATATTGGTCTGCCACCACTTGATCCTGCAGTAGATCGCGCAATGATTTGTGGCAGTCCATCCATGCTCAAAGAAACCTCAGAGATGCTTGATGCCAAAGGCTTCAAAGTCTCACCAAGTCTTGGCCAAATGGGTGACTACGTCTTCGAACGTGCATTCGTAGAGAAGTAATTAACGTTCTACTGAAATAAATCCATCTCTATTAGGCATTTTTACCAAAGGCAGCGTCTTGGCATCCATCACTTGATCTTTTGTAATGATCTTGTTGAGAAACAAAATATAAGCTGTGGCTGCATACACTTGATCATCATTTAAAGACTGGGGTGCTTGATGTGGCATGGCTCTTTTGACATAATCAAAAATAGTCGTTGAGTAAGGCCAAAAACTTCCTACTGTCTTTATGGGATTATTGGTATTTAAAGAACCTCCGCCCACAAGGCGATTGGCTGGTCCGCCTTGCCCTTGATCACCGTGACAAGATGCGCACTGTTGCTGATATAACTTTTCTCCAGCAATGGCAGTGCCTGAGCCAGGCGGCAGGCCTAGCCCACTTGGGCCAACATCTATATTCCACGCCCGAATTTGATTTTCAGAAATTGGCTTACCAAGACCTATCGGTCCGCTCGCTTGGTAACTGCTAGTACAGCCTAATAAAATACCAATCCAGGCTACGAGAAGACTTAAGTAGATGCATCTATTAGCGACCATTCGTAATCTCCCCGTTAGCAGCAACACGCCATGGTTGTATAGCGTTATTGTGATAGAAAGTGTTCACACTCTTGGCTTTAATCACACCATCCATTGTGGGTTGCATTTCACCACTTGAATTGACCGCCCGACTCATCAATGTTGCTGGTGCTCCATCCCACATCCAAGGAAAACGAAAGCGCACCAAAGATTTGTCCATCACCGGTTCCTGCAGCACTGCCTCACCCCATGATTTACCACTATCCGTTGATACCTCAACCCGTCGAATCTTGCCATTACCAGACCAAGCAAAACCAGAGATTTCATAAAAGCCTTTAGATTTAAGCTTCATCATCCCTGAAGGCTGCGTAATAACAGATTTGACCTCCATGGCGAAAGTAAATTGCAGCGCCTTGCCATCAGATCGCAGGTCGGTATAAGCAGAGGTTTCTTCACGTGTTTGCCAAGGCTCAGTACCCAACTTAATTCTTCGTAGCCACTTAATACTCATATTGCCCTCATACCCAGGCAAAAATAATCGCAAAGGATAACCTTGCTCAGCCCGTAACATCTCACCATTTTGGGCATAGACTAATAAAGCATCATCCATCATCTTATTCATTGGAATACTACGAGTCATCGCAGCACCATCAGCACCCTCCGCCAAAGCCCACTTAGCTCCAGGCTGAATGCCGCATTCTTGCAAAATGGTTGATAAGCGAACGCCAGTCCACTCGCAACAAGAAACTAAGCCATGAATTTGTTGTACCGTTTGATTACTGGCTTTTTTGAGCTCAGCAGCACTATTGCCAGAACATTCTAAAAAATAAATCCTCGATTCAGAAGGAAAACGAACGATATCGTCCATCGTAAAGACCATCGGACGATCTACCATTCCATGAATCACCAATTTATGTAGATCCGGATTGATATCAGGAACTCCTGCATGATGACGCTCAAAGACAAGGCCATTTGGAGTAATGATCCCGTGTAAGCTTTGCAAAGGAGTTCTTGAGCCCGTGAGAAATGTTGGCGCTGGCGAAGGAAGAAGTCGCACAACATTCTTCTCATATTTTGAAGGCAAACCATAAGGCGGATTTACAAAAGTTGACCCCTGGGTTTTAGTCCAAGGATCAATCTCCAAGAAACCGCCTTCTGTGGTTTGAGCAAGAGCAGAATGGACACTCATTGCACTACCCACACTCGCTCCTGCAATGACTGATGATTTTAAAAAGTGTCGACGCTTAGAAAATTCATCCTTCTTGGACATGAATACTTTGCCTCCCTGATAGGTGCTGATGAGCTTATTTTTTTAAAGCATACCGCCAAAATACTCAGAGTTGCTATAACTTTTAACCCTAGGTTGCATACAAAATAAAGATGAGCCCAAAGGCAGCAATAAAGAGAGTTTCAACCACCAACATCAGTACAGGCTGCCAACCTAGCTGAGCCAGTTCTTGGAAATTGGTTTTTAATCCCGCTGCAGCAATAGCAATCACCAACATCCAACGTGATAAAGCACCAATTTGATGAGTAATCGAAGTTGGCAAAATTTGCATTGAGGCCACAATAGATAGTGCAACAAAACCCAATAAAAATGTGGGAATTAATCGTAAGCTACCCCACCCTAAATTATTGGTGGCTTTCTGCGCACCAAAGAAAATTGAGATCACCAAAACCACAGGGAGCAGTAGAGCCACTCTAAATAACTTAACCACAGTAGCCACGTCCCCCGCCTCAGGACCAAACAGCATCCCTGCAGCAACTACTTGAGCCACATCATGAATGGTGGCACCAATAAAAATTCCTGCTGAAAGAGCGCCAATATCGAGCATCTGTAATGCAAAAGGATATGTCACCATCGCAATCGTTGATAACACCGTCACACCAACAACAACCAGTAAAGTAAATTGCTCGTTTTCTTTTGATTTGGGCAGCACTGAAGCAACTGCAAGGGCAGCAGAGGCACCACAAATTCCAACTGATCCACCGGCTATCAATCCAAAATCTGGAGATAGCTTTAAAAACTTGGCAAGCAAAAAGCCGAGACAAACCGTTGATGCAACAGCCAGAATTACCATGAAGCCAGTATTCATGCCAATCGCACTAATATCTGCAAAGGTAATTCGGATTCCCAAAAATGCTACACCTAAGCGTAGTACAGTCTTTGCGCAAAAGTCTATGCCTGGTTTTACCGCCTCATTTAGATACAGAAAATGGAGCGAAAGACCCAACAACAAAGCATACAAAAGTTGAGGCCCACCATAATTTTCAGAAAGAAAGCTAGTGGACATAGCTATTACCAAACAGATTAATATCCCCGGTAAATTACGCTTACTAGTGCTGTACATGCAGGGCTATACCACTAACTCACTAAAGTATTCATGTTGACTGGTGTTCAGTGTTGAGACTCGCCATTCCAAGGGCTCGTCCTGAATCCCAAGTGCAACCCTTCTAATCATCAGGACTGGTGCATCTGGCTTTAAGCCGAGCCATTCTGCATGCTGCTTACTGGCAAGGCCTGCCCTTAAACGCTCACTACTGCGGACTACGGTTTGCCCGTATTTCATTTGATATAACTGATAGATGCTACCTTCGCGATTTATGTAATCGGTTCGTGTGAGCTTTTGAAAGCGCTTTTTATCTAGTGTAATCTGATCAATCATCACACATTTATCGTCTAGATAAAGGCAATTCACGAGACGCCATACATCTGCACCTTCTTTAATCTGGAGCTTACTAGCCTCTTCCTTATTTGCAACAGCGCTGACCAAAGAAATCAAATCAACCCTTGGGTTAACCTTTTTGTCGGCATCATGTTTTACAACGTGGAAAAAGTAATAGAGCAAACGCTTGAGATCATGCTCAGCAACATAGGTGCCCCTGCCTTGGCGACGAACCACAATACCTTCAGCAACTAACTCGTCTACCGCTTTGCGCAGGGTTCCTATAGATACGTCTAATTCTTTTGATAAATCCTTTTCGGCAGGCAAAGCCTGCCCCATCGGATAACGACCCCTGACCAGATCATCGGTGATCTTTTGCTTTACCTCTTGATAAGCGGTCAGGGATTTCATGCTTTAAGACTTACGCTGATTCGTATAAACGAGTTAATACGAACTCACGGTGACCAAGAATTTCAGAAGCAGTCAATTCGCCATCAGCAGTGCGCAAGAGACACTCTAATAACTTATCACCAGCTTGATCCATGTTCTCTTCGCGACGCAAAAGTCCAGACACATCAACGTCAATGTGCTCACCCATGGTGCGTACTGTTTTTGGATTAGCGCAAATCTTGATGACTGGAAGAATTGCATTACCGATCACATTACCCTGCCCTGTTGGGAAGAAGTGAGCAGCAAATCCAGCAGCAGCACATAAGGTCACCATCTCAGCAGCAGCCGAAGAGGAATCCATGAAGTGCAAGCCTGGGATCTTAGGCTCTTCACCCTTATCCAAAACGCTATCGACGATACATTTCTTACCGATTTTCTGAATATTGCCTAAGGCTTTTTCTTCAATCGTAGTTAAACCACCGGCAATATTGCCTTTCGTTGGCTGTGAGTCAGACAAGTCGCTTGTCTTATGGCGCTCAATCACATCCTGATAGCGATCAAACATTTCACGGAACTTTTTCTTTACTTCTGGTGTACGGCAACGCGCTTCTACCAAATGCTCGCCACCTGTTAACTCGGTTGTTTCACCAAATACGAGAGTGGAGCCAATGCCATAGAGTTTGTCAAAAGCATCGCCTACTGTTGGATTTGCGCCGCAACCAGAGGTGGTATCAGACTCACCACATTTAGTAGATACCCACAGTTCAGATAAAGGTGCCTTAACCCGTTGCTGCTTTGAGGCATGTTTCATCATCTTGTAAGCAGCTTTGCTGGCTGAAGCGATCGTGGCGATATCGCCATTACCTTCAATCCAGAAACCCTCTACTGGCTTACCAGAAGCCTTGATGCCATCAACCACAACTTTAGTCCACTGCGGCTCAATACCAATAACCACTACAGCAGCTACGTTTGGATTACAGCCAGTTCCAATCAAGGTACGGAAGTGTAGATCTAAGTCGGCGCCAAATTGCAAACGACCGTATGAGTGAGGAATTGCCTGAGTTCCTTTAATGTTATTTGCCACAGCTTCGCAAGCTGCATTGGACAAATCATCTAAAGGCAGAATTAATACGTGATTACGAACTCCCATGCGGCCATTTTCACGGCGGTAACCCATGAAGCTCGCGTCTTTCAAATTAATCATCTTGTTTTCTTTCTCAATGAATGGGTGAATAAGAGCCTGGATTACCAGCGCTTCGTTTTTACGTTTTGGACATGGAGGTGTTCACCTTTTTTAATGGGAGCAACAACCTTGCCGATGTCTACGCCATACTTCATCACCGTATCGCCGGGTTTAAATTCATTTAATGAAATTTTGTGGCCAATGGGAATGTCGCTCTCAGACTTCATATTGAGCGTTAAATCTCCATCCATAACCCAGCCAATCAAATTATCTCCAGCTTTTACGCCTTCAACTACTACCACACCTACGCCATCTCCTGGCTCATGCACGACAAAATGGATCATGATCTTCTCCTCTTTAATCCTGTTAATTGACTACTAACTCCATGACTGACTGATACCAGTCTGAATTTCTTCTATAACTACATCAGAAACGTTGACGCCTTCTTGAAAGCCTGAGGCACGCTGTTTAAAACGTCTTTGACCAGGAACGCGGGTTCCGGAATCAGATGCCAAGATTTTTAAGAACTCTTGCATCTTGCTTGCAAACATTTGGCTACCTGCCAATCCAGGGTCAATCGTTAATAACAGTTGTCCAATACGCGGACGATTTCCCTTGGCATCAAAAAAAGAATCTGCTGCATAGGAAAAACGACTTCCCGATAAGCCAACAACCAACAATTCAACGATCAAGGCAAGCAAAGCGCCTTTATCTCCACCTAACGGCACCATCAATCCTTTGAGACCCTCGTTAGGATCAGTAGTTGGTTTGCCTTCAGCAGTTAATGCCCATCCCTCTGGAATAGACTCGCCCTTTTTTGCTGCAACCAGCAACTTACCTCTAGCGACAGCAGAGAGTGACATATCAATCACCATCGGATCGCAATTAGCAACCGGAAATGCTGCGGCTAGCGGGTTGGTACCAAATAAGGCCTTGCTACCACCAACCATCGGCATGGCTGCTGGCGTATTACCAAATAATAAAGAGATGTAACCGGCACGCGCTGCCGCTTCAGCAAAATGTCCGGCAACTCCAAAGTGATGGCTATTAGTAACTGCGACCAGGCCAACGCCTGTCTTGGATGCGAGATTCACAGATAAATCCGTAGCAAACCGCAATGCTGGAAATGCTAGCCCATCACAAGCATCAACTAATGCAGCAGATGTTTTAAATGGGCGGACTTTAATTTTTGGCGACAATTCAATCCGACCATTTTTAGCATGGCCTGCATATTGAGATACCCGCGCCAATCCATGAGAAGCCAATCCATCGAGCTCAGCAAGTGCTAAAAATTGAGCGGTTTCATGAGCCGCTTTCTGACCAATGCCTGCTGCTTGCAAACCAGATGATGCTAAATCAACCATCTTTTGATAGGATAAATTCATCTTAAGCTCCTAGAAACCGATTCACTTCATCGGCGATCATTTGACTAACGCGCTCATTGCTTTCATGTGTCACTCCTGCAACGTGCGGAGTCAGAATGAGATTCTCAATGCCCGCAAAGTGACTCAAATCTTTGGCTGGCTCACTCTCAAACACATCAATAGCTGCACCGCCTAAACGTCCAGAGCCCAAGCGCTCTGCCAGCGCCCTCTCATCGACGATGCCACCACGAGCTGTATTAATCAGACAAGCACCAGGCTTCATTTGATCAAGCGTGGCAGCATTAAATAGATTCTTTGTTTCTGGAAGAAATGGGAGGTGCAAAGTCAGCGCATCGCTTTTTCCAAGTAAATCACTTAACGAAAGTAATGGCACCGAAAATCCATCAAGCTCCACAGAGTTTCCCGACAGCATTGGGTCATAAGCCAGACACTGCAAACCAAAAGCATGCGCTTTTTTTGCTACTACTCTACCGATACTGCCAAAACCAGCAATGCCAATGTTCTTGCCTAAAAACTCATGGTAAGCAGAGAAACGTGGGCGAGGCCATTCACCCTTTAAGCTGGAAATCGTTGCAGGAATAAATCCCCTAGTCAAAGCAACTGCAGCACCAACGACATACTCAGCAACAGACTCAGCATTTGCACCTGTAGCAGGAATGACTTTGATATTGCGTTTAGCGCAAGCAGGCAATTCAATATTTTCAAGCCCAACCCCAAGTCGACCTACCACCTTTAATTTGGGGGCCCCGGCCAAGATCTCTTCATTAACTTGGGTCAGGTTCCGAACAATAAGACCCTCAATATTTTGCAAAGCAGCAATCAAAGCTGGGCGGTTCTTATATAACTCTGGCTCATAGGCTACTTCATGCTGAGAACGCAGGGTTTCTAGGGCTTGACTTGTGATGAACTCGGAGATCAAAATAGATGACATATCTAGATCATATAGATGATTTAGATATCCTGCAATACCCTAATGATTGGACTAAACAATCGCTGAGGGCGACACTAGTAATACATAAGCTTATAACTAATAAATAGGGGTAGTACGAATTTTTAGATACAAATGCAGATAAGATATTTGGATCAAATGACCATCGGAGAAAGTAAGCATGATTAAGCAACATATCAGCAAGCTAGGAAAGAAAATTGTGTTGATTGCGGGAGCTTTGCTATTTATTGCATCGCCAATTACAAATGCCCAAAACTGGCCAACTAAGCCAATCAAACTCATCATTCCATTTGCCGCGGGCGGTACTACTGATATTTTGGGACGCCTTTTAGCGCAACAACTATCTAAAGATTTAGGACAAAACGTTGTTGTTGAAAACAAGCCTGGTGCTGGCGGCAATATCGCTGCTGAGTTTGTAGCGCAATCCCCTGCCGATGGTTACACCATCATGCTCGCCTCTGGAAGTATGCTCACCGTCAATCCCAATCTCTATAAAAAATTACCCGTCAATTACGCCAAGGACTTTGTATACATTACCAATGTAGCAACTGGACCGATGCTTCTATCTGTAAGCAATAAGATTCCTGTAAAAAATATCGCCGAGTTTATTGCTTATGCAAAAACAAAAGATTTAAACTTTGGCTCAGCTGGCATTGGAAGTCAGGTGCATATGGCAGCTGAGAACTTCACTTATTCGGCAAATATTCCGGCAACTCATGTTCCCTATAAAGGTGAATCTGCAGCAATCAATGATTTAGTAGCAGGTCAAATTGACTTTATGGTGGGCAACCTCACCGCAGCGACAGGTTTTGCTAAAGCCGGTCAAATAAAACCGTTAGCAGTGACCAGCTTAAAACGCTCCAAACAATTGCCTGATGTTCCTACTGTTGCTGAGTCAGGCATTCCTGGTTTTGAATCGACTGGCTGGTTTGGACTCGTTGCTCCAGCAAATACACCCAAGGTCATCACCGATAAAATTTATGCAGCAACGGTTAAGGCTGTGAACTCTGAGGCATTACGAGCCAGCTTAGATTTAAATGGACTCACTGCGGTAGTCAATAACCAGAAAGAATTTGAATCTCAGGTCAAAGCAGAATCAGTTGTTTGGGAAAAAGTGATTAAAGGTAGAAATATTAGCGCTCAGTAAAGCGCTGTATCAACCTAAAAGCGAAGATAAAGTCTTCGCTTTTTTTATTATTAGAGTTGACGAATGAGCAGCATCGTTCCAGCAAAAAACAGAATCGATCCATAGGCTACTCTCATTGCTGCATTACTTAACTTTGCATGAACATGGGTTCCTAGCCAAATCCCAAAAAAGGTTGCTGGCATAAGGCAGACTGCTAATCCAATGACCGGCCAACTCAGAATCAATCCAGTAACCAACATCAAAGTCAAGCGCAAAAGGGTCAACATCAATATTGCAAATGCCATCGTGGCACGTAATGCCCTGGGGTCATTGATTCTCAAGCCTAGATAGGAGACATAGATTGGCCCTCCAGTGGCAAACAAGGCAGTGAAGGTGCCGCCAAAAAAACCAAATGGTGCAGCCCACCACTTATTAATAGGCTCGCGCATTTCTGAATTTCTTTGCCACAGTACACGAGCACCATTGAGAGCAGCAAAACAACCCAAAATAATTAGTAGTGGCTCACTTGGCGCTTTGATCAGCAACACAATTCCCAAAATCATTCCGAGTAGAGTGAATGGAAAGAGCCATTTAAGCTCTTTGAGATTAGCATCTTGAGAAGACTTTCTACCGACGTATAAAGACCCGCAAATATCAATAATGACCATCATGGGGACTACTGATTTCAACGGATACATCTGGACTAGTAATGGCACTGAAATGATTGATGAGCCAAATCCTGAAATACCAAATATAAAGTAGGCACCAAAAATAATTAAGGTTGCCAATCCAAAATGGATAGGATCTACTAAATCAAAAATGATTAAGCCTCAACCAAGATGGTTTTCCCAGGCTGAATCATCGTAAATTGCACTGGACGATTTTCAATCTTCAACTCTTGGTTCTTAAAGTAGGTGGCCGTGTAATACGAGTCTTCAAGCGATCCTGGCTCAGGAAAATCCTCACGATAGTGAGCGCCCCGTGAATTTTCTCGAGCAATCGCTGCTTCAGTTACTGACTGGCTTACTAGAATGAGATTTTGTAAATTCATCCAGTCTTGCCAAGTATTGCTATATTCCCGCTGAATATCGCCGACACCCATTTGCTTCAATTGTGAAGCCAACTCTTTTAAGGTTTGACTTGCACGCATTAAACTTTCACGATTTCTTGAGATACCTACGTCATCCCACATACACTCTGCTAGAGCATCTCGAATGAATTCAATATCGCCAGGTGTCTTTTTCAAGGGCGCTTCATGCTCGTTGATACTCGCCATCACTTCATCCATATTGCATTCACTTAATTGCTGAGAAGCAACCCATTGCGCCATTGATTCTCCTGCGATACCACCGAACACAGTTGAATTAGCTACCCCATTGCCGCCTAAACGATTCGCACCATGTACACCTCCCGTATCTTCACCTGCCGCAAAAAGTCCAGGAAGATCCGTGCTGCAATCTTTCTTAAAAACTAAACCACCCATCATGTAGTGCGCGGTTGGCACAACCTCAACTAAATCATTTGCAAGATCAAAACCGCTATCAGCACAACGCTCAACCATACCTTTAAATAGTTTGCGGACATTCTCTGGACCTAAATGGCTCATTTGAATATAAACCCCGCCATTTGGAGTTGCACGCCCAGCACGAATTTCTGAATTGATCGATCGAGAAACAATATCTCGCGTAGCTCTTTCATTGCGAGCATCATAGTTACCCATAAAGCGCTCGTTATTGCCATTGAGCAGATAACCACCAGCCCCTCGGAGACCCTCTTCTAGAACAGTTCCCGTCATCCGGGTTCCAAGGCCAGCCAATAATCCTGTTGGATGAAATTGCACCATCTCCATATCACGTAAAGTGAGACCCGCACGCAATGCCATCGCCAAACCATCACAACTCTTATCGCCAGATGGGGTATGGTATTTGTACATGGTTGGACCACCGCCAGTAGCTAGCAAGACAGCCTTGGCACGCACCAGTACAAATTGACCCGTCTGCATGTTGAGCATCAAGACACCTGCAAGGGATTTACCGTCCTTGCTGTGAATTAACTCAATTGCACGATGCTCTTCAAGACGATTAATTCCTCTTGCCCAGACCTGCTCAGCTAAGCGATTGATAATCTCAATACCAGTTAAGTCACCCTTATGAACGGTTCGGTCAAAGGTTTGGCCTGCGAATGCTTTTTGATGAACCGTACCATCAGGATTGCGATCAAAAAAGCAGCCCAGCTCATTTTCTAATTCATGGATGCGTTCAACTGCTTTACTCACTAATGTCCAAGCTAGATCTTGATCAGAGAGCCATTTACCACCCTCAATCGTATCCATGAAGTGGCGCTCAACCGAGTCCCCCTCAGCCAATGCCACGTTATAACCACCTTGCACCATCCGCGTACAACCAGATTTGCCCAACAATCCTTTTACTGCGATCGTGATATTTAAATTGGGATTAGCTTGATGAGCATGTAAGGCAGCAAAGAGGCCGGCACCGCCGGATCCTAAAATCAGAATATCGGTATCAATGGTTGGAATTGCGCTCATGAAGTGATTCCAAGACTTTTCAGTACCGCTGCTTTTTTACTGGCAACATCGCTCTTCACTTCTTGATAAATACTGCCACCATGACTATCCATTGCAACGAGTAATGGACCAAAATCTTTAATCTTGAAGCGCCATAAAGACTCTGGATTGAGATCATCCATATCCACATCTTCAATCTGCTCGATCCAGGTTGTTTCAAGTGCTGCAGTGCCACCAATAATGGCAAGATATACGCCACCTAGATCGCTAAAGGCCTGAGCAGATCCTTCGCGCATACCTCCTTTACCTACAATCATGCGCACACCATTCTGTGTCATCAAAGGTCGTGTGAAGCGCTCCATACGATCTGAAGTGGTTGTGCCAATACAAATAGGCTCATATCCTGCAGGGAACTCTGCACTCACTGGTACTTTACGAACATTCGGCGCTGTATGAATGACAGCATGCCCATTTAAATCAAAACGTGTCTTGCGATCATGATCAAACATATGAATTTGGGTTGCGTCGCGAATGCCAAACAATGTATTTTGCAAAGTCACAGTATCGTTAATGCGAAGCTTGCGGATATCTGCTTCGCTAACAGGCGTTGCAAGGTTGTAATGTGCCATCAGTCTTTTCCTAGAATCCGTAGGTCACGCCAGTAGGCGTAAAAGTGGCACGTGCTCTGCGAGCTGAGTGACATTGCATATTGACTGCAACGGGATTCAAAGTAATGTGGGTATGAGCCAATTCAACCTGAACCGCAAAAGCGGTGCCATCGCCACCGAGCCCCTGTGGGCCAATCCCAAGTTGATTCACAGCAGCACTGAGCTCTTTTTCTAACTTGGCACCCTCTTCGTCACTACAAACACTACCCAACTCACGAGTTGCTGCCCGCTTTGCCATAGCTACGCATTGATCAGATGTGCCACCAACACCAACACCCACAATCGTTGGTGGGCAAGTCTTACCGCCAGCAGAGACAACACTATCAATCACAAACGCTTTAACACCATTGATACCATCTGCAGGTATTGCCATCTTTAAAAAAGAATTATTCTCTGAACCGCTTCCCTTAGGTACCATTTCAATTTCAACTGACTCTGCTTGATCAAAAAAATCAATATGAATAGCTGGCATATCAATGCCACAAGAGGTGTGATTATTTTTTCTGGTAATAGGATGTACTACTGAAGATCGCAGAGGGTACTCTTTGGTGGCACGTTCACACCCCTTCCGAATGGCCGCCTTTAAAGCCATGCCATCAAATTGCACATTACTACCAATCTTGACGTTATAGATCGGCAGGCCTGTGTCCTGGCAAAGCAGATTGTCTTCGCGCTCTGCTACCGAGATATTGGTAATCATGGTCTTTAACACCACCTGAGCACGGGCATCCGTCTCCGCCTTATCCAATCGATCAATACCAGCCTTAATGTCATCGGGCAACACTTTGAGTGCTCGAATATAAAGCTCTTTGCAAGCCTCTTCTACTAAATTCATTTGTAATTGCATATCAACCTAATCAATTAGCAAAATATAAAAATAAGAGTCCGCAAGCGATAGCGAACAAGATGGATAGCTGAATCCAGCCCTTACGCAATCCATTCCACGGTCCAAACTCAATCATTAACAGGCGTACCCCACCAGCCAAATGAATAGCTAGCAAAATAACGAGGACCCACTCACCAAATTTAAATATCCAGATATCCGTCAGAGCAAGGGATTGCTCAAAGCCTTGAGCGCCCCGCAAAGATTGGGACAGCATCAGAAAGTGCAGCGGAATAAAGCATGCCAACAACAAGCCAGAGAAACGATGACAAGCATAGGCGAAATAAGATAGGTGACTTTTAGCACGGTAATCCAATCTTGGTCTAGAACTCATATCTGACCACCTGTAAAAACACCCACAACAGCAGTAGTACCAAGAATCAAAATCATTAGAGCCAAAATCCAAGATAAAGGCCGAGCTATTCCAGTCTTTGGAAAAGTCTCTTGCAAAATATTCGCTAAACCAATTGGCGCATGCACAAAACAGGCAAGGACAAATACTTCATAAAAAATGGCAAACAATAAATTGCCCTGAGTGCGGCCTAATATCTCTTGCGCACTCAAACCACCCCTGATGGCGTAAAAAATGATCAGTAAATGTATCGCAACACAAATACCAAGCACCATGGCGCTGATTCTCTGCGCATACCAAAGCTTGGCTTGCAATACACCGGCACTCATAGCTTGCCCCACTTACTACCGCGAACGGCAGCTCTAGCGACTAGCTTTTTGAGTCCAGCAATGCTTGCGGTTGGCTCTATCGCCTTAGGACAACGCTCCGTACAAGATCCTTGCGAGTGACATGCGTGGCAACCTGCATCCCCTGCGACAGCACGCATACGCTCTAGCTGCTGAACATCTCTTACGTCGTTTGTTAAGGTCCATGCACGGTTTAGTGCGGCAGGCCCGAGGTAGTTAGGTCTAGACTCAACCACCTCACAGGATGCATAGCAAACACCACAACCAATACACTCAATCCCGGCATTGGCTAACTGGCGCTCTTCAGAATTTGGCTCAATTTTTGCAAAGTCATCATGGCGAGTTTGATTGCCCTTAAAAAAACCAACCGCACCCTTCCACTTGTTAAAAAACTCGCGCATGTCTGTGGCGAGATCTTTAATAACCGGTAAGTTATTTAAAGGAGCAATTTCTAGTGAATCGCCCTGAAGAATCTGAGATACGTGGGTACGGCAAGTCCAGCGAGCCACACCATTCACAGTCATAGCACACGAACCACACATGCCAACTCGGCAAGCAAAGCGATAGCTCAAGGTAGGATCCAGTTTTCTCTGGATATAGGTAACCACGTCCAAAACAGTTTGATTGGGGTTACGAGGCACCAAGTACTCAACAAACTCCCCTTCGTGGGAGCCGCGCCATACCTTTACTTTGAGATCAGTATTTGACATGCTCCCATTATATTGATGAATAGTAAAAAATAAATCGAATTAATTTTTCTTTGAGATAAAGAAATTATTTATAATAAAACCATGTCCAGTATTAAAACCCTGAAAAACTTCTTAGCAATCACTCGCCATAAGAGTGTTGCAGCCGCCGCCCGAGAAATCGGCTTGACCGCAGCTGCAGCAGGCCAACAGCTACAGCAACTGGAAAAAGAAATTGGCCTCGAGCTCTTCGATCGCACCAAACGTTCTCTTAGCTTAAATGCGCATGGAAGATCGCTAATCGAGCCGATTCAAGAAATTGTGGCTCGCTATGAGGCTCTTGGCTCGAACCTCAAATCCGATCTCAGCGGCACTATTGTTTTGGGGGCGCTGGTATCCACTCTCATGGGTGCATTTGGAAAAACTTTAAATGAATTAAAGCAAAGTTTTCCCAGCCTTGAGGTGAAATTAATTGCTGGTCTATCGAGCGACTTTCTAGATCAAGTGTTAGATGGCACTCTTGATGCCGCAATTGTGACTGAGTCGCCATACGCATTACCGCAGAACGTGCAGTGGACTGAGTTATATAAAGAGCCCATGATCTTGATCAGCCCAGCATCTTCATCAAAACAAAAATCAAACGCCTCGCATGCAGATTCCAAGCTACCCTTCATTCGCTTTGAGCGTAATACTTGGACGGGACACCTAGTTGATCAAACGATTAAGGCTAATAAACTTTCTATACAAGAAGGCATGGAGCTCAACTCTGTGGAGGCTATCATTGAGTTAGTACGCCAAGGTCTTGGCTATTCGATCGTTCCAAAGCTGGCGAATATCTCCTGGGAAAAAGATGCGCAACTCAAAATACGTGAACTGCAAGGAAAAACCATATTTAGAAAAGTTGGTTTACTAGAACGCAAAAAACACAGCCGACAAAATGTTACTCAACTCATCAAGCAACAATTTTTATCAGGCGCCACCAAAAGGCTTAAGCCTTAAAAGAAAAGCCACCCCGAAGGATGGCTTAAAAGAAATCTATGGAGGTATTACAAAAATGAACTACAAGATCATATTAGTCTTCTCACTTTTGGCCTTTTAACCTTGATGCATGCTTATGAGCTTACTGCACCAATTTAGTGCCGTTAATGGTTCTCTTTGGCGTGGTTGATTGAATATTTAGGTATTTCAATCACCAAGTCTTCTCTGGCAACAATGGCTTGGCAAGATAAACGGGACTGGGAGTTAAGACCCCAAGCGCGATCTAGCATATCTTCCTCATTCTCATCTGGAGGGTTGAGGCTATTCAATCCCTCTTTCACAATCACGTGGCAAGTCGTGCAAGCACAGACCATGTCACAGGCATGCTCAATCGGAATGTCATTTTCAAGCAGGGCCTCACAAATCGAGGTGCCTGGAGCGACTTCAACTACTGCACCTTCTGGGCAATATTCACTATGGGGAAGAACAACAATTTGGGTCATGGCGTTTACTTGGTTTCTATTTATGTATGTATTTTTAGATCTCGGCAACATTCTTGCCAGATAAGGCTTTCTGAATACTCGCGTTCATACGTATCTGGGCAAATTCATCAGTCGCTTTGGCCGCATGATCCACTGCTTTGCGCACAATGGCACTATCAGTCTCTTCATTCAAAATCTTTTGTAGCGCCGCCATCTCTTGATCAATCGCCTTTTGCTCTACTGCATTAAGAAGATCTCGATCACTGGCTAGCGCAGTTTGTACGGCATCTAATAAACGCTGCGCATTCACCTGTTCTTCACGCAAAGATCTAGAAAGCAAATCTTCTTGGGCTGAGGCAAATCCATCTTGCAGCATGCGGGTAATTTCTGCATCGGTTAGGCCATAAGAAGGTTTAATATCTATCGACGCTTGAACGCCAGAGCCTTGCTCAGTGGCGCTTACAGACAATAGGCCATCAGCATCCACCTGAAATGTCACCCGAATGCGGGCTGCACCTGCAGCCATGGGTGGGATACCGCGTAACTCAAAACGACCAAGAGAGCGGCAGTCTTGTACTAATTCACGTTCGCCCTGTACGACTTGGATAGCTAAGGCAGTTTGACCATCTTTGAAGGTCGTAAAATCCTGTGCTCTTGCTACTGGAATGGGTGTATTGCGAGGAATAATTTTCTCCACCAGGCCACCCATCGTTTCAATACCGAGAGAGAGCGGTATGACGTCTAATAAAAGCCACTCATCATCTTTACTCTGATTGCCTGCTAATAAATCTGCTTGCATCGCTGCACCCAGCGCTACGACTTGGTCAGGATTTAAATTGTTTAATGGCTTTGTGCCAAACAACTCACCAACCGCGCGCTGCACATTGGGCATGCGGGTTGAACCGCCTACCATCACTACACCTTTAACATCCTCAGCCTTTAAGCCGGCATCACGCAGCGCTTTTTTACATGATGTCAAAGTCTTAGCCACCAAGTTTTGAGTAATCTCAAAGAACTGTGCTTGACTAACACCCACATTGACGACCGTTCCGTCTGAGAGAGTCTCATGCACACGCGCTAGAGGGTTGTGGCTCAGCGACTCTTTGGCATGCCTACAGGCTTGAAGCAAGGTACGGTGATCATGAATCGATAAAGGGGGTAATTTAGATTGCTCAATCACCCAGCAATACAAACGATGATCAAAGTCATCACCACCCAATGCAGAGTCACCACCGGTAGAGAGTACTTCAAATACACCCCTACTCATGCGCAAAATAGAAATATCAAAAGTACCGCCACCCAAGTCATAGACTGCATAGGTGCCTTCAGAGGCATTGTCTAATCCATAAGCAATCGCAGCGGCAGTTGGTTCATTGAGTAAACGCAACACTTCAATGCCCGCTAACTTCGCTGCATCTTTCGTAGCTTGACGCTGGGCATCATCAAAATAGGCGGGTACGGTGATCACAGCTCCCACAATGTCATCGTTTACGGAGTCTTCGGCCAATTGACGTAAACGCGCGAGGATTTCTGCAGAGACTTCAATGGGACTTTTATCACCAGCAACGGTTCTGAGCTTGAGCATGCCAGGCTGATCTACAAAATCATAGGGAGTGCTTTCAATATGCTCTACATCATGTAAGCCACGACCCATGAAACGCTTAACCGAAACAATCGTGTTCTTTGGATCGATCACCACACTCTCAAGCGCCTCAAATCCTGCTTGGGTAAGACCATTTGGCAGATAACGAACTACCGAAGGAAGCAACTCGCGCCCTTGTTCATCCAGAAGTACTTTAGGCAAGGCATCTTTCACAATAGCGACCAAAGAATTCGTGGTGCCTAAATCAATGCCGACAGCAATGCGGCGCTGATGAGGCGCAAGCGATTTACCAGGTTCAGAGATTTGTAATAAGGCCATAAGAAATAGAGAGTCGTTTACGTATGGTCTAGATCAAAGCTGCAATAGTGTCATCAAGCTCAAGCGCAAACTTATCAATGAATAACAAGCCACGTAAAAGTTCTGCGGCACGCTGATAATTTTTTGCACCATCGATGGCTTGAGTGATTTCAGCAAGAATATCTGCCTTGGATTGCTCTACTTCAGCCATCAAGGCTTCAAGAGCGGGCAAATCTTCTGCTTGTTCATCTAGAAGCTCGCGCCATTCCATTTGCTTCATCAAGAAAGCGGCTGGCATCGCAGTATTGGTTTCTAGTTTGGCATCAACACCATGAAGCTGGCACAAATACAAACCACGTTGAATAGGGTGTTTTAGTGTCTGAAGGGCGGTATTAGCAAATGTAGCCATTTGCATTGCCAATCGCTGCTCGGTCTCACTCCCGCGAGCATGGCGATCAGGATGAACTTCCTTCTGGATTGCTAAATAAGCCTGATCAAGAGCAGGCAAATCGATCTTGAACTGCTGATGTAAACCAAAGAAGTGGAAGTAATCGTCAGACGCGGAAGGATTCGCCACAACCACACTCATCTTTTACGTTTGGATTTTGAAACTTAAATCCCTCGTTCAAACCCTCACGTACGAAATCCAATTCAGTACCATCCAAATAAGCCAAGCTCTTTGGATCAACAAATACTTTCACGCCATTGGATTCAAACACCTGATCTTCAGTGGCAGGCTCATCGACATATTCCAGCTGATAAGCTAAGCCAGAGCAACCCGTAGTGCGGACGCCCAAACGTAGGCCGCAACCTTTGCCGCGCTTCTCAAGATTGCGGTTAACGTGCTTTGCAGCTTTTTCAGTCAGGGTGATTGCCATATCTTTTTCTAATTCCGTTTATTTAGCTGGATGCTTTTCTTTGTAGTCAGCAACTGCAGCCTTAATGGCATCTTCAGCCAAGATAGAGCAATGAATTTTCACTGGTGGTAATGCTAGCTCTTCAGCAATTAATGAGTTCTTAATCTCTAAAGCTTGATCCAAGGTCTTGCCCTTAACCCACTCGGTTACCAATGAAGATGAAGCAATCGCAGAGCCGCAGCCATAAGTCTTGAACTTGGCATCTTCGATCACGCCTTGATCGTTCACGCGAATCTGCAGCTTCATCACGTCGCCGCAAGCAGGCGCGCCAACCATACCAGTACCCACGCTATCGTCGCCCTTCTCAAAGGAGCCAACGTTACGGGGGTTTTCATAATGGTCGATGACCTTTTCACTATATGCCATGGTATTTCCTCTTTAATTTCTTTATCTAGATATTTCTTTTAGTGTGCAGCCCATTGAATCGTGCTCAAGTCGATTCCGTCTTTATACATTTCCCATAATGGGGAGAGCTCACGCAACTTCGCAATCTTTTCTTTTACTAACTTAATGGTGAAATCTACTTCTTCTTGAGTTGTAAAACGGCCTAAGGTAAAACGAATCGAGCTATGCGCCAACTCATCGTTACGACCCAATGCACGCAATACATACGAGGGCTCTAAGGATGCAGAAGTACACGCAGAGCCAGATGAGATAGCCAAATCTTTAAGCGCCATCAACATCGACTCACCTTCAACATAGTTAAAACTAATGTTGAGGTTATGAGGAACACGATCGTCCATATCACCGTTGACATAGACTTCTTCAATATCTTTCAAGCCAGCCAATAAGCGGTCACGCAACCCACGAATACGCTTATTTTCTTCGGCCATCTCAATACGAGCAATGCGGAACGCCTCACCCATACCGACGATTTGATGAACGGCTAATGTGCCAGAACGCATACCGCGCTCATGACCACCGCCATGAATCTGAGCTTCAATACGAATACGGGGCTTGCGACGCACAAACAAAGCGCCGATACCCTTAGGTCCATAAGTCTTATGAGCAGAAAAACTCATCAAATCAACTTTGGTCTTCTCTAAGTCAATTGCTACTTTGCCAGTCGCTTGCGCAGCATCCACATGGAAAATTACACCACGTGAACGGCACAAATCGCCAAGGCGAGGAATATCTTGAACTACACCGATTTCATTATTGACATACATTACTGATGTCAAAATCGTACCCGGCTTCATGGCAGTTTCTAACTGCGCAAAATCAATCAAGCCGTTGGGCAAAACATCTAAGTAGGTCACTTCAAAACCTTCGCGCTCGAGTTCGCGACAGGTGTCTAAAGTTGCCTTGTGCTCGGTCTTCACAGTGATGATGTGATTACCGCGCTCTTTATAAAAATGGGCAGCCCCCTTGAGAGCTAAGTTAATACTTTCAGTAGCGCCGCTAGTAAAAACGATCTCTCTTGGATCAGCATGCACTAATTGAGCTACTTCTGAACGCGCCCACTCCACTGCTTCTTCTGCAGCCCAGCCATAGGCATGACTGCGGGAAGCCGCATTACCGAATTGCTCACGCAAATACGGCAACATCTTGTCAACCACACGAGGATCAATCGGTGTTGTAGCCGAATAGTCCATGTACACCGGAAAGTGCTTAGGACTAAACATCGGAACCGGTTGCAAAGGAAGGTCTTGTGGTGCGTTCATATGGTATTTCTAGGTATGTAGGACTACTGATTAAATTCGCTTAATTCGCTTAGCTTTGCCGCGCTAAATTAAAAACAGAATTCACTAATGGCGCTTTGGGAACAACTTCTTTTTTCGCTGCAAGTGCTGGAGCTGGTTTTTCAGCCTTGACACTTTCAACTTTCATTTTCTTTTGGCGCATGTCTTGAATCACAATGCCGCGCCCTTCTTGCTGCTGCACTAAATCTTTTAAGCTCACTGAGCTTAAGTACTCCACCATTTTGGAATTGAGATTGCTCCATAGATCATGAGTCATACAACGACCATGGCCCTCTTCTTCGGTATGACAGTTGCCTTTACCACCACATTGAGTGGCATCCAATGGCTCATCAACTGCCACAATGATGTCAGCAACACTGACTTCATGGGATGGGCGCGCTAAGGTGTATCCACCTCCAGGGCCGCGTGTGCTTTCCACGATATTGAAACGGCGCAATTTGCCGAACAACTGCTCGAGGTAAGAAAGGGAAATCTTTTGTCTTTGGCTAATTCCGGCCAAAGTTACAGGACCATGCGTTTCACGCAGGGCTAAATCAATCATTGCGGTTACTGCAAAACGACCTTTAGTTGTAAGTCTCATATGTCACCTTGGTAATGGATTGTTATGGACAGCTCATGGGCAGGCGGGTAATACCCGACCATTCCACTCAACTTTACCATATGACCCAGCAAACTGCTCGGGAATTATCCCAAAAATCCCCATTGCAAGCCTGGAATTAGCTTATTGAGTCTCTAGACCTAGCCCCAAAAGCCATTTCTTTGACCTTGGTGAGTCGATCTCGAGTGCTGGCGGCCTTTTCAAACTCGAGATTCTTGGCTTCAGCGTTCATCTGCTTCTCTAAGCGCTTGATTTCATTAGCCAAATCTTTCTCGCTCATATCCTCATAGCGAGCCCGCTCTTGCTCCACCTGCATCTCCTGGCGTTTCTCTTTGACGTCATAGACCCCGTCAATGATGTCCTTAATGCGTTTCTGAACGCCTTTGGGCTCGATTCCATGAAGTTTATTAAAGGCAATTTGCTTGGTGCGACGTCTTTCTGTCTCGCCCATGGCCCGTTTCATTGAATCGGTGATCCGATCGGCATACAAAATAGCTTTGCCTCGCACATTGCGGGCGGCACGACCAATCGTCTGAATTAAGGAGCGCTCAGAACGCAAGAAACCTTCTTTATCAGCATCCAGAATTGCTACTAAGGAAACCTCTGGAATGTCCAAACCTTCGCGCAATAAATTAATGCCCACTAAAACATCGAATACACCTAAACGTAGATCCCGCAAAATTTCGACGCGTTCAACAGTGTCAATATCAGAATGAACATAGCGCACCTTCACACCATTATCTGAAAGATAGTCAGTGAGCTGCTCTGCCATACGTTTGGTAAGCACGGTGACTAAAACACGTTCACCCACTTTCACACGCTCATGAATCTGACTGAGCAAATCATCGACTTGAGTGCTAGCTGGTAAGACCTCAATATCAGGATCAACTAAACCTGTTGGTCTTGCCACTTGTTCAACTACTTGACCTTGATGTTCTTTTTCATAATCAGCCGGCGTTGCAGAAACAAAAATGGTTTGACGCATTTTGGTTTCAAACTCGGTGAATTTGAGTGGCCGGTTATCCATTGCAGAAGGCAAACGGAAGCCAAACTCTACCAAAGTATGTTTACGAGATTTATCCCCGTTATACATAGCATTCAACTGACCAATCAAGACATGACTCTCATCTAAAAACATCAGTGCGTCATTGGGCAGATAGTCCACCAGCGTAGGCGGGGCCTCGCCAGGAGCCGCTCCTGAGAGGTGGCGAGAGTAGTTCTCAATACCCTTGCAGAAGCCCAATTCATTGAGCATCTCTAAGTCAAAACGAGTGCGCTGTTCTAGACGCTGCGCCTCTACCAACTTACCATCTTTTACAAACTCATCGAGACGAGTTCGCAACTCTGTCTTAATAGTTTCAATCGCTTTGAGAACGGTTTCGCGAGGTGTCACATAATGCGAACTTGGGTAGACGGTAAAGCGAGGAATCTTTTGGCGTATTTTTCCAGTCAGTGGATCAAAGAATTGCAAACTCTCGACTACGTCATCAAACAACTCTACGCGGACCGCTAATTCATTATGTTCGGCTGGGAAAATATCAATCGTGTCACCGCGCACACGAAACACGCCGCGTTTGAAATCAGTTTCATTACGGTCATACTGCATGGCAATCAGTCGCATCAAAATATCACGCTGACTCATCTTGTCACCAGGGCGTAGTGTCATCACCATGCTGTGATAGTCACCAGGGTTACCGATACCGTAAATGGCAGATACCGTTGCGACGATGATGACATCGCGTCTCTCCAGCAAACTCTTGGTTGCTGACAAACGCATCTGTTCGATGTGTTCGTTAATAGAGGAGTCTTTCTCAATAAAGAGGTCGCGCTGAGGCACATAAGCCTCAGGCTGGTAGTAGTCGTAGTAACTGACGAAGTACTCCACCGCATTTTTAGGAAAAAACTCCCTAAATTCACTGTAAAGCTGGGCAGCCAGCGTCTTATTGGGGGCAAAAATGATGGCTGGACGCCCTGTTCTAGCGATGACATTGGCCATCGTAAAAGTCTTTCCTGACCCCGTTACCCCCAAAAGCGTCTGGAAGGTTAAACCATCCTCTATCCCCTCCACTAAGCCATCAATCGCTGCTGGCTGGTCGCCAGCGGGCGCAAAAGGCTGATAAAGCTGGTAAGGGGAGTCTGGGAAGGTGACAAACTTCGCAGGATCAAGGTCGTGACCTACCTCACCCAAGGGATCAGCCATGGGGGTTTTGGGTGCTTCTTTTACTTCGGGTTTTGATCCAATTTTGGACGACTTAGGGGGCATCTCGGCTATCATTTCATCTGTGAGATATCTTCACAGCGAATTTTGTACAAACAATGATTTTGCCGTTTTTATTTAGAAATAGTTGGTTCTGACTTCAAAAACAGACAATTAATAGCAAAACTATCCTTAAACTACTATACCCGACCCCAAATGACCCTGTTTGCCTCAGTTCAATTAGCCCCTAAAGATCCTATTTTTGGCCTCACAGAAGCCTACGTTGCGGATCAACGTCCCGACAAAGTGAACCTCGGTGTTGGCGTGTACTACACAGATGAAGGCAAAGTGCCTCTCTTAAAAGCAGTGATCAAGGCGGAAGAGGCGATTGTGGCAAAACATTCACCACGAAGCTATATTCCAATCGAGGGTCCAAACCCCTATAACAGCGCAGTACAAAATTTATTGTTTGGCGCAGACTCTGCTCTGATTAAAGACGGTCGCGTAGTCACTGCTGAATGTTTAGGAGGTACTGGTGCATTACGTGTTGGCGCTGACTTTATTAAGCGTCTCAATTTAAACGCACCTTGCGCAATCAGCAATCCAACCTGGGAAAACCATCGCGGTATTTTTGAATCCGCTGGCTTTGAAGTGCTGGAGTACACCTACTTTGATGGCACAACCCGTGGTGTTGATTTTGACGGCATGGTCAAATCCATAGAATCATTCCCAAAACACACGACTGTGCTCTTGCATGCATGCTGTCATAACCCAACTGGTGCAGATATTACTGAGGCGCAATGGCGTCAAGTGATCGAGATTTGTAAGCACAAAGGTTTGATTCCATTCTTGGATATGGCTTACCAAGGCTTTGCATCTGGGATTGAACAAGACGGCATTGCGGTTCGCCTTTTCGCTGAATCTGGCATGTCCTTCTTTGTGTCCAGTTCTTTCTCTAAATCATTCTCACTTTACGGTGAGCGTGTCGGCGCCCTGTCGATCGTGACCCAAAACAAAGATGAATCTACTCGTGTGCTTTCACAATTAAAGCGCGTGATTCGTACTAACTATTCCAATCCACCAACACACGGTGCTGCAATCGCAGCAGCGGTTCTGAACTCTCCTGAGTTACGCAAGCTCTGGGAAGATGAATTAGCAGAAATGCGTGATCGCATTAAAGCCATGCGTCATGGTTTGGTTGAAAAATTGGCTGCTGCTGGTGTGAAGCAAGATTTTGCTTTTATTGAAAAGCAGCGTGGTATGTTTTCTTACTCAGGCTTAACTGCTGAGCAAGTTGATCGCTTACAGAAAGAAGATGGCATTTATGCCCTCTCTACTGGACGCATTTGTGTGGCGGCACTCAATACAAAAAATATTGATAAAGTAGCCAAAGCAATCGCCCGCGTATTAGCTCAAAAAGCATAATAAGCGGCTATATAGAATTACAGGGGGTACCATGCTTTATCAGTTACACGAGTTCCAAAAAGCCTTACTTCAACCCATGAGTTCATGGGCACGCGCTGCTTCTGAGGCTTTGATTAATGCCTCCAATCCAGCTTCAAAGGTTCCAGGATCAGAGCGTTTAGCTGCCAGCTACGAACTTCTCTATCGCCTCGGCAAAGACTACAAGAAACCAGAATTTGATATTCGTTCAGTCATAGCGCATGGTCATGAAGTAGCCGTTCATGAAATCACCAAGATTTCTAAGCCATTCTGTAATTTGATTCGCTTTAAGCGCTTCTCTGATGATGTCGATACCATCATCAAACTAAAAGAAGATCCTTCAGTACTGGTAGTGGCTCCAATGTCTGGACATCACGCCACACTATTGCGTGACACTGTACGAACCCTCTTGCAAGACCACAAGGTTTACATTACCGACTGGATTGATGCTCGCAATGTCCCAGTGAGTGAAGGTGAATTTAGTCTCGATGACTATGTTCATTACATTCAAGAATTTATTCGCTCTATTGGCGCCGAAGATTTACATGTGATCTCAGTATGTCAACCCACCGTGCCAACCTTAGGTGCTATTTCATTGATGGCATCTGCTGGTGAAGTAACTCCTGCTTCGATGATCATG
Source organism: Polynucleobacter sp. AP-Feld-500C-C5 (assembly GCF_018882265.1). Lineage (NCBI taxonomy): Bacteria > Pseudomonadati > Pseudomonadota > Betaproteobacteria > Burkholderiales > Burkholderiaceae > Polynucleobacter > Polynucleobacter sp. AP-Feld-500C-C5. Next base: position 98,213 of record NZ_JACVOW010000024.1, on the reverse strand, counting down.
ATGGGTGGCCCTATTGATGCTCGTAAATCACCTACTGCCGTAAATAACTTAGCAGAACAAAAATCTTTTGACTGGTTTGAAAGTCATGTGATTTACAAAGTACCGCCAACCTATCCGGGTGCTGGTCGCCGCGTTTACCCAGGCTTCTTACAGCACACTGGCTTTATGGCCATGAACCCACAAAATCACCTCCAATCGCACTGGGACTACTTCCAGAATCTGGTGAAGGGTGATGAGCAGGATGCTGCATCCCATATTCGCTTTTATGACGAATACAACGCGGTATTGGATTTAGATGCGAAGTTCTACTTAGACACAATCAAAACTGTATTCCAAGACTACGCATTGCCAAACGGTACTTGGAAGGTTGCGGGAGAACTGGTTAAGCCGCAGGATATTCAGAAAACGGCGCTGCTCACAGTTGAGGGTGAGTTAGATGATATTTCTGGAAGTGGGCAGACTCGTTCTGCGCATGGTTTGTGTGCTGGCATCCCGAAAGAACATAAAGATCACTATGAAGTCGCTGGTGCTGGTCACTACGGTATTTTTGCCGGTCGTCGTTGGCGCAATAAGGTTTATCCAAAAATCAAAAACTTTATTCGTGAGCACCAAGTGGTGAATAAAAAAACTAAGGCAAGACCCCCTGCACTAGAGGGTTCTGACTAAGTCAACATCAGTGGGGGTCTACGCCCTCACTTTTTAAACTTTCTAGGCAATGAAAACAAAACCGGCGAACGAGCTCACGGATCGCCTAGAGGATCTCCTTCCTCAAACCCAATGTACAAAATGTGGCTATCCAGATTGCAGAGGGTATGCAGAAGCTTTAGCTAGCGGAGAAGCGCTACCCAATCGCTGCCCACCAGGCGGTGTTGAAGGCATTAAAAGACTCAGCCAAGTTCTGACACCCATTTACCCTCAAGATGCTTTTGATCTTAATGACACAATTGATCCAGAGTGCGGTAAAGAACGTCCTAGACCGGTTGCATTGATTGATCCGCAAAAATGTATTGGTTGCACACTCTGTATTCAGGCCTGTCCAGTTGATGCCATTGTGGGCGCATCTAAGCAAATGCACGTGGTGCTCACTGAGTGGTGTACTGGTTGTGATCTCTGCATTCCACCGTGCCCCGTTGATTGCATCAGTATGGTTGATGTCACTGAGACAACAGGTTGGAATGCTTGGGCTCCTGAATTAGCTGAGCTCTCACGCAAGCGCTATCACGACCGCGAACATAGACTTGATCGTGAGCAAAAAGAGAATGATGAACGTTTAGCCAAAAAAGCGGCAGCTAAATTAGTAGCGGTCAATGCAGAACAGCCTACCACCGCACAAGAGGAAAAAGAGCAAGAGCGCAAACGCGCCATCATTGCGGCAGCGATTGCCAGGGCACAGCAACAGAAATGATGAATCTTGATAAGCGGCGCGCTTTCTTTGAACAGCTCAAAGCCAACAACCCCAAACCTACTACCGAATTAGAGTACAGCTCTCCTTTTGAACTGTTGATTGCAGTGCTCTTATCAGCTCAAGCAACCGACGTATCGGTAAACAAGGGAACCAAGCAGTTGTTTAAAGTTGCCAATACGCCCCAAGCCCTTTTAGATCTTGGTGAAGAAGGTGTTCGTCCTTACATCCAACACATTGGCCTTTTCAATGCTAAAGGCAGACATATTCAAGAGACTTGCCAATTATTGATTGAAAAGCATGGTGGTAAAGTCCCACAAAATCGGGAAGATCTTGAAGCACTTCCAGGGGTTGGCAGAAAAACAGCGAATGTCATTCTGAATACTGCTTTTGGTCAACCAACCATTGCGGTTGATACCCATATCTTTCGCGTATCTAATCGCACCGGTCTTGCGCCTGGTAAAGATGTCGTCAAAGTCGAAGAGCAATTACTCAAAAGAGTGCCTAAGGAGTATCTACTAGACGCACATCATTGGCTTATTCTGCATGGCAGATACACTTGTAAAGCACGCAATCCTGAGTGTGCTCAATGTATCGTCGAGCCACTCTGTGGCTTTAAACAAAAAACTGGCAAAGGAAAAGTTCGTGGCGATATTTAATCCAACTCGTGAAGAAGTGCGCCGCTTTTTCTGTGATACCTGGAAAAAGAAAACTGAGAACCACATCCTGGATCCGATGGAGACACTTGCTAGCGACTGGATAGAGCAACATCCTGAATACCACGCATTATTAACTGATCCTGAAGCTGCCTTAGAGCAAGATTACACACCAGAGCGGGGTGAAACCAATCCCTTCTTGCATCTATCTATGCATTTATCTATTAGCGAACAGATCTCCATTAATCAACCACCTGGCATTAAAGCGATCGCTGAAAAACTCAGTAAGAAATTAGGCTCTGAACACGAAGCTCAACACTTGATGATGGAATGCTTGGGTCAAGTTATGTGGGAAGCACAGCGAGAAGGTAAAGCACTGAACCCCGAGAACTATCTCGAGGCCCTGAATAGACTAATTTAGGTATTGACCTTTTTAGACAGGTTCAAAGAGGTGGGTTTTTTGCCCATCTTGTGTTTCCTGAAATACCACCTTCACCTTTTGCCCAACGCGAATCGAATCAAAATCGCAATGAGTCAAATGAGTCAGTATGGAGATGCCCTCATTTAAGCGCACATAGGCCATCGCAAACGGCACTTCGACACCACGTCTCATTACGGTATAGGAGTAGATTTCACCCAGGCCGGCAGATTTCACCCAAGTCGTATCATTACTGCCGCAATGCGGACAAATCGTGCGTGGATAGTAATGCACTTCTTTGCAAGCATTGCAATGCTTTAAGACCAATTGGTTGTTCTGCGCAGCTTCTAGGAAAGCCTTATTTTCAGGATTAGCAATTGGGCTTGGCAAACGATATTCTGTATTAGCCGAATTTTTTTCATTTACTTGACTCATGACAGTCTCCCTAAAATTAATACTGCTGCACCATGGCGAGTACCCAGTGCGCCACCAATACCTGAGGCAAGTGCAAACTCTAAATTGGGGACTTGTACTGCTGGATGCGCTTCACCACGCAACTGTCTGACTGCTTCAATGACTTTAGTCATACCGCCGCGATTAGCTGGATGGTTATTACATAAGCCGCCTCCATCAGTATTAAAAGCTAACTGTCCTTTGCCTGAAATTAATTGACCACCTTCAACAAACTTGCCACCCTCACCCTTCTTACAGAACCCCAGATCTTCCAACTGAATCAGGACGGTAATGGTGAAGCTGTCATAAATAGATGCATACCGAATTTTCTCAGGTGTTAACTTGGCCTCCTTAAATGCTAAGGGTGCAGCCCAAGCTAACCCAGAATAAGTAAGGTCGACCTTGCCACCCATCTGACCTTTCGTCGTTTCACCGGCGCCCATCATGGTCACTACCGGTTTTTTCAAGGTCTTCGCAATATCGGGATGAACTACGACCAAAGCACCGCCGCTATCTGTTACTACACAGCAGTCAGCACGATGTAAAGGATCAGCAATCATTGGGGAGTTCAAGACATCCTCAACAGTCAGAACATCTTTCAATGCTGCATGAGGATTATGTTGTGCGTGATGTGAAGCTGCTACCTTGATCCATGCAAGCTGCTCACTGGTAGTGCCAAACTCATACATATGGCGCATAGCACACATGGCATAAGTATTTAATGGCGCTGGTGAATAGGGTTTTTCAAAAGCAAAATCAGGAGCGCTAGCCCATTGACTACGAACTTGTGTACCGCTAGAGCCTTCAGACTTCGGCCGTCCGGCCAAGGTAATTAAAGCTACCTTGCACTGGCCTGTTGCAATCGCACGAGCGGCATGGTTCACATGGGTTAAATAGGAAGATCCGCCAGTATCCGTTGAATCTAAATACGTGAGTTTTTTCAAACCCAAATAATCTGCCATGGATACAGGACCCATACCAGGCGCGTCACCTGCACAAAAATAACCATCAACATCATCTAGTGTTAGGCCGGCATCTTGCAAAGCCCCACGCGCTACTTCCGCATGCAGCTGAGCAACCGTATGATCGGGCGCTACCCTGAGGGGATGCTCATATATTCCAGCAATACAGGCATTCGATGTAAATGACATGAATCTTCCTTTAGTAAATTCTTAAATCGATCATTAATCAATCGTAATTTGTGATTGCGCAATTAGCTTACGCCACTTTTCAATTTCACTTTTAATAAATGCAGAAAACTGTTCGGATGTTCCTGGCATAGGATCAGCACCCTGTGCAATCAGCTTATCCTTAAATTTAGGATCCGCCAAAATACTTTGCAATTCTTTGTTCAAGCGATTGCGAATCTCTACTGGTAAGTTTGCAGGAGTAACCAAGCCATACCAGGTTGCCATGTCATAACCAGGCAAGCCAGATTCTGCGATGGTTGGAATATTGGGTGCAGCGCTAGATCGTTTTGCAGTAGTAATCCCTAGCGCTCTTAAACTACCCGACTTCACATGGGGCAGACCACTTGGTAAGTTCGGAAAACTCATGTCTACTTGACCAGAGATCACATCAGGCATGGCACTGCCAGTGCCTTTGTATGGCACATGAATCATGTCAATCTTAGCCATTTTTTCAAATAGTACGGCTGAGAGATGGACAGATGTTCCGCTGCCACTAGAGGCAAAGGTCAGTCTGCCAGGGTTTGCTCTAGCTGCTGCAATCAATTCACCAACTGATTTATAGGGTGAGTTCGCTGGAACGATTAGGATATTGGGAGCTGAAAATACTCCACCGATGGCTGTGAAATCCTTCACCGGGTCATAGGGCAAGTTTTTATACAGAGACGCATTCACTGCATGACCAATGGATGGGAAATACAAGGTATAGCCATCTGGAGCAGAGCGAGCTACTAACTCTGCAGCAATATTGCCGTTAGCGCCGGCCTTATTCTCAACCACAACAGCTTGCCCCAGTCGATTCGATAAGCCCTCCGCCAGGGCGCGCCCTACCGTGTCAGCCGAGCCGCCAGGAGAAAAGCCAACAATTAAATGAATAGGTTTATTGGGATACGTGGATACGCTATCAGCAGCAAAGGCTGAACTCAATCCCATCCAAAATATCAGGGCTGAGAAAAACTTTTTAGATTGCAAGCTAGAAACCAAATTATTTCTCAAGCTGACGCATTGGTACACCACTTAGCTCTTGCAACTCTTCAAAGCTAAGGCCATCGATCCAATCGACCGCTACTAAACCTTCTGGTGTTACAGCAACCGTTGCTAAGTCGGTGTAGATGCAATCTACCGCTGCCAAAGCAGTGAGAGGATAAGTGCATTCTTGAACGAACTTAGATTCCCCTGACTTAGTTAGGTGCTCCATCATCACAAATAACTTCTTGGCACCAAGAGCTAAATCCATTGCACCACCCACCGCTGGAATTGCCTTAGGGTCACCAGTTCGCCAGTTTGCAATGTCGCCTTTGACAGAAACTTGAAAGGCACCCAATACACAGATATCAATATGCCCGCCACGAATCATCACGAAGGAATCGGCATGATGGCATAGCGAGGCGCCAGGTAACATGGTGACAGGCTGCTTACCTGCATTCACCAACTCTTCATCGATTTCGTGGTCTTTCGCTAATGGGCCCATACCAAGCAGTCCATTCTCAGAATGCATCAAGATTTCTTTATCTGCAGGTAAATAATTACAAATCGTCATGGGCTGACCAATACCCAAGTTGACATGAGCACCGTCTGGTATATCTTGAACAATGCGCTTGGCAATGTCGGCGGTTGAACGCTTTTGTACTTTAGAGAGATCAATCATGATTTACCTCCAACAGGTACCACGCGTTTCACAAAAATTCCGGGAGTCACTACATTCTCTGGATCTAATGTGCCGAGCTCGACAACTTCATTGACTTGCGCAATGGTGCAACGAGCGGCTGTAGCCATAATCGGACCAAAGTTGCGACCAGTACGGTGATAGGTTAGATTTCCCCAACGATCACCTTTGTCAGCTTTTATCAATGCATAGTCCGCTTTAATGGCAGTTTCAAAAATATGATTCACACCGTCAATTACGCGCGTATCTTTATCCTTCGCAAGCTCGGTACCAAAGCCCGTTGGTGTATAAAAACCACCGATACCTGCACCACCAGCACGAATACGTTCTGCCAAAGTGCCTTGCGGAACGAGCTCTAATTCAATCTTACCCGCACGATAGAGATCATCAAATGCGCCAGATTCTGGTTGACGGGGAAAAGAACAAACCATCTTCTTAACCTGTCCAGCTCCAATCAATTTGGATATACCAATGCCAGAGTTGCCGGCATTATTGCTGACGATCGTCAGATTCTTCGCGCCCTGCTCTGCTAAAGCATCCAATAAGTAAATGGGGAGGCCTGCACCACCAAAACCCGAAACCAAAATGGTTGAGCCATCACTAATATCCTGCACAGCCTGCGCCACGCTAGGAATGATTTTGTCTATCACTACCTGTCTCCATCTATTTTTTATGGGTACCGCTTTTCAGCTTTTTGCCCAATTTCTACTAATTTAATGCATCAGAGTAAAGATCTGATCTTTCTTGCAAAATCAAGGGCGGAGGGGCCATCTCCATGAATGCAAAGTGTGTCGGCCTGTAGCTTGACAAGCTTTTGATCAATCGAGAGCACTTCGTTGCTAGAAGCCATCCGAACAGCTTGCTGCGCAGCCTCATCTTCATCCTCTATTAATGCACCTACTTCAGAGCGTGGCACTAAATATCCTTGAGAGGTATAACGTCTATCCGCAAAAACCTCTTGCCATAATTGAACACCTACCGCATTTGCAGCTTCAACATAGCAACTACCTGCTAAGCCATACAAAATGACATCCCCTCCCAAATCTTTGACAGCCAGAGCAATTGCTTTAGCCAACTCTATATCTTTGGCGGCCTGGTTATAAAGAGCTCCATGTGGCTTGACATGATGCAAGTTGCCATTCATGGAATCAATAAAAGCTTTCAGAGCCCCTGCCTGATACATCACGTAGTTATAGGCGTCATTAGGGGTAATGGCCAAATCTCTTCGACCAAAACCAATTAAGTCTGGCAGGCTCGGGTGAGCCCCAATAAAAACATTTTTCTGAATTGCAGCGGCGACTAAATTTTTCATCCGTTCAGGATCACCAGCATGCCAGCCACAAGCAATATTGGTAGAGTCTATGTGGTCGAGCAGCGAAAAGTCATCGCCCATCTGCCAGACCCCAAACCCCTCACCCATATCGCAATTCAGATCAATTTTCTTTGTCATAACTTACCCAATAGAGCAGACTCAATATTATTCAAGGTTTTAATCTGGTTAGCAAAGTACAAAGCATTTATCTTATCGGCATCTTCCAGTGTAGCTCTTATAAATTGGAATTTATCTCCAGGCTTTAATTGTGCCAATTTTGAACGTTCAGAGCGCACTACCTCTAATAATCTAGGGTAGCCACCCGTAGTCTGATGTTCGGATAACATCAAGATTGGCTGTCCAGAAGGTGGTAACTGAACCGTGCCAAACCAGATACCTTGCGAAGGTATGCCAGCAATAGAACTAGAAATTTTGAAGTGACTATCCAATCGCATGCCCATACGATTACTTTGCGATGAAACCGTCCAAACCGTCTTCCAAAGCAATTCTTGATCTTGATCACTGAGTAAATCCAAGTGCAAGCTTGGGATTGCTGCAATAAATTGAGCTTCATGAGTAGGAATGCTTGGAGAAGCAATAAACCACTTCGTAGAGTCCGCACCACGCTTCATCATATTTTCTAGTAGTGGCTTTTCATCAGAATAATGAGGTTGCGATAAATAGAGGACATCCCCTTTTTGTATCGGCTTACTTCCAATACCCGAACTCAAATGTGAACTACCGCCCCCCAGAATAGATTTCGTCAGAATGCCTCCAGCAATCGCCAAGAAAATTCTATAGCCTTGTTGCATTGAGGAAAAACGAAGGATTTGACCCTGATGAATTCGGATTGGGCGATTACCAAAGACACGCCTCCCATCAATTTTCGCCTCACAATAGGCGCCCACCCAAGCAACCCAAGTATCAGTATGAAACAACAATTGAGGCCCAATGCCTGTAATCTCCAGCCCTGCGGCACTTGTTGAATTACCAATGAGTGCGTTTGCTAAAGCTGCGCTATCTACATCGACGGGGCCACCCGAGCTAAGTGCTAAATGTGCATAACCATGGCGCGGAAGATCCTGAATGGTGGTTAAAGTACCAGAGGTAATAACATCAACTGTATTGACTTTACTTAGTACTAAATTTTCTAATTGCAAGGAGTTTTGCGTTGCCTCTAATTGAATCTTTTTATATTCATCTAAGCTGATCTCAATAAATTCAACTCGAGCGCCGGGGGTCAATAAATTAGGTGGCACTCTTGTAGCGTCGAACAAGATATCTGGCGTTCTCCCAATAACGTTCCAGCCCCCTGGAGTAGATTTTGGATACAGCCCAGTCTGTAACTCAGCAATAGCCACAGAGCCAGCTGGCACGGCAGTCCGCGGGGATTCAAGGCGAGGCAATCTTAAGGCTGGATCTAAGCCGCTACAGTATGCAAAACCAGGCATAAAACCCAAAATGTCGACATATGTTTCTGAGTTTTTATGTCGATTGATAAATTCCCGAACCGTCATCTTACATTTTTGCGCACTACTTAATAAATCAGGAGCCACCTCAGGGTCGTAGCAAACTCGAATACGATATGTCAGCTCATTTTTTTCTGGTAATTTACTTGAGCTGGAAATGTCTTTGAGAGCAGCCTGCAAAGCAATCCGCGCACTCGAACGTGTCTGCGCAAATTCAAGGCTTTCAAAATTCAAACAGACCACAAGACTGTCAATACCCGGAATAACGTCGAGCAACCAAGGAGGAGAATTGGACAATAAAAGCTCACACAATTGATGAACTTTAGTCAGCGCATTACTTTGCCCCCGAAAATCGACTAAGAAGGCTGCATCACCCACATCTAAGATATTGATTTCACTAGAAGACTTTTGAGAACTCTTTAAAGCCATCGGGCATTACTTAATTTCTTTTTGCAAAAACTGATCGGGTAACCATGTCACCAAATCAGGCCAAATGGTGATTAAAGCCACTGCCAATACCATCATGCCAAAAAAAGGTAGCGAGACCTTAGCGATGTAATTACTATCCTTGCCGGTCATACTCTGCAAAACAAATAAGTTAAAACCAACCGGTGGCGTCACTTCTGCAATCTCGACCAACAAGACAATAAAGATCCCAAACCATACCAAATCAAATCCAGCCTGCTGAACCATAGGCAGGACAGTTACCGTTGTTAGGGCAATCATTGAAATGCCATCTAATGCCGTTCCCAATAAGATGTAAATAATTGTCAAAACAAAAATAAGGGCCCAAGGTGAAAGGTGCATACTTTGCACCCACTCAGCAAGCCCCCTTGGGATTCCGGTGTAACTCATGACAATTGACAAAAAAGAGGTCGCCCCCAAAACAAACATAATCATTGCAGTCAGCCTTGTAGCCGATAGAAGACTTTGCCAAAAATTACTCCATGATAAGTTTCTGCCAGCTGCCGCTAAAATCAACGACCCCACTACCCCATAAGCAGCAGCCTCAGTTGCAGTCGAGTATCCAGCCAACATCAACCATGCAATAAAGATAATTAAGGCAGTACAGGGTATTAATTGCCCAATTGAATGAATGCGCTGCTGCCAAGAATACCTTTCTGCAGGAGGCGTCTTATCGGGATTGAGTAGCGCCCAAACAATGATGTACCCGGAGAATAAGCCCATCAAGATAGCGCCGGGTATAAATCCTGCCAAAAAAATACGAATGATGGATTGATCCGCTGCTACAGCATAGACCACCATCGTAATTGACGGGGGAATCAAAATTCCCAAAGTACCAGCGCAGGATAAGGACCCCAGGGTAATCTTTTCGTCATAACCACGCTTAGTTAATTCAGGCAGAGCAGATTTTGCAATCGTCGCGCACGTTGCAGCAGATGATCCAGATACAGAGCCAAAAATTCCACAACCCAAAATATTCACATGCATCAACCTACCTGGCAACCAATTCAGCCAAGGAGATAATCCAGTAAACATTTGTTCTGAGAGCTTTGTTCTAAATAAAATTTCTCCCATCCAAACAAATAATGGAAGTGAGGCCAAAGTGTAGGATGAACTTGAATTCCACCAGACATTAGCCAAATTCATCATGGTGTCTTTATCAGAAAAGACAGCTAAGCCAAACCAAGCCGTAATTGCTACACCTGCTGGAATCCAAATTCCCATCAGCAATAAGAAGGTCATCAATACCAACAATATCAATGCGATTACAGTAATACTCAAAGAGTCTCTCCAAAATCGCCAGCGCTTAAACGCTCCTCAGCCATTTGCTGATAACGAGGTTTACCTCCACGTAGCACTCTAAAAAACTCATCTAAAACTGCTAAGAAAAATATCAAGCATCCCAGCGCAGCAAAAATCTGAGGAATCCAGAGTGGCACAATGATTTGACCCTGAGAAACATCATTAAATTCCCAACTCTGGTAGACGAATAATGAAAAAGCTAAGAGTGCAAACAAGCAAAATCCAGACATTACTGCAAGGCCAAATATCTCCAGGCGATTTTTCCAGATTGGGCCAAGTCTACTTAAAAATATTTCGACTCTGACAATACCGCCATGCTGAAAGGTTTGCCCTAAAATTAAAAATGCAGATGCAGCGCAGAACCAAGCAATCAAATCATCAGCGCCACGCAGATTAATGCCAAATTCTCGGGATAACGACATTGATACCATCAAAACACAAATACTCAGAATGCATAAGGCCGCCAAAACGGCGGCCCAATGTATTAAGCTATCAAGCAAACGACCATACAGACTTCGCAAGGCTGGCATCAATTTTATTTCTTAAAGTCTTCAATAATTTTTTGACCCTCATCGCCTGCGCTTCGAATCCACTCAGCGACCATAATACGACCCACCCTATCTAGATCATTCTTTAATTGGGTGGATGGCTTTTGTACAAGCATGCCATTTTTTGCCAAAGTTTCGTTGTAAAGCTTGGTTTTTTCCTCGGAAACTTTTGTGCCCCGTTTTTCAGCTTCAGCACATGCTTTCAATAATGCAGTCTGAGTGGGTTTATCTAAGGAGTCAAAAGCTTTTTGATTAATCATCAAAATATTCTTAGGCAACCAAGCATCAACTTCATAGTAATACTTTAAGCTCTCCCAAGCTTTAATATCTACGCCAGTAGCACCAGAAGTCATCATTGAATTAATCGTTCCTGTTGCCATCGCTTGCGCTAAGTCAGCAACCTGAACTGTTACTGGCTGAGCGCCAACCAATTCTGCAATCTTCGATGTCGCTGGGTTGTAAGCCCTCCACTTCAAGCCCTTCATATCAGCGCCGGAGTTAATTGGATTTTTGGAGTAAAGACCTTGCGGAGGCCAAGGTACTGCATAAACTACTTTCAAACCCTGTTTTTGCAGTGCAGACTCTGTGGCATTTTTTGAAAGTTTCCAAAGCTTTTCAGAATCTTTATAACTTGTTGCTAAGAATGGAATGGAGTCGACGCCAAAAATCGGATTCTCATTAGCAAGCACGGAGATTAAAACCTCTCCCATCTGCGCCTGCCCAGTTTGAACTGCTCGCTTAATTCCATTTGCAGGAAACAGAGAGCCATTAGGATGCACAACAATTTTTAACGAGCCCCCTGTAGCTTTTTCTACGTCAGCAGCTAATTGCTGCAGATTTTCTGTATGAAAATTGCTAACTGGGTAGGCGCTTGCCAAATCCCATTTAGTTTGGGCTTGAGCGCTCAGAACCCAAAAGCCAAATAACACAGCAATCAAGGACTTGGAATGCTTTATGAATTGCAAACTCATTTTTGTCTCCAGTTGAATTTTATGAGGGAGGGTATTGCTTAAATTTAATACTAATATAACTGAGAAATTGCCTCTTTAATTGCTAATGGCAGCTGCTTAGACAGCGCCCTTCTACTCTCTAATGTGGATTTCGAGATCTCTTGAGTTCTAGCTGACCAGGCCGAAGCTGGGAAAAAAGCATCGTCTTGGTATCTAGGAATGATGTGCCAATGAATATGCGGGACCATATTACCTAAGGCTGCTAAATTGACCTTGTCTGGATGCATGACATGACGCACTGCCTCTTCAACTACAAATACCAGGCTCATGACATGCTCACGCTCACCATAAGTGAGATCTGACATCTCTGCGATATGCCGATTCCAAATCACACGACAGAATCCTGGCAAATCAGGGTCATTCACCAGAATGACTCGACAGTCATCACCGCGCCAAATGAGTTCACCCTCTTCGGGTCTGAGATCGTCTTTACAGAGTACGCAATTTGCCATGGGAAGAATGTATACGAAAACGGCATCTAAGTCACCCTTGTGGGGTAATTTAGATGCCGCAGTAGTAAGGGTGCTACTACTTCAAAACTGCTTAGGGATTCTTAATGGAATTGCTCTTCTTCAGTAGAACCAGTCAACGCAGTCACAGAAGACTTACCACCTTGAATGACGGTAGTGACATCGTCGAAGTAGCCGGTACCCACTTCTTGCTGATGTGAAACGAATGTGTAACCACGGTCACGGGCAGCAAATTCGGGCTCTTGCACTTTCTCAACATAAGCAGTCATGCCACGCTTAGAGTAGTCTTGCGCCAAGTCGAACATGTTGTACCACATCGAGTGAATGCCAGCGAGAGTAATAAATTGATATTTGTAACCCATTGCACCCAACTCACGTTGGAACTTCGCAATCGTTGCATCATCCAAGTTTTTCTTCCAGTTGAAAGAGGGTGAACAGTTATAAGCCAACATCTTGCCTGGGAACTTCGCACGAATGGCTTCAGCAAATTTACGAGCAAAATCAAGATCAGGCGTACCTGTTTCACACCAAACCATATCAGCGTATGCAGCATATGCCAGACCACGTGAGATTGCCTGATCTAAGCCCTTACGTGTTTTATAAAAACCTTCTGGGGTACGTTCGCCAGTCAAGAATGGCTTATCGTTTTCATCATAGTCAGAGGTCAATAAGTCAGCAGCTTCAGCATCAGTGCGAGCCAGAATAATCGTTGGCACACCCATCACGTCAGCAGCTAAACGTGCAGAGATCAACTTTTGTACAGACTCTGTCGTTGGCAACAATACTTTGCCACCTAAGTGACCGCACTTTTTCACCGAAGATAATTGGTCTTCGAAGTGAACGCCAGCCGCACCTTGTTTAATTAATGCTTTACTTAGTTCAAACGCATTTAATACACCACCAAAACCTGCTTCAGCATCAGCAACGATCGGCGCAAAGTACTCGATATAACCAACATCGCCTTTATTGATCCCTTTTGCAGTCTGAATTTCATCAGCACGCTGGAATGAGTTATTAATACGCTCAACCATTTTTGGAACTGAATCGACTGGATATAAGGATTGATCAGGATACATCGCTGCATATGAATTCCCGTCAGCAGCAACTTGCCAACCAGATAAGTAAATTGCCTGAATACCAGCTTTCACTTGTTGCATCGCTTGACCGCCAGTCAAGGCTCCCAAACAGTTGACATAAGCTTCGTTATTCACCAACTCCCAAAGACTTTCTGCGCCGTGCTTGGCTAAAGTGTGCTCAATCTTCAATGAGCCACGAAGACGGACAACATCTTCAGCCGTATAACCACGAGTAATACCTTTCCAACGTGGGTTGGTATCCCAATCCTTCTGTAAGGCTGCGATTTCTGCTTTGCGATCTGCCATGGTTTTCTCCCTAAGTTAAACAAGTACTTCAAAATTTGAGACCGGTTAAGACCCATTCAAGTCTTATGTCTTATATAAGAGTTTAGAGAGTTTAAAAAATGGGGGAAAGGGGAATTACAAACTTTATATAAATTATTTAACTGTTTAAATTCAATTACTTATAAATTTTATTTTGTAATACGAAATGATTAACCATGGCACGAAATTGAGTTGCCTTGTTTATATTGCACTGCATTTTACTCAGTGTAATAACATTTCACATCATGAAATATTAAACAGTCGCTATTTTGCTTTAGGAGCAATGTCTGAAGAGACTTTAAAGACCGTGGGAATAATCATCAGCTGAAACACCACAATGCCAATGAATAAGGCTTTCGGCAATCCAGCATCCATAAAGAGGCCGAAGATAAAAGGTCCCACTGCTGCACCCAAATCAATGCCTGAATAAACAATCCCATACACACGACCCGCTACGCCTTGCGGCGTTGCTTTCTTAACCAATAGATCTCGTGATGGTGCCACTACACCGTATCCAAAGCCTAGCGCAAAGAAAATAATTGGAATCAGTTCAAGCGAAATAAAGCCCGTAGCTAGCAGCAAGCACATGACTACCGTCACAGATAAACAAGTTGACACTATGCGCTCTGGGGCTTGCAATTTAGCAGCTAAATACCCTCCGAACAAAACACCTCCAGCGCTACCCAATGCCAGAAGCGTAATGTAATAACTACCCGTCGTTAATGGCAGCTCATAGATACTAAAGAGTGCGCTTGGGGCAAAAGACTGTAAGCTTGAAGTGGAGGCCATGCTGAAAAAAAAGAACATCCAGCAAAACCACACAGCTGGCAATTTTAAGAAAGCAAATGCACTCTCTGGTGCACCACCAGGATTGGCGGCTTGAGCACTGGCATGGCTACTCTCATGACGCTCTTTGACGTTATCTAGTAACTGGTTTTTATTAACCCAAAGAATCATGAGAATGATGGCCTCAAGCAAAGCGGCCGATAGGAAAGCAATACGCCAGTCAGAAAGCTGCGCAATACCCACCATAAATGCAGGTGCGGCAGCCCATCCCAAATAACCTGTTACCCCATGCATAGAATAGGCATAAGGTAAGTTTGGTGGAGAAATTTTATGATTGATCAGAGTGTAATCAACTGGGTGAAAGATGCCGTTACCACATCCAGCAATGACAGCGCCCATGATCAACATGAGATAGCCGTTACTTTGAGAATACGTTAAGGCTGCAAGCGCAAGTAAACCGACCCCTGCAAATAAAACTGGTCTCGCCCCAATACGATCGACTAAAAATCCTGAGGATGCCTGCACAACACAGGAGACCACAAAAAAGATGGACATCAGTAAGCCAAGCTCAGCAAAGCTCAGAGCAAATGCGTCCTTCAACCATGGAAACATGGGAGGAAGAACTAAATGAAAGAAGTGTGAGCTGCCGTGCGCCAGGCTAATAAGACCAATCACCCGGACATCACTGGCACGCCTACTAAGCGCAACAGTCATGTGTCGAGTTTACTGGCGCAGGAATATTCCTGCAGAAATACTATTGGAGTACTAGTGAACCTGACGAGTAAAGCTAAAGTCGCCTTTTTTATCCACATCCACTGGCACAACATCCTTAGGACCGAACTTACCCTCCAAAATCATCTTGGAAACGGGGTTCTCAATATGCTGCTGAATGGCACGCTTCAGTGGTCTCGCACCAAATACTGGATCAAAACCGACTTCCGCAATCTTGCTTAAGGCTGCATCACTAACCTCAAGCTGCATATCGACCTTAGCCAAACGATCCGATAAGTTTTTGAGCAAGATCTTTGCGATATTAGCAATATTACCTTTGTCCAAGCCATGGAACACCACAATCTCATCAATTCGATTTAAGAACTCTGGACGGAAATGATTCTTTAACTCTTCAAATACGGCTTCTTTAATTTCAGCTTGCTTCTTATCCGTCATTGACTGAATTAAATGAGAGCCAATGTTACTCGTCATCACGATCACAGTGTTCTTGAAATCTACAGTGCGGCCTTGACCATCCGTTAAACGGCCATCATCAAGTACTTGCAAAAGGACGTTAAAGACATCTGGGTGCGCCTTTTCGATTTCATCAAACAAGATGACGCTGTATGGATGACGGCGGACTTGCTCTGTTAAGTAGCCACCCTCTTCGTAACCAACGTAGCCTGGAGGCGCGCCAATCAGACGGGCAACGCTATGCTTCTCCATGAACTCACTCATGTCGATCCGAATCAAGTGGTCTTCACTATCGAATAAAAAGCCAGCTAAGGCTTTGCAAAGCTCTGTCTTACCAACACCTGTTGGCCCTAAGAATAAGAATGATCCATAAGGACGATTCTCTTCAGCCAAGCCAGCGCGCGAGCGACGGATAGCATCGGATACTGCACGGATAGCCTCTTCTTGGCCAACTACGCGCTTATGCAGCAACTCTTCCATCTTGAGAAGTTTGTCACGTTCACCTTGCATCATCTTCGATACCGGAATACCCGTCGCACGAGAAACGACTTCGGCGATTTCTTCTGCGCCTACTTGAGTACGTAACAACTTGTTCTTGACAACGCCGTCTTTACCGCCCTTTGCTTCAGCAGCAGTTGCAGATTTAAGCTTCGCTTCAAGCTCTGGCAATTTGCCATATTGCAATTCAGCGACCTTCTCTAGCTTGCCTTCACGTTGCAACTTAGCAATTTCTCCGCGCACTTTCTCAATCTCTTCTTTCAGATTGGCAGCGCCCAATACAGCACCCTTCTCTGCTTTCCAGATCTCTTCTAGGTCTGCATATTCAGCACCTAGACGCTTGATCTCATCTTCAATTAAAGCAAGGCGCTTTTGTGAAGCCTCATCTTTTTCCTTCTTAACGGCCTCACGCTCAATCTTGAGCTGAATTAATCGGCGCTCTAGCTTATCCATCACCTCTGGCTTGGAATCAATTTCCATCCGAATACGTGAACCCGCCTCATCAATCAGATCAATTGCCTTATCTGGCAAGAAACGATCGGTAATATAGCGGTGGGATAACTCTGCAGCAGCAACGATCGCAGGATCGGTAATCTCAATTCCATGATGGAGCTCATAGCGTTCCTGTAATCCACGCAAGATCGCAATCGTCGCTTCAACACTGGGCTCTTCGACCATCACTTTTTGGAAGCGGCGCTCGAGTGCAGCATCCTTCTCAATGTACTTGCGGTATTCATCTAATGTGGTCGCACCGATACAATGCAATTCACCACGCGCTAATGCAGGCTTGAGCATATTGCCGGCATCCATTGCGCCATCCCCCTTACCAGCACCTACCATCGTATGAATTTCATCGATAAAGATGATGGTTTGACCTTCGTCCTTAGCTACATCACTCAAGACCGCTTTCAGACGCTCTTCAAATTCACCTCGATACTTAGCGCCTGCTAATAGCAAAGCCATATCCAAAACTAAGACACGTTTATTTTTTAAAGTCTCAGGTACTTCGCCATTCACAATTCGCTGTGCCAAGCCTTCCACAATAGCGGTTTTACCTACACCAGGCTCACCAATCAACACTGGGTTGTTTTTACCGCGACGTTGCAAGATCTGAATGGTGCGACGAATCTCATCATCACGACCAATGACGGGGTCGAGCTTACCCATACGAGCGCGCTCAGTTAAATCGATTGTGTATTTTTTTAAGGCTTCACGTTGACCTTCAGCATCTGCACTATTCACTGATTCTCCTCCGCGTATTAAATCAATAGCCGCCTCTAACGATTTACGATTTAAACCATTCTCGCGGGCTACCTTGCCAAGCTCGCCCTTATCATCAGCCACCACTAGCAAGAACAACTCGCCAGCGATAAATTGATCATTACGCTTATTCGCCTCTTTTTCGCATAGGTTGAGCCAATTACTCAAATCACGACCCACTTGCACTTCACCACTAGTACCCTGCACTTCAGGCAAATTGCTAATGACTTTCTCCACGCCTTTTTCAAGGCCTGGAACATTGACGCCTGCACGGGTTAATAAGCTCTTTGCAGAACTATCAGAGTCACGCAACATTGCTAACAAGACATGGGGTGGCTCGATGTATTGATTATCTTTAGCTAAAGCGATGCTTTGCGCTTCACTTAAAGCCTCTTGAAATTTGGTTGTTAATTTATCTATTCTCATTTTTATGCCTCATGTATTCCATGTATTTCTATCTATAGAATATAAGGGCAATAATGACAATTTCAAGGCTATTTATGCCCTTTTTAACCCTAAATGTGAGCTATTTTGACTTGGCTTGTTTATTTACTAGAGTGCTCAGACGGTAGCTACTACGCTGGCATTACCAATCGCTTGGAGCATCGCCTGGAAGCCCATAATTCAGGGCAAGGCGCTCGCTACACCCGATCACGAAGACCAGTTGTCCTCTTGGCGACCCAAGAGCACCCAGATCGCTCCGAGGCCTCTAAGGCCGAGATGAAATTAAAACAACTGCCAAGATCAGAAAAGTTAGGATTTTTTAAATAGGGCTTAAGAGGTTTTAATTCTTCTTCCAGCGCGCCATTGCAGCATCATCTGTGACACGAGCATCTACCCAGCGAGCACCCCCAGGAGTATCTTCTTTTTTCCAAAATGGGGCGGCAGTTTTTAGGTAATCCATCATAAATTCACAAGCAGCAAAAGCCTCCCCTCTATGGGCGCTAGTTACAGCAACCAAAACGATTTGATCTTCTGGTAATAGCGGACCAACTCGATGAATGACTAAGGCTTGATAAATATCCCAGCGTGCTTTAGCTTCAGTAATGATTTCTTCTAAGGCCTTTTCGGTCATCCCGGGGTAATGCTCTAAGGCCATCTCTTTGACTTGACTGCCATCATTCATGTCGCGGACAGTGCCCAAGAAAGTGACTACTGCGCCCACTCTTGGATCATCCTGACGAAGCGCTGCAATCTCTGCGCTCAGATCAAAATCGTTTTCTTGAATTCTGATTGGCATATTAGCCACCAGTCACCGGTGGGAAAAAAGCTACTTCAGCACCTTCTTGCAAGCTTGTGTTTGCATCCACCATATGTTGATTGAGTGCGCAACGCAACGCTTTTCCTTCGGCCAATGCCTGAGCCCAAGCTCCACCGCGTTGCGCCAGAAAGATTCTGAGATCAGCGATGGTCTTAACGGTTGCTGGAGCATCAATGCTTTCTTGCGAAGTCTCGAGGGCTTCACGCAATGAGGCAAAGAATCGTAATTCAAGTTTCATTAGAGCATCGTAAACCGATTACTTAAGAAGCGCATCAAAAGGAATGTACTTGACCATATCACCCTTTTTGATGGGCTGTCCTGGCGGGCAATTTACCAAGCCATCGCCCCATGAAGCACTAGTGAGCACTCCAGAACTTTGGTTCGGGAATACATCTAAACCGCCCACTGCATTGATCTTTACCCGCAAGAACTCATTACGACGATCTGCTTTCAGCCAATCAAAATCAGCACGCATTAAATAAGACTGTGGCAGCTTAGCCTCACGCCCCTGCAACTTCAAAATAAAAGGGCGCACAAACAGCAGAAAGGTGACAAAGCTAGATACTGGGTTGCCAGGCAATCCAATAAACCAAGCCTCACCCTCTTTTGGCTCATCCGATTTGCGAACCGCGCCAAATGCTAATGGCTTACCCGGCTTGATAGCAATCTGCCAAAGATCTAATCTACCCTCAGCATTCACTGCAGGCTTAATATGATCTTCTTCGCCAACAGACACGCCACCTGAAGTAATAATCAAATCATGATCTTTACTTGCTTTGCGCAATGCGGCGCGAGTAGCATCCAAACGATCCGGAACAATCCCCAAATCGGTAGCGTCGCAACCCAAGGATCGGAGACAGGCTAATAAGGTATCGCGATTGGAGTTGTAGATGCCACCTGGCTTTAAAGGTTCACCTGGTAAGGCTAATTCATCGCCGGTAAAAAAGGTGGCCACTTTGACGCGACGCTTCACGTTTAAGTGAGTTAATCCTGCAGATGCTGCTACACCCAACTCTTGAGGGCGCAAATATGTTCCAGCAGTTAATGCCATTTTGCCAGCGCTTAAATCCTCACCTTTGCGGCGAATCCACTGGCCTGATACTGGAGCAATATTGACCTGCACTTGATCCGCTACCCCTTCAGGAACGGCACAATCTTCTTGCATAACGACTGCGTCAGCGCCAGGAGGTATGGGAGCTCCCGTAAAAATCCGTGCTGCCGTACCAGGCTCTAGTTGAATGCCAACTGAACCTGCTGGGATGCGTTGCGCGATTCTGAGGATACTTCCAGAATTTTGGGTATCCGCAGTGCGAACCGCATAACCATCCATCGAAGTGTTATCTAGCGGTGGCACATCCACCAAGCTACTGACGTTTTCTGCAAGCACACGACCAAGTGTTGCTTGCATCGAAATGCTTTCACTCTCCTCTACTGGCTTGGCATGGAAGAGTAAATGATCTAAAGCCTGCTGCGCAGTCAACATCGGTGGCTTAGTCATAGCAATATGGGTTGTTACTTTGTGTTGATTAAAAAATCTAGTTGAGATGCGCTGTAATGAAATCTTTAACCTGATTTACATCCGCATTGATATTTTCTACGCGCTGTGGCTTTAATTTGATATCTTTAAACGCAGGCGGACACTCGGCAGGACGACCCAAGGCTTCTTGAATCGTTTCTTCAAACTTAATGGGCAAGGCCGTCTCCAGCACTAGCATCGGAATACCAGCTTGCAAGTGCTCACGCGCTACTTTGACACCATCAGCAGTATGAGTATCAATCATCACGCCATAACGTTTGTCGACATCACGAATCGTTTCTAAACGATTGGCATGATTACTGCGTCCAGATTGGAACCCATACTTGCCAAGCTCTTTGAAGATGGCATCTTGAGAGATATCGAAGCCACCAGTAGTATCGACTTGATTAAACATCGCAGCAGTCGCCTTGCCATCTTGACCCATAAAATCAAATACAAAACGCTCAAAGTTACTGGCCTTCGAGATATCCATTGAGGGACTAGAGGTATGCAAAGTCTCGGCAGATTTGCGCGCACGATAAACACCAGTGCGGAAGAACTCATCGAGTACATCGTTCTCATTTGTAGCGACGATCAAATGCTCAATCGGTAACCCCATCATGCGAGCGATATGACCAGCGCAAACATTACCGAAGTTGCCAGAGGGCACAGTAAAGGAGACTTTTTCAGAGCTAGCGTTGGTTGCTAGTAGATAGCCTTGGAAGTAATACACCACCTGCGCAACAACGCGCCCCCAATTGATGGAGTTCACGGTGCCAATTTGCTGATGAGCTTTAAAAACAAGGTCGTTACTCACCGCCTTAACAATATCCTGGCAGTCATCAAAGACTCCGGCTACTGCTAAGTTAAAAATATTGGGGTCCTGCAAAGAATACATTTGGGCAGATTGAAATGCGCTCATCTTGCCGCGCGGTGAAAGCATGAATACCTTCACGCCCTCTTTGCCACGCATTGCATATTCGGCAGCACTACCAGTATCGCCAGAAGTGGCACCCAAGATATTCAGTTTCTGGCTAGCACGCTTTAGCGCGTATTCAAAAAGATTGCCGAGTAACTGCATCGCCATATCTTTAAAGGCGAGAGTTGGGCCATTAGAGAGACTCAATAAGCCAATACGTGTGCCATGCTCTTCACCTAACCAATGCAAAGGCGTAATATCTTTTGCATTATCTTGTGGACGACCATTGCAATAGACTTGCTCGGTATAGGTTTTGCGCAGCAGTGCGCGCAAATCAGCCTCAGGAATATCGTCGCAATACAAACTCAACACCTCATAGGCTAGGTCTGCGTAAGATAAATCGCGCCATGAATCTAACTGCTCCGCAGTCACCTTTGGGTATTGCGTCGGCAAATACAGGCCGCCATCTGGCGCCAACCCACCTAACAAAATTTCTAAGAAGGATTGTTCTGGGCTATTGCCACGAGTAGATTGGTAACGCATAGATTAAATTAAGACAGATTTTCTAAACGAATCTTCACTACTTCACCAGCCACCGTCTTGAGATTCTGAATCTCTTTAATTGCGGCAAGCATGTTCTTCTCTTTGGTTTCGTGAGTTAAGGCCACTAAGTCAGTCTGACTTTCACCTTCATCAGCTTCTTTTTGCAAGAGCGCATCAATAGAAACGCCATGGGAAGCCAAGATCTTCGTAATATCAGCGAGCACACCTGCCTGATCAGCAACGCGCATACGTAAGTAGTAGCTGGTCGTGATCTCGCCAATCGGTAATATAGGCGTGTTTTGGACTGCATCTGGTTGGAACGCCAAGTATGGAACACGATGTTCAGGATCTGCACTTAATAAACGAGTGATATCAACCAGGTCGGCAATTACTGCAGAAGCGGTTGGCTCTGAACCAGCACCTTTACCGTAGTAGAGGGTAGTGCCAACAGCATCGCCAAATACTTGGACCGCATTCATGGCTCCCTCTACGTTTGCAATTAAACGCTTAGCAGGAATTAAAGTGGGATGCACACGTAACTCGACGCCCGTTGGTGTTTTCTTAGCAATACCGAGTAGCTTGATGCGATAACCCAATTGCTCAGCATAACGAATATCAATCGCCGCTAGCTTAGTAATACCTTCAACATGTGCCTTATCAAATTGCATTGGAATACCAAATGCAATTGCACTCATGATGGTTGCTTTATGAGCAGCATCAATACCTTCAATATCGAAGGTTGGATCTGCTTCTGCGTAACCTAAGCGTTGCGCCTCTTTGAGAACGGTTTCAAAGTCCAAGCCTTTGTCCCGCATTTCAGAAAGAATGAAATTGGTAGTACCGTTGATGATGCCTGCAATCCATTCAATACGATTGGCCGTTAAGCCTTCACGCAAAGCTTTAATAATCGGAATACCGCCAGCAACTGCTGCCTCAAATGCAACCATCACACCCTTGGCGTGCGCTGCTTTAAAAATCTCATTGCCATGAACCGCAATTAAAGCCTTGTTAGCCGTTACCACGTGTTTGCCAGCTGCAATTGCCTCTAAAACCAAGTCCTTAGCGATGCCATAGCCGCCAATCAGCTCAACTACGATATCAATCTCTGGGTTATTGATCACGGCACGAGCATCGTTGACGATCTGCGCACGATCTTTCACGATCTCTTTGGCGCGCTCTACATTTAGATCAGCAACAGTATGAATGCGAATGCCACGACCGGCACGACGAGTGATTTCGTCTTGGTTGCGCTCTAGAACAGTGAATACACCACCGCCTACGGTGCCAATACCTAATAGACCTACTTGAATCGGTTTCATGATGCCTTTGCAGCGGTTGAAGAAGCCTTACGACCATGCTTATTGCGATAACGCTCCAGAAAACGCGCGAGGCGACCAATCGCCTCCGTGAGCACATCTTCATGAGGTAAGAACACTACGCGGAAGTGATCAGGTTTACCCCAGTTAAAACCGGAACCCTGTACTAACAATACCTTTTCCTCTTTAAGAAGATCGGCAACAAACTGTTGATCATCTTTAATGGGATAAACCTCAGAATCCAACTTCGGAAATAAATACAGAGCTGACTTGGGTTTTACGCAAGTGACGCCAGGAATTTCTGTGATGAGTTTCCAAGCAAGATCGCGCTGCTTTGCAAGCCGACCGCCTTCGCTCACTAAGTCATTAATACTTTGATATCCGCCTAATGCAGTTTGAATTGCGTATTGGCCTGGTACATTTGCACACAAGCGCATCGAGGCCAACATATTGAGACCTTCGATATAGTCCCGCACCATTTCTTTATCACCAGAAACTACCATCCAGCCTGCGCGGTAGCCACATGAGCGGTAGTTCTTAGATAGCCCGTTAAAAGTAATGATGACAACATCATGAGACAGGGATGCAAGCGAGATATGTTTCTCACCGTCGTACAACATCTTGTCGTAAATCTCATCAGCAAACAAAATTAAACCGTGCTCGCGAGCAATTTGCGTCAACTCAAGCAACACTTCTTTAGAATAAATCGCACCAGTTGGATTATTTGGGTTAATGACCACAATCGCTTTAGTACGATGGGTAATTTTTTTGCGCAGATCATTTAAGTCTGGCGCCCAATCTTTTGACTCATCACACAGATAATGAACGGGTGTGCCGCTGGATAAACTCACAGCAGCAGTCCATAGTGGGTAGTCTGGCGTAGGCACCAACACTTCGTCGCCATCATTCAGAAGGGCGTTCATGGAAAGTACGATGAGCTCAGACACACCGTTACCGGTATAAACATCATCTAATGCCACGCCCTGAATACCCTTTTCTTGGCAGTACTGCATGATGGCCTTACGTGCCGCAAAAATACCTTTGGAATCAGAATAAGCAGAGGCATTACTCAAATTGCGGATCATGTCCAACTGAATCTCTTCGGGAGGATCGAAACCGAAAACCCCGACGTTTCCGATGTTTAATTTGATGATTTTGTGACCTTCTTCCTCCATGCGCTGAGCAAGCTCGAGCACTGGACCACGAATGTCGTAACAGACGTTATCGAGTTTTTGGGACTTTAGGATGGGTTTCACAATAAATTAAAGGGTAAGTTCTTGAAATCTTAGAAAAAACAGCTAGCTATAATCCACATAATTATGACAGAGAGTCCACTTGAAGCTTCAATCTGACCCCCATTCTGGAGGCAATTCGATTACCGGCTATGGCGATGGCTACGTAGAGATCAACAAGGTCCCATATGCCCATGCGGTCTTATTGAGCTCAGACGGGGCTATTTCAGAGTGGCCCGCAAAGTCCTTTGATGACCTAGAAGCCAGCCATTTCACCCAAATGGTCGATCTCAAGCCTGAATTGATTCTCATTGGGACCGGCAGTCGCCAACACTTTCCTAAGCCAGAACTCCTAAAAGCCCTGATTCAAGCCAAAATTGGCTTTGAAATCATGGATTCTCAAGCTGCCTGTCGTACTTACAACATCTTGGTAGGCGAAGGGCGTCAAGTCCTCTTAGCCTTGATCGTGGAGCCGACTTAATGCAGTTTGGGCAAATTCGGCAATCTTCTGCCCTGCACCCCAGCAAAATGTTGCTGTTAATACTCATTTATGCCCTGCTCTGGTTTGGCACTCTGAACTATCGCCACCTCATTCCATCCGATGAAGGACGTTATGCAGAAATCGCCAGAGAGATGTTGGTCACTGGTGATTGGGTAACACCGCGCTACAACGGCTACAAGTATTTTGAGAAACCGCCACTCCAAGCTTGGGCAACTGCAGCAGCATTTAAAGTATTTGGTATTGGCGATTGGCAAGCGAGGCTCTGGACAGCACTCACTGGATTTCTGACCATTCTCGCCATTGGCTTTACTGGCGCTCGCATCTTTAATACGAGAGCAGGTTGGTTGGCTGCAGTCGTTTTAGCATCAAGTCCAATGTGGATCATTAGCGGCCACTTCAATTCTCTCGACATGGGGCTCTCTTCTTTTTTAGTGGCGGCGCTTTGCAGCTTATTGCTGGCACAAACTGCTCAGAGTAAATCCAGTTGTCGCAATTGGATGTGGGCTTGCTGGGTGTTTATGGCACTGGCTACCTTATCAAAAGGCGTGATTGGCGCAGCCATCCCAGCCATGGTTTTTATCGCCTACTCTGTTAGCACTTGGGATTGGAAAATTTGGACTCGCTTACGTTTGTTTAGTGGGTTGATTTTGTTCTTAGCTATTACAGCACCTTGGTTTATTTTGGTGGCACAACGTAATCCCGAGTTCCTAGAATTTTTCTTTATTCACGAACACCTACAACGATTTACACAGGATGCCCATAGTAGAACTGGTCCCATCTATTACTTCGTACCACTGCTATTAATCGGCATACTTCCTTGGGTATTACAAATCCCCGGGGCACTGACACAGGCTTGGCAAGAACGCAGACGAGAGTTCTCCAGCGGATGGTTACTGGTGTGCTGGTTTGTAGTGATCTTTGCGTTCTTCAGCGTGTCCCGCTCCAAGCTTCCTGGTTATATCATCCCGATCTTTCCTGCACTAGCCCTATTGATTGGTAATCGCTTAGATCGTTTATTAGGTCAAACGAACTCCATGGCAATCCCTTGGAAATTACAAACCCTTGGATTTGCTCTGCTGGGTTGTATAGGCTTTTTCTTCTTATCAGAAATTAGCAAGCAAGCAAGGCCTGATGAAATTGAATCCTATGCGCAATATACCCAATGGGTCATTGCTGCATTAGTTGCGCTCATTATCTTTAGCTCGTATGCAGCTCTGCAATCTAAACGCAATGGCATCCAAAGCATTGTGAGTTTTGCCTGTGGCTTTTTCTTGTGCGCCATCATCGCTGGAACTGGTCATGAAACTTTGGGGCGTGCAGTATCAGGCATTGATCTCGTTAACCGCGTCAAAATATCTATTCCAGAAAAAGTCAATTTCTACTCTGTGCGCCTACTAGATCACACTGTGCCGTTTTATCTTGGTAGAACTATGATCATGGTCGAATCACCTGATGAGCTGGAATTTGGTGTTAATCAAGAACCTGATCTGTGGATGCCGACCCTCGATGCTTTCATTACTCGTTGGAAAGAAGATCAAACCGCCTATGCACTGATGGTTCCCGAGCAATATATTGCCCTGCAGGACTTAAAGATACCGATGCAAGAAGTAGATCGTGATTCTCGTCGAGTGATTGTCAAACATCCAGAAACTACAAGTAGCTCGCAGCAATCAAAGTAATATAAGCATTATGGCAAACACTGCACCTACTTTTACTCCCGAATTTATTCCGTTTACGCGCCCCAGCTTTAATCAAGAAACGATTGATGCCGTTGCTGAGGTATTGCGCTCGGGGTGGGTAACCTCGGGACCAAAGTTAGCGGAGTTCGAAGCAGCCCTCAGCGACTACTTTGGTGGTCGCCCGGTGCGTTGTTTTGCTAATGGCACGGCAACTATGAAGATTGCATTGCAAGTGGCTGGTATTGGCGAGGGCGATGAAGTAATTACCACACCGATATCTTGGGTAGCCACTTCGAATGTGATTTTAAGTGTTGGTGCCAAACCAGTCTTTGTGGATATTGATCCTGTTACCCGCAATATTGATCTCAATAAAGTAGCTACTGCAATCACTCCCAAGACTCGCGCCATCATGCCAGTGTATTTGGCTGGCTTACCAGTTGATATGGATCAGCTCTACGCATTAGCCAAGCAATACAAGCTGCGCGTGATTGAAGATGCTGCACAAGCGTTTGGATCGCAATGGAAAGGCAAGAAGATTGGTAGCTTTGGTGATCTAGTGAGCTTTAGTTTCCAAGCCAATAAGAATCTCAGTACGGTTGAAGGTGGTTGTCTTGTACTCAATAATGCAGATGAAACCAAGCTTGCTGAAAAGTTTCGTCTACAGGGTTTAACTCGTCAAGGCATGGATGGCATGGATGTGGATGTGTTGGGCGGCAAAGATAATTTGACCGACGTTAATGCGGTCATTGGCTTACAACAACTCAAACAATTGCCAGCTTATCAAACACGTCGCGCTACACTTGCACATCAATACTTTGATGTGATCCGTACCGAACTCAAATCTGCAGACCTGGATCATCTTAAGTTAGAGCTTCCAGTTGAAAATTTCACAGAGAGTAATTGGCACATGTATCAAGTAGTGCTGCCACTAGATCAACTCAATTGTGATCGCGCCCAAGTCATGATGGAATTAAAAGCCCTCGGCATTGGCACTGGTGTGCACTACCCTGCCATCACCGGCTTTACTCTGTACAAAGATCAAGGCTATAAAACGAGTGATACTCCTATTGCAGAACGTATTGGTCGCTCTATTCTCACTCTCCCGCTATTTCCTGGAATGGCTGATGAGGATATTCGTCGTATAGCCAGTGGATTAGTCGGAATCCTCAAGAAACACCGTAAAAACTAGTCTTATTGGGTTAAATCCCCAGAATCAGGCAAAATTGCAGCATGACCGCAAATTTAGCTGCCAATCCAAAACTCAGCATCGTTATTCCCGTTTACAACGAAGAAGACGGTCTTCAGGCTTTATTTGATCGCCTTTATCCTGCATTAGATGCGCTCGCTACCAAACGCAATGTTGCATATGAGATTGTTTTTGTAAACGATGGCAGTAAGGATCGCTCAGCAGGGATTCTGGCTAGACAAGTGGAGTTGCGTCCTGACGTTACACGTGCAGTGTTATTTCATAGCAACTTTGGCCAGCACATGGCCATCATGGCTGGTTTTGAATACGCGAAAGGTGAACACATCATCACCTTGGATGCAGATTTACAAAATCCTCCCGAAGAAATTGATGCGCTCACTGAGCAATTGCTAAAGGGTCATGATTACGTCGGCACTATTCGTGCAGATCGTCGCGATAGCTTCTTCAGAAAATTTGCCTCACGCGCGATGAATCGTTTACGTGAAAATATTACCCGTATCACAATGACCGATCAGGGCTGCATGCTGCGGGGCTATAGCCGTCGCATCGTTGATCTCGTTCGTCAATGTGACGAGAACAATACCTTTATTCCTGCGCTGGCTTATACCTTTGCTGCCAACCCCATTGAAATAAGCGTCAAGCATGAAGAGCGCTTCGCTGGTGAATCCAAATACAGCCTCTATCAACTGATTCGCTTGAACTTTGATTTGGTTACTGGCTTTTCTATCATGCCCTTGCAGATCTTCTCGATTCTGGGCATGTTACTGTCGCTCGCTGCCGGCAGCTTGTTTGCATACCTATTGGTGCGTCGCTTTGTTTTAGGTGCCGAGGTTGAGGGTGTCTTCACCCTCTTTGCACTCACTTTCTTCTTAATTGGTGTAATGCTCTTTGGCCTTGGTCTTTTGGGTGAATATATTGGCCGCATCTATCAGCAGATCCGTAATCGCCCACGTTATGTTGTGCAAACCGTTTTAGAGAAAAAATAATTGCACGCTGTCGTATTCGCATATCACGATGTTGGCGTTAATTGCCTCAAAGCACTTCTTAATGCGGGTATCCAAGTTGATCTGGTAGTTACTCACGAAGACGACCCCAATGAGAATGTCTGGTTCGCTAGCGTCGCCAAACTCTGTACTGAAAAAAACATTCCTTACATCACGCCAAGTGCTAGCGAGTTAAATGATTTAACTCCTAAGCTTCAAGCGCTATCGCCTGACTATATCTTTTCCTTCTACTACCGCCATATGATTCCGGCGCAAATTTTGGCTTGCGCCAAGATTGCCGCACTCAATATGCATGGCTCATTACTGCCGAAGTACCGAGGTCGAGCTCCAGTCAATTGGGCAATCTTGCATGGTGAGACAGAAACTGGTGCCACCCTCCATGTCATGGAAGTCAAACCAGATGCTGGTGACATTGTTGGACAAGCAAAGGTCAGCATTGGTCCAGACGAAACCGCGACAGATGTCTTTGGTAAAGTCAGTGAAGCTGCTGTAGCAGTGATCAACCAAGTTCTGCCAGAGCTCCTCCAAGGCAAAGTTCCCTGCAAGCCCAATGAACTCCAAAAAGGCAGTTATTTTGGCGGCAGAAAGCCTGCTGATGGGCAAATTCACTGGAATCAGAGTGCACAGCAAGTCCATAACCTCGTGAGAGCCGTTGCACCCCCCTATCCAGGCGCCTTTACTAAGCACAATGGCGCAACCATGATCCTAGCCCGCACTAGCCTGAAAGGCCCCTTTCCAGCCAAGCTCGATCTTAGGGATACTGGTATCCAAGTGGTTGATAATCGGGTATTCGGCATTTGTGGCGACCACCAAGCAGTTGAAGTCTTGGAATGGTTTCCAGCAAACAAATAAGCATTAAATACAAATTAGATTGAAACGAGGCAGTAGAGATGAAAAAAGTACTCATTCTTGGTGTTAACGGTTTTATCGGTCACCACCTTTCCAAACGCATTCTGGAGACAACCGATTGGGATGTCTATGGCATGGATATGCAGAATGATCGCCTGGGTGATTTGATCAATCACCCTCGCATGCACTTCTTTGAAGGTGATATCACCATCAATAAAGAGTGGGTTGAATATCACATTCGCAAATGCGACGTTATCCTCCCTTTGGTTGCGATTGCTACACCGGCAACTTACGTACAACAACCACTTAAAGTATTTGAGCTCGACTTCGAAGCCAACCTGCCGATCGTGCGCTCTGCTGTTAAATATAAAAAGCATCTGGTCTTCCCATCGACCTCTGAGGTTTATGGCATGTGTGAAGACGGCGAATTTGATCCGTCTCAATCAAATATGGTTTACGGTCCAATCAATAAACCCCGCTGGATCTATGCTTGCTCCAAGCAATTGATGGATCGCGTGATTTGGGGTTACGGTATGGAAGGCTTGCGCTTTACCCTCTTCCGCCCATTTAACTGGATTGGTCCTGGACTCGACAGTATCTACACACCAAAAGAAGGCTCCTCCCGCGTAGTGACTCAGTTCTTGGGTCACATCGTGCGTGGCGAACCTATTAATCTAGTAGATGGTGGCGCACAGAAACGTGCTTTTACTTATATTGATGATGGTATCGACGCACTCATGCGCATCATCGCCAATAAAGATGATGTTGCTAATGGCAAGATCTACAACATTGGCAACCCAAAGAACAATCACTCTGTCCGTGAATTAGCAAATCAAATGCTCGAGATTGCCCGTAGCATCCCTGAGTACGCCAAAACAGCGAATAACGTCAAGATAGTGGAAACAACCTCTGGAGCATATTACGGCGAAGGCTATCAAGATGTTCAGAACCGCGTACCAGCGATTGACAACACTATGGGTGAATTGGGTTGGAAACCGACTACGCCAATGGCAGATGCCCTCAAGAATATTTTTGAAGCTTATCGTCAAGACGTGGAAAAAGCCCGCTCTTTAGTCGACAAAGAATAATCAGAACTAGATTCAAGGATTCATGGCTAAGATTGCTCTCAAGGTTGATGTTGATACCTTACGTGGCACCAAAGAAGGTGCCCCTAATCTAGCTAGAACCCTTGAGCGTTTTGGCTTAAAGGCCACCTTCCTATTTAGCCTTGGACCAGATCATACTGGCTGGGCCTTAATAAGAGTTTTTCGCCCCGGCTTTCTAAAAAAAGTGAGTCGTACTTCTGTCGTAGAGCACTACGGCATTAAAACTCTGCTCTATGGCGTTCTTCTTCCTGGCCCAGACATTGGTAAAAAAGCAGCTGCAGAAATGCGCGCAATTGATCAAGCTGGACATGAAACTGGTATACACACTTGGGACCACGTTGCATGGCAAGATGCTGTGCGCAATCAAGACTCCGGATGGACTAAGGCGATGATGCAAAAAAGCTGGGATCGCTTTGTCGAGATCTTTGGTCACGCTCCAGTAACCTATGGTGCAGCAGGCTGGCAAATGAACGAAGCCGCTTTTGAGCAGCTGGATCAATGGGGGATTACATATTCCTCTGACGGAAGAGCAGAGCCGAACTTGATACCGTATCGCCTAGGACTTACTTCAGGTAAGGCAAAACATGTGCAGTACCCGACCACGCTACCGACTTTTGATGAACTCATCGGGATCGATGATGCCGATGAGTTTGGGGCTGTCAAAAAACTCCTTGAAATTACCCAAAGCAATCCCAATGACCAAGTCTTCACACTGCATGCAGAATTAGAGGGTCAGAAGCTACTACCAGCGTTTGAGCAACTATTGGCTGGATGGCTCAATCAAGGTCATGACCTAGTCACCATGGGCGAGTTACACCAATCCTGGAAAGCCACCAATCAACTGGATAAAATAGCGGTGTTGCCACTCACCTGGGGTGAGATACCCAATCGAAGTGGCGAACTGATTATTCAGCATCATTAAGCAAGTAAAACTAAGAGACAAATTACAAAGGATCATCATGACAGTAGCTATCGGCCAAGCAATCCCAACATGCGCTATTCCGGCGACATCAAACCTCACTTTTTCTCCGGCATCCGCTAAAGGGAAAAAATTGGTTCTCTACTTTTATCCAAAAGATATGACGCCAGGCTGCACTGCCGAGTCGGGTGAGTTTCGCGACAATATCGAAGCCTTTACTAAAGCAAATACCTTGGTGGTTGGCGTCTCTCGCGATAGTCTCAAGTCGCATGACAATTTCCGTAGCAAGTTACAACTGCCATTTGAACTAGTTGCCGATACCGAAGAAAAGCTCTGTCAACTCTTTGGAGTCATCAAGATGAAGAATATGTATGGCAAACAGGTCCGCGGAATTGAGCGCAGCACCTTCCTATTTGACTCTACTGGGACGTTAGTAAAAGAGTGGCGCGGCCTGAAGGTTCCTGGTCATGTGACAGAGGTATTACAAGCGGCTCAAGCTACCAAATAATTTTTGCAACAATTTGTTCTCGGGTGCTTGCAAAGCCCAAAATTTGGGGTAAAGTGAAGTCATATGCACCGTAAACGACGGGAAAGTCTGACAATCCGTTTGAATCAGAAACCTGAGCATCTGAAGTCAGGTTCGGGGAGCAACCCCCTCCGTTTTTTTGAAGTCCTTGCAACTAGTTTCGTAATAAACCGTCAACGCACTCCGCTTGGCGGTTTTTTCTTTTAGGAGAGCCTGCATGCCATTGCCACCCATCCCAACTCAAATTGCTGATCAAGTGAAGCTCAGTCGGAAAGATACTCCCGACTTAAAGAAGCGCCCAGCTCCAGCAAAACCAGTGGTGGTAGAAACCTCTGATTGGGTAAACGATGTCGAGGAAGATTTATCTGCAGCAGAAGTAGCTCTGGAAAAAATTAAAGCAGACCGCAGCCCCACCCGAAATGAAAATCATGTAGCAACTCCTGCAAAACCAAAACGTGTCATTCGTACAGGACCCCCAAGTTTATTTGTACTCGATACCAACGTCTTGATGCATGATCCAAGTTCTTTATTCCGCTTCTCGGAGCATGACCTTTTCTTACCTATGACCACTCTGGAAGAGTTGGACAATCATAAAAAAGGAATGACCGAAGTAGCCCGCAATGCACGTACTGTCAGCCGCTCTCTCGATCAGTTGGTTGCCGGTACTAGCGGCACCTTAGATGACGGTATCCCGCTCAACAAACTTGGCAACCAAGATGTTTCCGGACGCCTGTATTTCCAAACCAAACTTGCTACTCAAGCTTTGCCAGAGGGACTGCCCGAAGGTAAGGGTGACAACATGATTTTGGCTGTGGTTAGCGAACTTCAAAAAACGCGCAATGGTCAAGAAGTAGTCTTGGTATCCAAAGACATCAACATGCGTATAAAGGCGCGTGCTTTGGGCTTGCCCGCTGAAGATTATTTCAACGACCAGGTACTTGAAGATCGTGACTTAATGTACTCAGGCGTCATGTCATTGCCTGCAGACTTCTGGCCAAAGCATGGCAAAGATATGGAAAGCTGGTCTGATTCAAAATCAGGCACGATGTTCTATAGAGTTACTGGACCATCTGTACCAAGCATGCTAGTCAATCAATTTGTTTATCAAGAAAATCCAGACGGCTCTACACCGTTCTATGCCCACGTTCGAGAAATCAATGGCAGAACTGCTCTCTTGCAAACCCTCAGAGACTTTTCCCACCAGAAGAACAATGTATGGAGTGTTACTGCACGTAATCGCGAGCAAAACTTTGCGATGAACTTGCTAATGAACCCTGATGTAGATTTTGTGACGCTCCTAGGGCAAGCTGGTACCGGTAAAACCTTGTTAGCTCTAGCAGCAGGCCTTGAGCAAGTCCTAGATAGCAAACGTTATAACGAGATCATCATTACCCGCGCCACCGTTCCCGTTGGCGAAGATATCGGCTTCTTGCCTGGTACCGAGGAAGAGAAAATGCAACCTTGGATGGGTGCCTTTGATGACAATCTAGAAGTGTTGCAACGTAACGATGATGCTGGTGAGTGGGGTCGTGCTGCTACTCAAGAGCTCATTCGCTCACGAATTAAAGTCAAGAGCATGAACTTCATGCGCGGTAGAACCTTTGTAAGTAAATTTGTGATCATCGATGAAGCGCAAAACTTAACACCAAAGCAAATGAAAACCCTCGTAACGCGTGCGGGCCCAGGAACGAAGATTGTTTGCCTAGGTAATATTGCACAGATTGATACACCTTACTTGACGGAAGGTTCATCTGGTCTTACTTATGTCGTTGACCGTTTTAAAGGTTGGCGCCATGGCGGCCATGTGACCCTAGCGCGCGGCGAGCGCTCACGTCTTGCGGATCATGCTGCCGACGCGCTCTAAGCAAACCCGGTCATGCCGCACTCTCATTGGGTGCGGCATTTTTATTTGTTCGATCCTGGCATTATCGGGATGCAGTACATTCAGCAGTAAAGCAGGCCCATCAAAAGTGGCGCAATTCAAACAAGACACTAGTGTCGGCACCGAGGATATCTCTATTGCAGCCGTAGGCTTAGTAGATGTTCCCTATCGTTATGGGGGCAATACGCCCAAGGGTGGCTTTGATTGCAGCGGCCTCATTGTTTATGTTTATAACAAAGCGGCGGATATTAAATTACCCCGCACCATCCAACAAATGAGTACTCAAGGCAGGAGTGTTGAGAACCAACCACCAGCACCAGGTGACTTAGTGTTTTTCAATACCACCGGTGAAAAATACTCGCACGCTGGCATCTATGTGGGGCAAGGAAGGTTTGTGCATGCGCCAAGCGCAGGTGGCACTGTAAGGCTTGACTACATTACCGCACCCTATTGGGCTGCTAAGTTTACTGAGGCTCGTCGGATAGCACCCTAAGCTCTCTATCCCTATAGGGTAAATAGCATTTACCCTATATTTCCCAATAGCTTAATTTTGATTAGAGTATCGTTTTAAGAAAGTCATTCATTGAAGTATTCACAAAAGGGGTCACTATGAAGAAAATCGTCATCGCTTTAAGCATCGCATTGAGTTTTACACTTCCCACCTATGCTTTTGCCGATCAGGCAGCCTGTGAAGCAAAAGCTGTGAGCAAGGATGGTAAGCCTTTATATGGCGCCGCTAAAGATGCCTCCATTAAAAAATGTATGGGCGATGCAAAACCCAATGATTGTGAAGCAAAAGCGGTCAGCAAGGATGGTAAGCCACTATATGGCGCTGCTAAAGCTGCTTCCATTAAGAAATGTGAAGGTGGAAAATAAGTAATTCGGTTGAGCGCACTGCCTCAGTAAAAAAGCCTCGCAATGCGAGGCTTTTTGATGTGTTCATTCTTCATCGATATTTTAGAACGGCTCATAACCGCCAGAAGAGTAGCCGATAGATCCCATCGCTAAGTTATCGAACTTGGTATACGGGCCTTGCCAGCTCAATCTGACTGTACCAATTGGCCCGTTACGCTGCTTGCCGATAATGATCTCAGCCATACCTTTATCGGTCGTAGTATCAGGGTGATACACCTCATCACGATAAATAAACATAATCAAGTCAGCATCTTGCTCGATCGCGCCTGACTCGCGCAGGTCAGACATGATTGGGCGCTTGTTAGGACGTTGCTCCAAACCACGATTTAACTGTGAGAGCGCCACTACTGGACACTGCAATTCTTTTGCAAGCGATTTAAGGGAGCGGGAGATTTCTGAGATCTCAGTTGCGCGGTTCTCTGAACCGGAGCCACTCATCAACTGCAAGTAGTCAATCACTACTAAACCAAGAGTGCCGCCAAAGTTTCTGGCAATTCGGCGCGCGCGCGTGCGCAACTCTAGACTTGATAAGGAGCCAGTCTCATCAATCAAAATTTGTGTATTACTTAACCGGGCAATTGCATCAGTCACGCGTGGCCACTCATCATCTTGCAGCTTACCGGTACGCATACGACCTTGATCAACGCGCCCTACTGAACCGAGGAGGCGTGATGCCAATTGTTCACCTGACATCTCCATCGAGAACACGACCACAGGCAAACCTTCTGCGAGAGCAACATTCTCGGCAATATTCAATGCAAAAGCCGTCTTACCCATCGAAGGCCTTCCGGCAACAATGACTAAGTCACCTTTTTGTAGACCACTGGTTTGCTTATCCAAATCAATAAAGCCTGTGGCAATACCAGTGATGTCGCTACCACCTTGGCGGTTGTATAGCTCGTCAATACGTGCCACAACCGAGCGTAAGAGTGGTTCGATCTCGAGGTAGTCTGCTTTGCGACTACCTTCTTCACCGATTTGCAAAATACGAGCCTCTGCCTCATCCAACAGCGTTCTCACTGGACGGCCCTCTGTAACAAAAGCAGAGTTCACAATACTGTCTGAAACCTCAATTAAGCGACGCAGAATGCTGCGGTCACGAACGATGTCGGCGTAGCCTTTAATGTTCGCCGCACTCGGTGTGTTCTGCGCTAATGAATTGAGGTAATCAACGCTAACCAAATCGCCACCCTGCTCAGACTTAATTGCATCATGAACAGTAATGACGTCGGCGGGATGGTTGTCGCTAACTAAACGTGCAATGACTTTATAAATCAATGCATGCTCAGGGCGATAGAAATCTTTATCGTTTAAGACCCCACCCAGGTTGTCCCAAGAGGAGTTATCGATCAGTAGACCGCCGAGCAATGATTGCTCGGCTTCTACAGAATGCGGCGGAACTTTTAAGGCCTGCACGACTGCATCCCCAGAACCCATCATGCTGGGATTCAGCGTCACGGAACGTGAACGGGATTCAGCCATGAGGCTAGCGAAGTTCCTAAAGCCTGAGTTTTAAAACTTAAGCTTGTTCGCCAACTACACGAATCGTGATGTCAGCCACTACGTCGGTATGTACAGCAACCGCAACAGGATGATCACCAACCATTTTCAATGGGCCAGTTGGCATACGAATTGAAGCCTTCTCAATCGTGAAGCCTTTCGCTTTCAATGCATCAGCGATGTCATGGTTAGTTACAGAACCAAACAAACGACCGTCAACGCCTGCTTTTTGACCGATTTCGAGAACCAAGTCTTTGAGCTTCACGCCAACTGCTTGGGCAGCAGCCAATTTCTCAGCAGCCAATTTTTCTAACTCGGCACGACGTATTGCAAAATCAGCGATTGCTGCTTCAGTTGCACGACGAGCTTTACGTTGCGGGATTAGGAAGTTACGAGCGAAACCGTCTTTAACGCGAACGACGTCACCGAGGTTGCCCAAGTTGGTTACTTTTTCTAAAAGAATAATTTGCATTGAGGGCTCCCAATTATTTTCTATGTTGATCGGAGAATGGCAGCAAAGCCAAGAAACGAGCACGCTTGATAGCAGTGTCTAACTGACGCTGATACTTTGCTTTTGTGCCTGTCAAACGAGCAGGAGTGATCTTGGCGTTTTCACCAATGAAGTCCTTCAATGTATCTACATCTTTGTAGTCGATTTGCTCAACGCCACCAACAGTGAAACGGCAATAACGCTTACGCTTGAACAATGGGTTCTGAGCTGGTTTCTTTTTGAAATCGGGTTTCTTTCCAAACGCCATGATGATTTCCTCTTTAATTTTTCAATTGAATATGGGTAATATGGAAAACAAGTCTTTGATTACGTAGAGTCTTTGGTGCTAAGAATCCTTCAAACACTGCCTCAACTCCTAAATCCATTCGCTCTAGATCCTTTTGTATGGGACCAATTGCTATGGCTTCAACGCTCATCTGAATTTTCCTTGCCACTCCTACCTCGTTCGCTTCGCCACGATGTTCTAGCTGGCAATGCATCACTGGTATTCCTGCAGGTGTAAATCGAATCGCGTCTTTAGAAACTAAGATTGCAGTGAGAGTGAAATGATTCAACGCCGCCCCGCTTCTCTAATACGTTTTCTAGTCTGTGTATTCCTCTTCAAATTTCTAACTTAGGCTACCGCTGCAGGAGCGTCAGCTTGAGCTGATTTGCGAGCTTCTTCACGTTGCACTTCTTTCATCATGATGGAAGGCTCTGTTTCAGCTTTCTTAGTCTTGATAATGAGGTGACGCAAAACAGCATCGTTAAATTTGAACGCATGCTCAAGTTCTTCCAGAGTTTTCTGGTCGCACTCAATGTTCATGCAAACGTAGTGGGCTTTAGCAAGCTTGTCGATCATGTAAGCCATCTGACGACGACCCCAGTCTTCCATACGATGAATTTTGCCGCCCGCAGCTGCTAATGTAGCTTTGTAACGATCGATCATCGCTGGCACTTGCTCGCTTTGGTCCGGATGGACGATAAAGACGATTTCATAATGACGCATCAAACACTCCTTTAGGATTAAGTCACCTGGGCGTCTGCCAATTTCTGATGGTTTTGAAATTGGCGCCAGTGTGACAAGGTAGTAACAAATTGTAAGTACTGCTCACAACACTTTTTAAGTCCTCACCTAAATTCAGGCAAGACCGCTATTCTAGCAAAAAAATCCTGCCAAGTCAGGGATTTAGGGTTTGCTTTGTGATCTTTTTCAGCATTTAAAGCCAGCTGCAGTGCAATCCTCGCTCTGGGAGCAGAAAGAACCCCTGCCAGTTCACAAGAAAGCTCATCTTTTGAGGCTACAGTTGCCCCGGCACCAGTTCGGGACGTTCTGACCAAAGCGATGCCCTGCATTTGAGCCTTTTTCAAAGGCTCAAGCCAAGTTTTATGAAAACCACCTAAACCAGTCCCAGCCAAAACCAAGCCCTGGACACCTGTGCCAACAAGCGCCTCAATTGTCTGCCCCCGCGCTCCAGCGTGACTAGTCAGAATATCTACCCAAGGCCAAACCTCAGGAATGGGCAAATCCTCAACTGAGGCAGCCTGAATTGCCTTGACCCTAGAAAGCCAAGAGGGGTTTATCAAGCCTATAGGGCTGTTGGGCGAGTCCATCAGTGGCGCATTTAACGCCGAACTATGGCGTTTAGCCAAATCCCGTGCCAAGCAAACTTTGCCAGCAAATACTGCAAATACCCCTCCAGGACAGTTTTCAGGTGCGGTTGATGTCCATTTCAAGGCATCCAAGAGGTTTGCTGGACCATCTGCTTGAGGTGCATTTGCAGGCAACATGGCGCCGACTAAGACCAGCCTTTTGCCTAATTTTTCAGCAAGCCTGCCACAGGTAGCATGTAAGAAAAACCCAGTTTCTTCAATGGTGTCGGTGCCATGAGTAATCACTACACCTTTTACAGCAGGATTTTGAAGAGATTCTTTAACTGTATTGCCTATCAGGGTGAGTAAATCCTCACTAAGATCACGACTATCGATATTGGCCAGCTGTTGAGAGACTATTTTTACAGCATCTGGAATACTTTCTTGAATCTTTTCCAAGAGGGTCTCAATACCAACTTGGCCCGATTGATATGCAGTTGGATTGGCAGGATCAGAGGCTAAACCAGCAATGGTTCCACCTACCCCCAAAACCAAAATATGGGGGATATTTTCAGTATTACCATGGATCGAGTTCATATCCCATTATCTCCCTAAATTACTTGAATTATCAAAAAGTGCTGTATACAATCCCAGTATGGACATAAATACAGTCGATTATCTAGAGGAGCTAACTGCCCTCCCCAAACTCACTGCACGCCAGAGTGAGATATTGGAACTGATCACCAAAGCAATTGATGAGAGTGGTTTGCCGCCGACTCGCGCAGAGATTGCCACGCAATTAGGATTTGCATCTGCAAATGCTGCTGAAGAGCATCTTCGCGCACTCGCAAAAAAAGGCTATATTGAACTAACGCCAGGAACATCGCGCGGTATTCGCATCCCCCAACGCTTTCATCAAGCACAACACTCAAACAAATATCGTCAATTGTCATTACCATCTGGCGCATTACAGCAACTCACGCTTCCACTCATTGGTCGCGTTGCTGCAGGTTCACCGATCATGGCAGTTGAGCACATTGAGAAACAAGTCCCAATTGATCCAAGTTTATTTAGCAAAGGCGCTGATTACTTATTAAAAGTAAAAGGGATGAGCATGCGCGATGCGGGCATTTTGGATGGCGACTATTTAGCTGTCAGAAAAACCACCGAAGTACGTAACGGCGATATCGTTGTTGCACGTCTTGATGATGAAGTCACTGTCAAACGCTGGCAGCAAAAGAAAACAGCTAACGGCATGGTGATTGAGTTGCAAGCAGAAAATCCAGACTTCAAAAATATTGTGGTCGATAGTCGTCAACCGAACTTCGCAATTGAAGGTCAAGCGGTAGGCCTCATCAGGGCTGAAGGCTTGTAAGCCCATTCCTCCATAAGAAAAGGCCTCCAGTGGAGGCCTTTTTATTTCCTGCAGATTTCTTAATGACTGCTTGCTACTTGATTACCGCTTGCTTGGCGCCACGACATTGGCATTCTTTGGAGATGAAGTAATCGTAATCAAGGTTTTTGGTCCAGTCAAAGGACCTTCATTTAATTCGACGGTAGCAGTGCGATCACCTTTAGTAAAGACCAAAATGCTGGTTTTAGACTTTACTGCACTGACTGTTGTCCAACCGGCTCGAGGGTATTCTGACTGGAAAAAGGCATAAATATCAGTTGGGGTTTGCACGCCAGACAGAACAACACGACCTACCCAGTTATCACCCCGCCCAATAATCAACGACTCCCCGCCAATAATTTTTGATGCAGCAGGCAAAGGCATATCGCCCAAGAGCTGAGTCTGAACTTCTTGCACTTCCTGTTGCGTTCCAGTTGGTGAGTCGCCAGAGCTAGCGCAAGCAGCCAGCAATGCTGTCATGAACAATGTGAGAGCGCTCAATTTAAGAGTGTGAATTTTGATCATTTTTCGCTTTAAAAAAGTGATGTGACTTTCTGGAACAGACTGAAAGTATTTTAGGTGCTCCACCTATTTCGTCAAGCGAAATTACTGGAGGCGCGTGAGGGAATCGAACCCCCGTACGAAGCTTTGCAGGCTCCTGCCTAACCACTCGGCCAACGCGCCATATGCCTGAATCAAAAATGGGAAGCTTTTGAGGGCTTCCCATCGAACTTGGAGCGGGAAAGGAGGTTCGAACTCCCGACCTATACCTTGGCAAGGTATCGCTCTACCAGCTGAGCTATTCCCGCATAACAGGGCGATAGTTTAACAAACAATCAAAAAGAAAGCATTATTCCAAGTGATCCAGCAGAGTCTCAGAATTGATCCTACCCGCAAAGCTATACCAGGTGGTGTCTAGATGGAATTAGTCGATTTTTCCTGCAAGTTGCGGCAGGGCTTTTTTCAAGTAATAAAACATCGACCAAAGCGTCAAGAATGCCGCAACCCAAATGAGCCAAGTTCCGACTCTGGCGCAATCTAACCACCCAAACAAAGTGTCATTGAGCAGCAAAAAAGGAATTGCCACCAATTGAGCTGTTGTTTTTAATTTACCAACCATATGTACCGCAACGCTCTTGCCAGCACCCAATAAAGCCATCCATTCTCGCAAAGCAGAGATCGTGATTTCTCGACCAATGATCACTAAGGCAACCCATACCTGAACACGATCCATATTCAAAAGAACAAGTAATGCCGCCGCAACAATTAATTTATCGGCAACTGGATCCAAGAACTGGCCAAAGGCAGATTCTTGTTTTAAACGGCGCGCAAGAAATCCATCCAACCAATCGGTAATTGCCGCTGAGATAAAGATAATCGCTGCAATCAAGTTCTTCTCAAATGGCGTAAACCAATCACTCGGAAGATAGAAAATTGCCACCAGCAATGGAATTGCTGCAACACGCAACCAGGTAAGGGCAATGGGGAGATTGAACGGCATTAGATAAGCATAAACTAAATATGGCAGGCAACCGCTAGTGTAATTGGCGGTAAATTTGCTCTGCCAAGGTGAGTGACACCCCTTCTACGCTAGCAATTTCTTCTATGCTGGCATTAGCCACACCCTTGAGACCGCCAAAACGAGCCAACAGCTTTTGGCGTCGCTTAGCGCCAATACCTTCAATCTCCTCCAAACGAGAAACTGTTCTTGCCTTAGCTCGCTTAGCCCGCATGCCGGTAATGGCAAAACGATGCGCCTCATCTCGAATCTGTGCAACTAGCAAAAGTGCGGCGCTATCAATACCGAGCTCTAAGGATTCGCGGTCATCTGCAAAAATCAGTGTTTCTAAGCCAACTTTGCGACCCTCTCCTTTGGCAACACCCACAATCAAGCCCACATCCATACCAAATTCTGAAAGCACCTGCCTTGCCATCTCTACTTGCCCTTTACCACCATCAATCAAAATGACCTGAGGCATTTTTTCTGGAGGAAGTTCTTGGAAGTTAGCATAACGCCTTTGCAAAACTTGACGCATCGCTGCATAGTCATCACCCGGTGTGATGCCATTGATATTGAAACGTCGATACTCGCCTGATTGCATGGCATTCTTCGCATACACCACGCACGAAGCTTGAGTTGCTTCACCTGAGGTATGGCTGATGTCAAAACATTCAATTCGTAAATGCTCTAGACCCTCGAGATCCAAACCTAAAATATCAACCAAAGCCCTTGCTCTAGCTAACTGCCCACCGGTTTCAACTAAGCGCTTCGTTAAAGCGATCTTGGCGTTACCTTCGGCCATCGCTAACCAATGACGACGTTGACCTTGGGGTTGATGTAAGAAGGTAATTTTTTTACCGGCTTGTGCATTTAATAAATCGTGTAGATCTTCGGGAGGTGCTTCATTAGATTGGCTGACATCGTCGCTTAATGATTGCAGAGGGTGATTCAAGACCAAAACAGGTGGCATTAAATTGACTGTTGCGCTGGCCGCACTCTCGCTAGCGACATCCTCTAAATAATGCTGAGCAATAAAGGCTTCTAATATTTCTGCAGGGGGCGGAAGTTCTCCAGAAGCAGTGCGCAAACCTTTAGGGAAATAAGGTCTATCGCCCAGATGACGCCCACCACGCACCATGGCGAGGTTCACACAAATCATACCTTCCATTTGTGCGACAGCAATGATGTCAACATCGCCCTCACCTTCGGCAACGGTATCCATTGCCTGTTGTTGCAGCACGCTAGAAAGATCTGCAATCCGATCACGCAGTACTGCAGCCATTTCGAATTCCATGGCGTCGCTATGCGCATGCATTTCCTTTTCCAGCTCCGCAAGTACCCGACTATGGTCGCCCTCTAAAAATCGTGTTGCTTGCGCCACGTCTTGACCATATTGCTCGACACTAAGACGACCCACACAAGGAGCACTACAACGATGAATCTGATGCAAGAGACAGGGGCGGCTGCGATTCTTAAAAACGGAATCTTCACAAGTCCTCAAGCGAAAGACTTTCTGCAAAATTTGCACACTATTACGCACTGCCCAGCTATTGGGAAAAGGTCCAAAGTAATGATTGCGTTTATCCACCTTGCCACGATAAGAAGCCAAGCGCGGGAATTGATGCCCCGTTAACATCACATACGGGTAGGACTTGTCATCCCGAAACAAGATATTGAATGGCGGAGCCAACTCTTTGATGAGATTGTTCTCTAAAATGAGGGCTTCAGTTTCTGTCCGTGTTACTGTTGTTTCATAGCGAGCGATTTTCCCTACCATCAACGCTATTCGCGGTGACAGCTGTTTGCTTTGAAAATAACTAGTTACACGCTTCTTAAGATTGCGAGCTTTGCCGACATATAAGATGCTCCCCGCCTCATCAAAGAAGCGATATACCCCCGGCAATCCGGGTAGCCGTTTAACATCCTGCTGAAGGGTTTCAAAAAGCGAATTACTCATGCGTTGGGATATTTTCTGCCAAATCGTAGACAACTATGGTGATGCCGGTGTTTGCTGGCGTCTAGCCCGAAGCTTATCAAGCCTTCATGGCCAAGAGATACGCATTTTTTGCGATGACCTACCAACCCTCAATTTACTCGCTTCTGGCGTAGATCCTGTAATTAAGCAAAAAATAGATCTTCAATCTTGGGAAGCCAGCTTTAGT
Source organism: Polynucleobacter sp. AP-Feld-500C-C5 (assembly GCF_018882265.1). NCBI lineage: Bacteria > Pseudomonadati > Pseudomonadota > Betaproteobacteria > Burkholderiales > Burkholderiaceae > Polynucleobacter > Polynucleobacter sp. AP-Feld-500C-C5. The sequence continues at coordinate 54,711 of NZ_JACVOW010000024.1, read as the reverse complement.
AATGCAAGGCATCCTGTACAAACTCCCGATGTCATCATCGAAGCCTTTGGCTGTGAATTACCTGAGCGTTACCTTACTGGTGTGTTTATTGCCCCCATCAAGCCCATCATCATCAATCTCGAATATCTCAGCGCTGAACCCTGGATTACGGACTTTCATGCAAAAGCATCACCACAATCCCATGGCATACCTAAGTATTTTTTCTTCCCGGGATTTCAGGATGAAGTCGGCGGAATATTGGTTGACCCTCTGCCACCAGAAGGCACGTCTGTTGCCAACAAAATTCCGCAGGATTTAAAGGGGGCTTGGTCTAAGCTGCGAAGTGATACAAAACGCATTAGCATCTTTTGCTACCCAGGAGTGCCTTTACGCAAGTGGCTAGAAGATCTTGGCTCACTGGGTGAGAATATCGATGTCTTACTAACGCATGGTCATGCTGAGCTCCTAAATCTTTATGGAGAGCAGCCCATTCAACTGCCTGCCAATCTGCAATTAATCTCCATGCCTTTTGTATCGCAAGATGAATTTGACTGGGTACTATCGCAATGTGATTTCAATATCGTTCGTGGTGAGGATTCTTTTGTGCGCGCGCAATTAGCAGGCAAACCATTTATATGGCACATATACCCACAAGAGGATCGCGCCCATGAAGTCAAATTAGCCGCCTTTTTAGATCTCTACCTTGAAATGGCTAATCAAGAATTACGTCTTGCAACCATTGCAGCCATGACTTGGGCAATGCCGAGCGAATGGTTCCATATGCTCGATACTTGGAATACCCATTCTCAAGCATGGCGCACCCAATTACTCAAAAACCAAGGGGATGGAGGCTTAGCAGCCCGTCTATTAAGGTTCGTAGCCTAAGACCAAGCAATAAAGGCTTGCGGGCGGTTACAATCTTGTTTTTGATAAAAACCGCAGAATAATTACTCTGCACCCAGGAATAGCAAGATGAAAACAGCACAAGAACTCCGCGTTGGTAACGTCGTTATGATTGGCACGGATGCCATGGTCGTTTTAAAGGCCGAATACAGCCGCTCTGGCCGCAACTCTTCAGTTGTAAAAATGAAATTTAAGAACTTGTTAACCGGTGCGCCAAATGAAGGCGTTTATAAAGCCGATGACAAATTCGATGTTGTCATCCTCGAGAAAAAAGATTGCACATATTCTTATTTCGCAGATCCAATGTATGTCTTCATGGATGGCGACTATAACCAGTATGAAGTTGAAGCTGAGTTCATGGGCGATGCATTGAACTATCTTGAAGAAAGCATGCCCTGTGAAGTAGTTTTCTACGAAGGTAAAGCACTCTCAGTAGCAATGCCTAACTCGCTCGTTCGTGAAATCATTTACACAGAACCTGCAGTGAAAGGCGATACCAGCTCCGGCAAAGTATTGAAGAACGCAAAACTGGCTACTGGCTATGAATTGCAAGTTCCATTGTTCTGCAACACTGGGGATAAGATCGAGATCGATACTCGTACTGGTGAATATCGTAGCCGCGCTAACTAAGCAAAAACTGAGTAGCAAACGCTCAAACAAAAGCCCGGCATGCCGGGCTTTTTGCTTAACTACTACTTGGTTTAAGCAATCAATTTGAACTGCTTAAGCAAGCCCTTAGCATGTTGATACTCTGCTTCTTTTTGCAACACATCCCACGATAGGGCTAGCGAGTCTGGCATCAAGCGATTCAAACGGGTAGCGGACTCCGCTTGTTTTTGCTTTGAAACTTTTAGCTTGCTCAATAACTGATCAGCCAAGTCCGGGCGATTACAAATTAAGACGGCATCACAACCGGCGTCTAGCGCCATTTCGGCCCCCTTCACCACTGATCCAGCAACGCTCGCCCCCTCCATCGAAAGGTCATCACTAAAGATTACCCCCTGAAATCCTAGTTCTTGCCGAAGAATAGAATGTAGCCAAATCTTTGAGAAGCCCGCAGGATTTTGATCTACCTGCGAATAAATCACATGGGCTGGCATCACCGCTGCCAAACTCAAGTCCAGCCACTCATAAGGCTTAGCATCATCGTTGAGAATTTCTTGAAGTGAGCGCTCGTCCACTGGAATAGCCACATGAGAGTCTGCCTCTGCCCAGCCATGACCTGGGAAGTGTTTGCCACAGTTGGCCATGCCGCCAAGCCGTAAACCTTCATTCAAACTCTTGGCTAATGCAAACACGATTTGCGGATCACGACTGAATGAGCGATCACCGATCACACCACTGCGATCAAAATCTAAATCGAGGACAGGGGTAAAACTAAAGTCCACACCACACGCACGAAGCTCTGCAGCCAATACATATCCACAGGCAGTTGCGGCAGCCATGGCGAGCGCAGCAGAATCAGCGGCATGGCTTGATTTACTTTTCGCACCCCAAAGCTCGCCTAACTTACGCATTGCGGGAAGATGCGTAAACCCATCCGTCTTGCAACGCTGTACTCGTCCACCCTCATGGTCAATCGAGATCAAGACATCAGGGCGTAATTTCTTGATATCAGCTGTTAATTTAGTCAATTGCTGACGATTAGCAAAGTTCCTGCCAAACAAAATCACACCACCCGTCAGAGGATGCAAGATCCTACGGCGATCTTCCGCATTTAAGACCTGACCCACCACATCTAAGGTAATTGGGCCGGGGTTCATGGTGGCTTTACTCATGTATTCCTCTTAAGAATTTCTCAGTTTTATCTTTAATTCAATTCTTCAGTTATTTCTGAGTAACGATGACATGGGCAATTGCCATGTCTTGCTCATCACTCACAGTCACGTGAGCTTCCCAATTTTTCTCTTGCATAAATTGAGCCAAAGCCCCGAGATAACTAGTTACTGGCTTCCCACTAGCTTCATTTAAAGTTTGGAGAGAGCGCCAAGTCATTGGCATTCTCATTCCCAAACCAATTGCTTTTGAGAACGCCTCTTTAGCAGCAAAGCGGGTGGCCAAAAATGCAATGCCGCGTTTGTGATTTCTGGCAAGACGATGTTTGAAGACCGCCATCTCATCTGGACCCAAAATCTTTTCTGCCAAGCGGCCATTAGTACGATCGTAAGCAGCTTGTAAGCGCCCAATCTGCAGAATGTCAGTACCAATGCCGATGATCATCAAATGTTTACTAGTCAGAGAGGTTTGATACGGTCTTGATGTCGACCTCTTACCATCAAGGCTTTCATATCCTCAATAGCATTTTGCCAACCTTTAAATAAAGCCTCAGCCACAATGGCATGGCCAATATTAAGTTCGGATAATTCTGCAATAGCGGCTATGGGCATCACATTGCCTTCATGCAAGCCATGGCCAGCATTGACTCTGAGCCCAATGCTCTTGCCGAACTGCGCAGCCTTTCGAATGCGCTCTAATTCTACTGCTTGTTCAGAACCAGATAAATCTGCATAACGCCCTGTGTGCAACTCCACTACAGTAGCACCAACGTCTTTTGCTGCCTGTATTTGCTTTTCTTCAGGATCGATAAATAGAGAAACCCGAATACCGGCGTCTTGTAACTGCTTGGTAGCAGCCTTCACTGCATCAAATTTCCCTAATACATCTAAGCCACCTTCAGTAGTGACCTCCTCACGCTTCTCGGGCACCAAACAAACATCGTGTGGCTTTACCTTACAAGCAATATCGAGCATTTCAGGGGTCACTGCACACTCTAGGTTCATCCGAGTTTTAATAAGCGGGCGTATTGCTAATAAATCAGCATCTTTAATATGGCGGCGATCCTCTCGCAAATGCAAAGTGATTAAATCCGCGCCAGCCTCCTCGGCTAATTGCGCCGCCTTGAGGGGGTCTGGATATACCGTGCCACGCGCATTGCGTAAGGTGGCAACGTGGTCAATATTGATGCCCAGTTCTAAGGCGTGCGGAGAAGTCATGTCAATAGATTACTAGATTTTCTTCAAATCAATCAAAATTTGACGGGTCGTCAAGACTTGATCTTGCAAGTGCAAGCCCAAAAGGAAACGCATGAGCTGCTTACTTTCAGAGAGCGTCTCTGGAGCAGAAAAGTCCCCAGCAGCAATTGCCAATAAAGATTGACCCTTCAATACTGGCCAGTGGCCTGGATCGTCACCTTGGGTAGGACGCACACCTCGCTCTGGCTGGTAAACATAGTGGGTTTGGGCATCAGGTATTTGATTGGTTTCAACGCAACGATCTAAGGCAGCCGCGTAGCCCGTCTCTTGAAGCAGCGATAACTCAAAAGGACGCAGAATTTCTTCTAAGCCCTTCGACTCAAACTCAAGATTCGATAGAGCATTGATGGTTTCAGCATAGCGATCGTAAAGCTTTTCGTATTCATCTTCACGAGCTAAAAACTTCACGAGTAGTTCATTGAGGTAAAAACCGCAGAGGAGTGCATCGCCAACTAAAGAAGGCATGCCCCCCACCCACTCAGACTTGGTAAGCGTGCGCAATTCAGACTTACCACTCCAAGAAACCAGTAATGGCTGAAAGCGTTGCAACACAGGACGTAGTGTTGAATGAGGACGTTTAGCGCCTTTAGCAATCAGCGCCATGCGGCCATGTTGCCGCGTGAAGACATCCAGAATTAAGCTAGTCTCTTTATAGGGAATGCTGTGCAATACAAAAGCAGGCTCGTCAGCAACACGAATCGAGGCCATAAGAGCTTATTCCAGACCCTGTGCCCGCAATTCAGCGCGATCATCTGCCCAACCACGCTTCACTTTGACCCAAGTCTCCAAAAAGACTTTGCCATCAAAGAGCTTTTCCATATCAATGCGAGCATCGGTAGAAATCTTCTTCAGTCGCTCACCCTTTTGCCCAATGATCATGGCTTTATGGCTATCGCGATCTACCAAAATGGTGGCAGCAATCCGGCGCATCTTGCCATCCATCTTGAATTGATCAATTACTACGGTAGAGGTGTAAGGTAACTCTTCGCCAGTAAAGCGGAAAACCTTTTCACGCAAAATTTCTGCCGCTAAGAAGCGCTCACTGCGATCAGTAATGGTGTCACCATCGTATACAGCCTCAGCCTCAGGCAAATAACCCTCAAGCACATCTAACAGTCTTTCAATATCTCCCGGACTCTTTGCGCTCATGGGTACGATTTCTGCAAACTCACACTTTTGATCTTCGTGCCCACCTAATTCACACCAAGGTTTAGACATCTCTTTCATAAAGTTGAGCAAGGCTTGATCCCGCTCAGATGGAGTCTGAAAGTGACTATTGAACAAGTCCAATTTATTTAAGACCAGCAGTACTGGAAGATCATCTGGCAGCAGCTTTAATACTTTTTTATCATCCTCGCCAAAGTAACCAGCCTCTACTACAAAGCAAGCGACATTGACATCTTGTAAGGCGGTAGTAACAGTACGATTCAATGCTTTATTAAGGGTGTTCATTAAACGCGTCTGGAAACCAGGCGTATCAATAAAAATGAACTGTGCTTCCTCGCGATTCTGAATACCTAATATCCGATGACGGGTTGTCTGCGCCTTACGTGAAGTAATACTGATCTTTTGTCCAACTAATGCGTTGAGCAAGGTTGACTTACCCATATTGGGACGCCCAACAATGGCGATAGTGCCGCATCTAAACACGATTAGCCCTTCAGCTTAAGATTTAACTGCTCTTCAGTCGCTTCTTTCTTGGCTGCTTTTTTCTTAGCCGACCGAGTTTTCTTGGGCTTGCGAGATTCTTGTGGCAAGGCTTTTAAGACCCCCAGCAAAGCAGTCTTAGCAGCTGACTGCTCAGCAGCGCGGCGGGATGCGCCCTCACCTTTTACTGAGACCTTGAGGCTTGGTATGACACACTCCACCTCAAATTGCTGATTGTGTGCAGCGCCACTAGTGCCTGTCACGTTATAAGTTGGCAAAGGTAACTGGTAACTTTGCAAACACTCTTGCAACAGTGTTTTGTCATCTTTACCTAAAGTTTTGGGATCAACCTGCGTCAGAATAATTGAATAGAGTTTGCGCAAACACGCTTTTGCCGCTTCAAAACCGCCATCCAAAAAGATCGCGCCCGTCACTGCCTCTAAGGTATCTGCCAGAATGGATGGGCGGCGAAAGCCGCCACTTTTGAGCTCACCCTCGCCCAAGCGAAGGTAATCTGATAGGGATAGTGTTTGGGCAATCTCATACAAAGCTTGCTGTTTGACTAAATTTGCACGCACACGTGAGAGGTCACCCTCATCTAAATCGGAATAACGCTCATACAGTAAATCAGCAACCACGCAATTCAGAATGGAGTCACCCAAAAACTCTAAGCGCTCATTATTTTTTTTGCTATGACTACGGTGAGTCAAGGCTTGATTTAAGAGTTCGGGCTTTTTAAAGGTATAGCCCAGACGCTCTTGAAGCGGTGCGGTTTCGATAACGGCGCGCGCGTTCATGATCGACTACTCAAAACCACCAATACGACCTAGATTACCTAGGTTAAGCCAGACAAAAAATGCCCTGCCAACAATGTTCTTATCAGGCACAAAACCCCAATAACGAGAGTCAGCACTGTTATCGCGGTTATCGCCCATCGCAAAGTAATGTCCTGCAGGCACCTTGCAAGTTAGGCCAGATGGTTGGTATTGGCAAAACTCTGCACCCGGAAAACGTTCTGCGGGGAATGACCCTGCAGAACGATCAGGGTCATTCAAAATCTCATGACGATTGCCACCTAAATCTGCTGGGAAAGCTTCTGTATAACGTTTGGCGTAACGCATATTTTCGGGATCTAGATAGGCTTCGCCGCCGCTGTATTGCAAAGGCTGGCCATTAATTGTTAAGCGCTTATCTTCATAAGCAATCACATCACCCGGTAAGGCAACGACTCGCTTGATATAGTCCACTGACTCATCGCGAGGGTAACGGAACACCACCACATCCCCACGTTTAGGGGAGCCCAGCTCCACAACTTTTTGATTGATCACCGGCAAACGAATGCCATACGTAAATTTATTCACCAATATGAAATCGCCGATCTGCAATGTCGGAATCATAGAGCCCGAAGGGATCTTAAATGGCTCAACAATAAAAGAGCGCAATACAAATACTGCACAAATGACTGGGAAAAAGCCTGCGGTGTACTCGAGCCATAATGGCATGCGATCAATACCGGCTGCTTTTCTTTGTGGTGCAAAGTAGACCCTGTCAGCAATCCAAGCAATGCCAGAAACAATTACCAAAATGAAAAGAATCAGGGCAAAGTTCATTAATCCTCCACCTGCAAAATAGCCAAGAAAGCTTCTTGCGGAATCTCAACGTTACCCACTTGCTTCATGCGTTTCTTACCTTCTTTTTGTTTCTCTAATAACTTGCGCTTACGAGAAATGTCACCACCGTAGCACTTCGCCAACACATTCTTCCGTAAGGCCTTGACGTTTTCACGCGCAACGATATTGCTACCAATCGCCGCCTGAATGGCTACATCAAACATCTGACGCGGAATAATGCCGCGCATCTTGGAGACCACTTCACGGCCACGATGTTGACTATTGCTTCTATGCACAATGACTGACAAAGCATCTACGCGATCACCGTTAATCAAGATATCCACTTTGACCACATCAGCTGGGCGATATTCTTTGAACTCATAATCCATCGAGGCATAGCCACGTGAGATTGATTTGAGACGATCAAAGAAGTCGAGCACAATCTCAGCCATCGGCAACTCATAAGTGAGCTGCACTTGACGACCTAAGTAGTTCATCCCCGTCTGAATCCCGCGCTTGCCAACGCATAGAGTGATCACTGAGCCAACATACTCCTGTGGCATATACAGATTGACAGTCACAATCGGTTCCATGATCGTATCGACCTTGCTGGTCTCGGGCATCTTAGATGGGTTATCTACCATCAAGATCGTGCCGTCAGATTGCTGCACCTGATACACCACGGTTGGCGCAGTCGTAATCAAGTTCATACCGTACTGGCGCTCCAAGCGCTCTTGGACGATTTCCATATGGAGCAAACCTAAGAATCCGCAGCGGAATCCAAAACCTAAAGCTTGTGAAACCTCTGGCTCATACAGGAGTGATGCATCGTTTAATTTCAGTTTCTCCAGTGACTCACGCAATTGATCGTACTCACTCGCCTCTACTGGATAGAGGCCAGCAAATACTTGTGACTTCACTTCCTTGAAACCAGGTAATGGCTCGGTAGCAGGTGTGCGACCTTGTTGGCCTACAGCATGGGTCACTGTATCACCTACTTTTGCAGCTTTAAGCTCTTTGATGCCAGCGATGATAAAACCGACTTGACCAGCACTCAGCTCAGGGCGATCTACTGACTTTGGACTAAAGACGCCCACGTGTTCAACTAAATGGGTTGAGCCATTGGCCATTAAAGTAATTTTGTCTTTGGGTTTTAAGGTGCCATTAACTACACGCACCAACGTCACCACACCAACATAATTATCAAACCAAGAGTCAATGATCAAGCATTGCAATGGTGCGCTCGCATCACCCTTGGGTGGCGGAACGCGACGAATCATTTCTTCAATGACTTCATGCACACCCATCCCGGTCTTGGCAGAACAAGTTACCGCATCAGTTGCATCAATACCAATCACATCTTCAATTTCTTGAATAGCGCGTTCAGGGTCTGCCTGCGGCAAATCAATCTTATTGAGCACCGGTACCACTTCAACACCAAACTCAATTGCGGTGTAACAGTTTGCTACTGTTTGCGCCTCAACACCCTGACTTGCATCTACCACCAGCAAAGCACCTTCACAAGCCGATAAAGAGCGACTCACCTCGTATGAGAAGTCAACGTGACCTGGGGTATCAATGAGGTTGAGGTTATATATCTTGCCGTCTTTGGCTTTGTAATTTAGAGCAGCCGTTTGCGCCTTGATCGTGATACCTCGCTCACGCTCAATGTCCATTGAATCGAGAACCTGGGCTTCCATTTCTCGATCAGAGAGACCGCCACAAATTTGGATAATACGATCAGCAAGCGTAGATTTGCCGTGATCGATATGGGCGATGATAGAAAAATTGCGGATTAAATCCATAGCGTCTTAAAAAGTCATTCAAGAAAACGCCTTGTCAGAACGCACCACAATGATGCGCTGCAAAAAGTCGTCTTAGAGGGATTGTAATGGGTGGCGCCCTTAAGACGCCGAACCCTATTTTTTAGCCTAAAAACGGCTTATTTTGGCTTTACCGGAAGCACCAAAGTGCTATCTGCACGGCGAATAAAGACTGGAACAGCCTTATTGGCATCCAGGGCTTTAACCAGGGCTTCAAACTGCTTAACCCCAGTAATATCAGTATCAGCCACCCGAATAATGACGTCGCCTGGTCGAACCCCTGCCTTAGCTAGGGGTCCATCACCTAGACTAGTGACCTCTACCCCACCCTTCAGATTCAGATCCTTCTTTTTGGTATCCGATAAATCGATTACAGCCACCCCAAAGACATTTGTACTGTTGCTATCTGCAGTTGGCGCATCAGATTTCTTGTTAACAGCTTTTGCAGACTCAGTGTCAGCCACTGTCACTGTTAATTCGCGCGCTGCACCCTTGCGCCAAACTTGTACTGGAACAGAGCTACCAGGTTTGGTATCACCCACGACTCGAGGCAAATCGGTTGATTTAGCAATCTCACGTCCATTGAAACTTAAAATCACGTCGCCAGCTTCAATGCCGCCAGCCGCTGCTGGGCCACTTGGCTCGACGTTACGAACGTATGCACCTCGAGGTTTGCCTAAACCCAAACTCTCTGCAATTTCTTTTGTCATCTCACTTAAGGCGACACCAATACGACCGCGAGTCATTTTTCCGTTAGTCCGTAACTGATCTGCAACTCGCATTGCTTCATCAATGGGAATGGCGAAAGAGATGCCCATATAACCACCAGAGCGACTAAAGATCTGGGAGTTAATACCAATCACTTGACCGGCTGTGTTGAGTAATGGGCCGCCAGAGTTGCCGGGATTGACGGCAACGTCAGTTTGAATAAAAGGTAAGTAATCTCCCGTATCACGACTCTTGGCAGACACAATGCCTGCAGTTACTGTATTTTCCAAGCCGAAAGGTGAGCCAATCGCAAGAACCCACTCGCCTACTCGCACCTTCGATGAATCACCCAAAGGCAGTCTTGGCAAATCACGCGCTTCAATTTTGACAACCGCTACATCGGTACGTTTATCCATACCCAATAATTTCGCCTTGAACTCACGCTTATCCGTTAAGGTGACATAAATCGTGGTGGCACCTTCAACCACGTGCGCATTCGTCAGAATCAAACCATTGGATTCAATAATGAAACCGGAACCAACGCCACGATCTGCTTCTTGCGGCTTTCCGGAGTTTGGCTGCGACTGCTTAGGACCGTTAGGAACTCCTGGCATCGGTACACCAAAAAAGCGGCGGAAGAATTCCGCTTGTTCTTCTGGCATTCCGGGGATCCCACCTTGAGCTTGCTGAACCATGACTTTCTCAGTTGTACGAATATTGACAACCGCTGGGCTGGCGCGCTCAACTAAGTCGGCGAAATCAGGGATCGCAACTCGAGGATTCTGGGCCATTGATGGTGTCATAAAAGACATCTGCCCCAGACTCAAAATAGCCAGGAGCGCAATAAAGTGCTTTTTCATAATGCTATAGACCTACTTGGTGAAAACCAACAGTGGAGATAAAGAGAATATTAGGTCAACTTGCCGAAAATCAAGGTGCCGTTAGTACCCCCAAAGCCAAAATTGTTTTTAACAGCATGATCAATCTTGACATCCCTAGCGGTATTGGCGCAGTAGTCCAAATCGCACTCAGGATCTTGATTAAAGATATTAATAGTGGGTGGGGATTTCTGGTTATGGAGGGCCAGGATGGTGAAAACTGACTCTAAGCCACCGGCACCACCCAAAAGGTGACCAGTCATTGACTTGGTGGAATTGATCAGCGCCTTCTTAGCATGATCGCCCAAAGCCGCTTTGATGGCTTCGGTTTCATTCTTGTCACCTAAAGGCGTAGAAGTACCATGAGCATTTAAGTACTGAATTTGGTCTGGATTTAAACCGGCATCACGTAAGGCATTAACCATGCAACGACGTGGACCATCCATATTGGGAGCGGTCATGTGATACGCATCACCGCTCATACCAAAACCAAGCAGTTCACAATAAATTTTTGCGCCACGAGCCTTGGCATGCTCATACTCTTCCAGCACAACTACGCCAGCACCTTCGCCAAGGACAAAACCATCGCGGTCTTTATCCCAAGGTCGTGATGCAGTTGCAGGATCATCATTACGAGTGGAGAGGGCTCTTGCAGATGCAAAACCACCAACACCTAAAGCAGAGATAGTGGATTCAGCGCCACCGGCAACCATGACATCCGCATCGCCATACTGAATCAAACGCGCAGCTAAGCCAATGCTGTGCAAGCCAGTTGTACAGGCAGTAACAGCAGCCACGTTTGGACCTTTGAGACCAAACAAAATGCTGAGGTGTCCAGAAATCATATTAATGATTGAGCCTGGCACAAAGAATGGTGAGATGCGACGGGGGCCACGAGCTAAAAGCTCAGCGCCGGTCTCTTCAATCATTGGCAAGCCGCCAATACCAGAGCCCACCATCACGCCTACGCGCTCGGCATTTTGCTCGTTGATCTCTAGACCGCTGTCGCGAATCGCCTGCGTACCAGCGGCGATACCGTAATGGATAAAGGTATCCATATGGCGCGCCTCTTTGGCAGAGACGTATTCTTCGACATTGAAATCTTTCACCTCTCCAGCGAAATGAACGCTTAATGGAGTGTGGTCAAACTTAGTGATCGTGGCGATGCCTGATTTGCCGGCAAGCAAGTTAGACCAAGCTACATCAACTGAATTACCAACAGGTGAAATAAGACCAAGGCCGGTAACTACAACCCGGCGTCGGCCATTTGATGCTGACACAGTAATACCTAAGCTAGGGATTTAACCCTGAGCTTTTGATTTAGCGAAGTCGATCGCGAGCTGCACTGTGGTGATTTTTTCAGCTTCCTCATCAGGAATTTCGATGCCGAATTCATCTTCCAAAGCCATAACCAGCTCAACAGTGTCAAGAGAGTCAGCGCCCAGGTCATTCACAAAAGAAGATTCATTCTTGATATCTCCTTCAGCGACGCCCAATTGCTCAGCGACGATTTTCTTAACGCGTTGTTCGATGTTATCCATTAAGTCCCCCAAGGGTTGTAAAAAAACGATGGAAGGATTTTATCAGCATGGCGGGCTTAATTAGCAAAACCACCCAAAAATGACCAAATCCTTGCTTTGCCGTTAGGCCAAATAGAGTCCGCCATTGACGTGTAGGGTATTCCCAGTAATGTATCCAGCTGCTGGGGAGGCCAAAAATGCCACTGCCTGGGCCACATCTTCTGGGCTACCCAAACGAGCTAAAGGAATGTTCACTTTTAGGGCATTTTGCTGATCTTCGCTCAAAGCGCGCGTCATATCGGTATCAATAAATCCCGGTGCCACACAGTTCACAGTGATATTGCGACTGCCGATTTCACGAGCGAGGGCACGAGTCATGCCAGAAACACCGGATTTTGCTGCGGCGTAATTAGCCTGTCCAGCATTACCCATGTGACCAACGATCGAGGTAATGTTAATAATGCGGCCGCCACGAGCCTTCATCATGGGACGTAAAACAGCTTGAGATAAACGGAACACTGAGCTTAAGTTGGTATCAATCACATCAACCCACTCTTCAGGCTTCATCCGCATTGCTAAGTTATCGCGAGTAATGCCAGCGTTGTTCACCAAAATATTGATGCCACCATACTCTTTCACAATGTGATCGATGATTTCTTCGCAAGCATTTGGTGCAGTTACATTCAACACCAAACCAGCACCACCGGAAGGCTTTAAACGTGCATCAATTGCTTTAGCCCCGTCAGTGGATGTCGCAGTTCCAATGACCTTAGCGCCACACTTCATCAACTCATCTGCAATCGCCTGACCAATACCGCGGGAGGCGCCAGTCACCAGGGCAATTTGTCCGCTTAAGTCGAGATTCATATTTGTCTTTCGCTTGATTTTTATACTGAGTCGATGGTTTTATTTGAAACTTGCTAGAACTTCGTTCAAGCTAGCTTCATCAAATACTGGCACGCCAGTCACCTGATCATGAATTCGCTTAGTAAGCCCTGCCAATACCTTGCCTGGACCACACTCCACTACCTGAGTAATTCCTTGTGCGGCCATTGCTTGAATAGTTTCTTGCCAACGGACTGGTTTAGCTGCTTGACGTACCAAGGCATCTTTAATCGCCGCCGGGTCATTCAAGATTTCGACATCGACGTTGTTAATGACAGCAATTGTTGGTGCTTTAAATTCAATGTTCGCCAAGTAGCCTTTGAGCTTTTCAGAGGCTGGTTGCAATAAAGAAGAATGAAATGGTGCAGACACTGGGAGTGGCAAGGCGCGCTTGGCACCAGCAGCCTTAAGTAATTCACATGCTTTAGTAACGGCAGCGCTGGCACCCGCAATCACAACTTGGCCGGGTGCATTGAAATTGACTGCCTCCACTACACCACCTGATGCAGTGCTTGCTTCAGCGCAAACACGGATGACTGTTGCGTCATCCAATCCAAGGATCGCTGCCATACCGCCGGTACCAACCGGGACCGCAGATTGCATCGCTTCTGCACGAAAACGTACCAAGGGAACTGCGTCTTTAAATGAGATCACGCCGGAAGCAACTAATGCAGAGTATTCGCCTAGGCTGTGACCTGCCATCACCTTCGGTGCAGGGCCTCCCGCCGCTAACCAAGCACGGTAAAAGGCTACCGCTGCAGTCAACATAACAGGCTGGGTATTGGTAGTTAATGACAGCGCCTCTGCAGGACCTTCAGCAATCAACTTCGCAACATCTTCACCCAAAGCTTCAGAAGCCTCTTGCAAGGTTGCACGCACTTCAGGACGCTCAGCGATGGAATTGAGCATACCTACCGATTGAGAACCCTGTCCAGGGAATACGAATGCAAATTTCATGAGATTAATTTACAAAACAATGAAAAGAGATTGAATACGGATTAACGCGCATGAGTACGGCATCAATACTTCAAGGCCACCGCGCCCCAAGCAAAACCACCGCCAACACCCTCTAATAAGAGATGTTGACCACGCTGAATTTGACCGGAACGCACACCAGCATCCAAGGCCAATGGGATAGAGGCTGCCGAAGTATTACCGTGCTCATGCACAGTCACAATCACCTTATCCATCGACATACCCATCTTTTTGGCAGTACCTTCCATGATGCGGATATTGGCTTGGTGAGGAACTAACCAATCAATTTGCTCAGGCTTAAGATGCGCCTTTTCTAAAACTTCATGAGCCACTTGCTCTAGAACTTTGACTGCCAATTTAAATACCGCTTGACCATCCATGGTCATAAATGGTGAGCCATGCACTGCACCGTTACCAGCACGCCCAGGCACACACAAAATATCACGCTGACTGCCATCGGCATGCAAAGCAGTCGACAAAATGCCAGGCTCACTTGAAGCTTCGAGCACTACTGCGCCAGCACCATCACCAAACAACACACACGTGCCGCGATCTTGAAAATCCAAAATGCGTGAAAAAGTTTCCGCACCGATGACCAACACTTTTTTATAGGAGCCACAACGAATAAACGCATCTGCCGTAGCGATGGCATAAGTAAAACCGGCGCAAACTGCCTGTACATCAAATGCAGCGCAGTTACTGTGGACACCCAATTTGTCCTGTACTACACAAGCTGTACTGGGGAAGCCGCCCAAGTGATCAGGGGTTGAGGTTGACAAAATGATGAGGTCTAAATCTGCTGAAGTAATGCCAGCACTGCTTAATGCCGCTTGCGCTGCTTTTACTGCGAGATCGCTCGTGAGTTCATTTTCTGCAGCAAAGTGACGCGCAGAAATACCGCTACGAGTGGTAATCCACTCATCGCTAGTCTCTAAACCAGATTTAGCCAAACGTTCCACTAAATCTTGATTGGTTAAACGCTGCTCCGGAAGATAGCTTCCAGTACCAGCGACTCTTGCAAAAATACTCATGCTTTTGTCTCCGCTACAAAGGCTGCGGCAATACGTTCAACCATGCGATTTTTAGCTGCTTCGTATGCTCGATCTAAGGCAAAACCAAATCCAAAACGGTCTGCAGAGCCATGGCTCTTAATCACACAACCCCGAAGACCCAACAATACAGCACCGTTATAGCGGCGATGATCAACCCGCTTACGCACCCGTAGCAGTGGCACCATGGCACAAATGGCCATCAACTTAGTCAATAAAGAGCGGTTGAATTCATCACGAATCATGCCGCTCATCATTTTTGCCAAGCCTTCACTAGCCTTCAGAACTACGTTGCCTACAAATCCATCGCACACCACAATATCGGTGGTGCCTTTAAAAATATCATTCCCTTCTACGTTACCGTAAAAGTTTAAATTCGTCTGACGCAGCAATTCACTCGTTTGCTTAACAACATCATTGCCCTTAATCACCTCTTCACCGATATTCAGGAGACCAATGGAGGGATTTTGTTTGCCATCAACTACCTGAACCATGACGTTGGCCATCTGTGCAAATTGCACCAAGTGCATCGGCTCACAGTCAGCGTTGGCGCCTAAATCGAGCATCGTCGTACCACGCCCTAATTCATTAGGGATGGCAGTGGCAATCGCTGGACGATCAACACCCTCAAGGGTTTTTAAAATATAGCGGGAGATTGCCATCAATGCACCAGTGTTGCCAGAGGAGATGACTGCGTCAGCAAGACCTTCTTTTACTTGCTCAATCGCAACTCGCATCGATGAATCTTTTTTGCGACGCAAAGCAACTTCGATGGGATCGTCCATCAACACTACTTCACTCGCGGGAACAATTTGAATGCGCTCCATTGGCGCTTTGGGAGATTTGCTCAAGACTTGCTTGATCAACTCTGGATCACCCACTAAGGTAATCTTGGCATCAGCATGTTTTTCTAGAAAATCGCAGGCGGCAGGAACCGTCACGACGACTCCATGATCTCCGCCCATGGCATCGATAGCAAGAGTAACGCTCATAAGCTGATGGATTGCTGCAGTAATGTTTCTAAGAAAAAAGCGGCTTTAAATGAGCCGCTTCTATCTGTTTAGACTAAAAAATTAGTCGTTTTTAGTTTTAACAACTTTACGACCACGATAGTAGCCGTTAGGTGAAATGTGGTGGCGCAAATGAGCCTCACCAGTTGTGGCTTCAACAGCCGTAGCAGGTGCGGTCAAAAAGTCGTGCGCACGGTGCATGCCACGTTTGGAAGGTGATTTTTTATTTTGTTGAACGGCCATATTGGACTCCTAAGCAAGGCGACATTCTAGCATGGAAAAGCGCCTAAATGCTTGATTTTTCAATGAAGCATACCGAAAACAACAGGCCAACTGAAAACCCTATTTTCAGTTTTTCTTCATATTTTTCAATATGTTAAAGGGATTTTCTGGTTTATCTGCGACCTCATCGCCATCCTCATCTCCAAAAACCGATACATGAGGCTCACAGAAGCCCTCAGGGTGCTTTGGAATCAAGGGGATAGAGAGTAAAACCTCATCCTCGATAGTTTCCAAGACGTTAAATTGCTGACTAATCACCAAGGGCTCCTGCTCCTCGTCTTCGAGGGGGTAATCGTCAGCCTCAGCCTCAGTAGCAACCAGCAGAAAACGCCGCTTTTCCGCCAGATCCACCGCGCAATCCTGTAAACAACGTTGGCAAACTAGGTGAAGCCGCCCTTTTAAGCCCAACTCCATTACTTGGCTAGGCTCGCTGCCTGGCGAATCCTCAAAATGCGTCTCCAAGTCCCAATGGAAGCCATCCCCCAAAACTAAGGTAGACGCCTCCTCAGCCACTCTGGGAAGCTCAGAGATGCTTAAAAAACCAGCACCTTTGTAGGATTGGGGGGCACAAAAATCCACCCGCTTCAAAGTATTAGGTTCTGCAGATAACTGGACTTGAGGTAAAACTTGATTACGATTCATGACATCAGTCTAAATCAAGGCATCTTCGAAAGTCAGCAGCAATGAGTAACCAAAGAAATTCACCCGAAAATCCCCCCCTCATCTTGGCATCCACCTCGGTGTATCGCCGCGAGCTTTTAAAGCGCCTGCGGATTCCCTTTGAGGTGATCCCTCCTAAAGTAGATGAAACACCCCTTACCGGTGAAAACACGCTCGACTTAGCACAGCGCCTTGCACTGGCAAAAGCGGCAGCTGTTGCCAAACAAAATCCTCATGCTTGGGTCATTGGCTCTGATCAAGTGGCAGATCTCTGCGGCGCAGCGATTGGTAAACCAGGTAATTTTGAACGGGCGATGGCACAACTCCAACTCATGCGCGGTCAAACAGTGACCTTTCATACAGCGCTGTGCTTAATGAAAGGTGATTCACAAACGATCTTAAGTGTTCCAACTGAGGTGAGGTTTCGCAAACTCTCCGATGAAATATTAGAAAGTTATTTGCTGGCAGAGGAACCTTATGACTGCGCTGGTAGCGCTAAGTCTGAAGGCTTAGGAATCAGCCTTCTAGAGGCGATTCAGAGCGATGACCCTACCGCCCTAATCGGTCTGCCACTCATCGCTTTGACAGGCTTGTTGCGTGATGCAGGTTTTGTGATTCCAGGCAAGAGTTAATCGGTTCATGGCAAAGCTCGGCACACTCTATTTAGTTCCCAACACCTTGGGTGATGATGCTCGCACGGAGCAATTACCTTGGGTATTGCCAAGTGAAACGATTGCTTGCACAGCCAAGCTGAAGCATTGGATTGTGGAAGATGCAAAAACTGCGCGCGCATTTTTGAAAGCGGTTGATAGCATCTCACCGCTAGCCTGCAGCATTCAAGAGATGCAAATGAGTGAGTGGCGTGGCGCTGCACGTAATGCAAAATATGGAGAGTCAGTAAAACCTGCTGACTTATTAAAACCCTTGATTGCGGGCAATGATATGGGCCTGATGTCCGAAGCTGGAGTGCCGGGCGTTGCTGATCCTGGCGCTGAACTGGTGCTTGCGGCCCACAAATTGGGTGCTCAAGTAAAGCCCTTGGTGGGACCTAGTTCTATCTTGCTGGGCCTTATGGCTAGTGGTCTGAATGGTCAGCGCTTTACTTTTCAGGGTTACTTGCCTCATGACGTTCATGAGCGTAGCGCCAAGCTCAAACAGCTAGAAGTTGAATCTCGAAAATTACAAGAAACGCAAATTTGGATTGAGACGCCTTATCGCAATACTGCCATGCTGATGGCCTGCATCAATTCACTAGCACCACAAACATTACTTTGCCTTGGTGTTGATCTCAGCCTCAAATCTGAAATGATCACAACACTGTCAATTGCAGACTGGCGCAAACGCTATCCTAATGAAGAAGCCTGCGCCGGATTACAAAATAGGCCAACGGTATTTCTACTATTGGCCTAGATTGATTCAGCTTTTATAAGTTCTGAAGTTTTCTATTTTTATTTAAGATCTGGCGCCTTTACTAAAGCTTTACCAGCAGCGGCACCCGCTTCAGCACCAAAGCGTTTAGCCACACGCTCCGCAAAGTTTTCTTTCATGGTGTAGTCGAGCACATCAGGCGCCTTAAAGATATCGCGCGCTACTGAATCGACAGTACCGTAACCATCTACCAAACCAAGCTTTACCGCCTGCTCACCATTCCAGATACGGCCCGAGAATAGATCTGGTGCGTCTTTTAAACGTGCGCCACGACCTTCTTTCACTACCGCAATAAATTGTTGATGAATCTCATCAATCATCGTTCTAACCATTTGCACTTGCTTTGGATCTTCCTTACTAAAAGGATCAAGCATGCCTTTATTAGAGCCGGAGGTAATCATGCGGCGGGTCACACCCAATTTATCCATCAAGCCTGTGAAACCAAAGCCTTCCATAATCACGCCGATGGAGCCAACCAAACTGGCTTTATCTACCAAGATTTGATCTGCAGCCACCGCAACATAGTAGCCGCCTGAAGCACAAATATCCTCAACTACTACATAGAAGGGCTTGTTTGGATATAGCTTACGTAGGCGATGAATCTCATCATTAATCATGCCTGCTTGTACAGGTGAACCGCCGGGACTATTAATACGCAGTACCACGCCTGCACTGTGCTCATTCTCAAACGCAGATACCAAAGATGAATTGATATCCATCGCATTAGCCAGCGAACTAGATGAGATCTCACCTTCTAGCGTCACCATCGCAGTATGTTTTTCAGTACCCATGCCGCGTCCAGGCAGATGAAAATCAAATACTGAAAGGACGACGCCAATGATGGCCACTAAAGTCAGAATGCGAAGTACCGCCTTCCAGCGACGCGCTTTACGAGTCTCTTTTAGATTCTCCAAGAGCAAGTGCTCAAGCGCTTGACGTTCCCAGTTTGGATTTGGATTATTTTCCATCTTGATTCCTCAGTGTTGCCTATTAAATTACAGATTTTGCTTGAGCCATTGTGACAGTTGTGCAACATCATCTACCTGCGCTAACGACTGTGAGGTCTTTAAAGTATCCAAAGGATGAGCACCATAGGTGACTGCTACAGCATCTACTCCAGCGCTAGTAGCCATATCTAAATCATGTGTGGTGTCGCCAATCATCAACATGCGACGTGTGGGTACTTGAGTGACATCAGAGAGCTCGAGCAACATTCCTGGGTGCGGCTTAGAGAAGGACTCGTCAGCTGTGCGTGTTTCATGAAAGAGGTGCCCAATCTGATGATGCTGAAGGGATCGATCTAATCCAACACGAGATTTACCAGTGGCAACTCCCAGTAGATAGTTATCTGCTCGTAATTCTTCTAAGAGCTCACGAATCCCTACGAATAAATCGAGTTCATGATCTTTTGCTAAATAGTGATAACGAAAACGATCAGTCAATTTTGGAAAGTGCACCGGCTCGATCCAAGGAACTGCGCGACGTAGTGAATCATGAATACCTAAACCAATCACTGAACTTGCCAATGTGTCATCGGGTTCCTTAAAACCCAAATCACGACAAGCCTGCTGAATGCAGTGCACGATGGTTGGCGTGGAATCCATGATGGTTCCATCCCAATCCCACACAATCAGGTCATATCGGCGCTCCGACTTATTTTCTTCAAGCATCTTTTTTACTCATTACTTCTGTTCGCATTACTGTTCAAAATTCTTCATCATCGCTGCAAACTCTGCCGGTAGAGGCGACTCGATACGCATCTTCTCGCCCGTGCGAGGATGGGTAAAACCAGCTAGGTGGGCATGCAAATAGAGTCTTTTGGATTTGATGAGCTTATCTTGATCTTCAAAGCCATACTTATCGTCACCCAAAATAGCGTGACCCAACTTCTGCAGATGCACGCGGATCTGATGAGTACGCCCTGTTTTTAACTGAGCCTCAGCCAAAGTAATCGCAGCATCCTCACGCTTCATCGTTTTGCTGACACGTAAAGCAGTATGACTTGGTAAACCATCGGGATCAACTCGCACCCGCCGCTCGCCATTTGCTAATAAATATTTATGAAGCGAATATTTGAGCTGCATCACTTGAGCACCCTGCTGGATTTCACCATGAGCGAGCAAGTAATAACGCTTATCCGTTTGACCTTCGCGAATTTGGCGATGCAACTCTACAAGAGCACTGCGTTTCTTTGCCAAGAGCAACACTCCGGAAGTATCACGATCGAGACGATGCACTAATTCTAGAAATTTCAACTCAGGGCGGGTGATGCGCAAGGTCTCAATCACACCTAGGGCGATGCCAGATCCACCATGAACTGCTAAGCCAGCTGGCTTATCTACTATTAATAGAGCTTCATCCTCAAACAGAATCGGCATTTTGTCGGAATAGCCCTGAGCACGGGATTTGGTCTGGGCGGTATTGACCGCTGCCATTTGGGAGGGCTCAGCAATTCTGACGGGGGGAACTCGAACGACATCACCTTCAATCAGGCGAGTGGTTGGTTCAGCCCGCTTTTTATTCACCCGAACTTCGCCCGAACGAATAATGCGGTAAACGTGGCTTTTGGGGACCCCTTTGGCCCAGCGTAGCAAATAGTTGTCCAAACGCTGGCCTGCTTCTTCCGGACCAATCGTCTGCAAATGGACTGCAGCCGCGGGGCGGGTTGGGGCGGGTTTAGGCTTGGATACTGGGTCGGATTTCATGATTTATCTCTCTTGCGGCCTCGCTCAAGGACGACAAGGGACTCAACAATACCCCATTGTCATTCAACTTGTGCCGTATAATCAACGCTCTAGCCAATTTATTGGCCCGATAAGAACCTGAAGTCAGGTTTAAATCGTGGAGCTTGGAGTCGCCCTTTAAAAGACTCCCGGGGTTGCCCCTCCCCCGTTGTAATGAGGCGCAGGGTTGGTGTGCCGTATGCCGCGACCCGCGATTAGAAGACAGTTTTCAGGCGCGCGCCTGCATTGATGACCTAAAGGAGGTCTCTGCGGCGATCGTCAAGTGTGGCACCAAATTAACCAACAGTTAACTGGGTGAACTAGGCAAAAAGTGCCTAGAGTTGCATGAACCACACTTATATACCGCCTTAGGCTCAGTCCTTTGCGGCATCTAACTTGTCCCCTAACGCAGCGCGCTTACTTCACCCTCCCCCATAGGAGAGTGTTATGAAACGCATGTTATTTAATGCAACTCAACAAGAAGAGTTGCGAGTTGCCATCGTCGATGGTCAAAAACTCATTGATATTGATATCGAAGCTGCCGGTCGCGAACAACGCAAAGGCAATATCTACAAAGGTGTTATTACCCGTATTGAGCCTTCCCTAGAAGCTTGCTTTGTGAACTACGGTGAAGAGCGTCATGGCTTCTTGCCTTTTAAAGAAGTTGCCAGAGCCTATTTCAAAGAAGGTGTTGATGTTCGCAATGCTTCCATTAAGGATGCCCTGCGCGAAGGTCAAGAAATCATTGTTCAGGTAGAAAAAGAAGAGCGCGGCCAAAAAGGCGCAGCCCTCACCTCCTTTATCTCCCTAGCTGGTCGTTATTTGGTATTAATGCCAAATAACCCACGTGGAGGTGGCGTATCCCGCCGCATTGAAGGTGAAGACCGTCAAGAACTCCGTGAAGCGATGTCTCAATTAGAGGTACCTGATGGCATGAGCATCATCGCCCGCACGGCTGGTATTGGTCGCGACGCTACTGAATTGCAGTGGGACTTAAGCTACCTCATGCAGTTGTGGAAAGCGATTGATGAGGCTGCCAAAGGCAACTCAGCTCCATTATTGATTTACCTCGAATCTAGCTTAGTGATTCGCGCAATCCGCGATTACTTCCAACCAGATATCGGCGAGATCCTCATCGATACCGATGACATCTATGAACAAGCTGCTGCTTTCATGTCAGTAGTGATGCCAGACAATTTGCCCCGAGTAAAGCGCTATCAAGACGATGTGCCTTTGTTCTCTCGCTTCCAAATTGAGCATCAAATTGAAACTGCATACTCACGCACTGTGCCATTGCCCTCTGGCGGCGCGATCGTGATTGACCACACTGAAGCTTTAGTTTCCGTGGACGTCAACTCAGCACGTGCTACCCGTGGCTCCGACATTGAAGAGACTGCAACCCGCACTAACTTAGAAGCTGCCGATGAAATCGCTCGTCAAGCCCGTTTACGTGACTTGGGTGGTTTGATCGTGATCGACTTCATTGATATGGAATCGAGCAAGGCTCAAAAAGATGTTGAAAATCGCCTGCGCGATGCTTTGCGTCATGACCGTGCACGCGTTCAAATGGGCAAGATCTCTAAGTTTGGTTTGATGGAAATGTCACGCCAACGTTTACGCCCTGCTCTCTCTGAAGGTAGCCATGTCACCTGCCCACGTTGTAATGGCACTGGTCACATCCGCGATACCGAATCATCTGCATTGCAAGTTCTGCGCATCATTCAAGAAGAGGCAATGAAAGAGAACACAGCAGCGATTCATACACAGGTTCCAGTCGAAGTGGCTGCTTTCCTCTTGAATGAAAAACGGGCTGAAGTCATCAAGATTGAAACTCGCTTCAAAGTTAATGTTTTGATGGTTCCGAACAAGCATTTAGAAACACCGCATTACAAGTTAGAGCGTTTGCGTCATGACGATCCTCGTTTAGATGATCAAAAAGCAAGCTACGTGATGGCTGAAGAGGCTGCTCGCGAATTAGAGACTGACACGACAGTGAGCCGCAAGGATGCTGAAGTCAAGGTTCGCCCAGAAGCAGCAGTCAAAGGCATTACACCAACACAACCTGCGCCTATGAGTCAGCCGCGTCCAGCGCGTACTGAAACAGCATCGGCTGAGAGTTCTGACGGCTTCTTTAGCTTTATCAAGAAACTCTTCTCTTCTTCTCCAGTAACTGAAGAGAAATCAGTGCCAAGTAACAACCGTGGTCGTAATCAAGGTCGCAATGGTAATGGCGGTAATGGTGGCGATCGTAATCGTGGCCGCAATCGTCGTGGCGAACGCAATGATCGCAACGGTGAACGTGCTGAGCGTCCAGTAGCCAATGCTGCTGATGGTGCAGCTACTGAAGGCAATAACAACCGCAACGGCAATCGCAATAATCGTAATGGCAACCGTAATCAAAACGGCCCAAAACCTGAGCGTCAAGCAAACCCAGCTGCAGTAACTCCTGCCACTGAAGCTAGTCCTGGTAGCGAAGCTGCGCCAAACGCTGAGGGTGAAGAGCGTCGTGGTCGTGGTCGCAATCGTCGTGGTCGTGGTCGCGGAAGGAATGAACGTGGTGAACGCGATGAGCGCACTGAGAATAGTGATGCAGTTTCTGTAGCACCATCAGCAAGTCCATTCAGCGGGCCTCCTGTAGGCATGGCTGGTGCATCCGCATCTATGCCGATTCAGAATCTTGCCAATAGTTTCGGTAATGCAAAGCCCGCTGCGGAAAAACAAGAAAGAGCTGAGAGAGCGCCACGCCCTCCACGTCAATCAAATCGTCCAGCTCAAAACACAGCTACTACTCCAGCTGCAGCACCGGTTGCAATGGTGGCGGCAGTTTCTACTGTTGAGGTGATTGCTAAACCTGTACCAGAGCTTCCTAAAGTTGCTTTCCAGGCACTTGAAGAAACTCCTTTGCATAGCGTGGTGGAATCTGCCGGCATGATTTGGGTGGGTACTGATTCCTCTAAGCATGCTGAAGCACAAAACCAGATTCAGGCAGAACCCGTTGCGGATAACTTAGGCAGAACACCTAAACCAGCCGCAACCCTGCCCGATGGCCCCATGGTCTTAGTTGAAACCGGTGGCCAAGAAAAAACGGTTTAAGACTTACTAAAACTTTTTCTCCAGACTGCCTCGTATCCCAAAAGGATATTGGGCGGTTTGGCAGAAACCCCGTTTCACAGCCATAATTCAGCATATGGTTGAAAAAGTAATCCCCGCAACGTCCAAAGTCATTCCTATTCGCATTGATGAAGGCAAAGGCCTGACGCCCTCTATTGGCGGAGAATTACTAGCGCCCCATGATCGTACTCAAGATACTCGTGGCCGTACTTTGCGTGATCTACGCATCTCTGTCACTGATCGCTGTAACTTCCGCTGCACGTATTGCATGCCAAAGGAAGTGTTCGATCAACACTATCCTTACTTAGCGCATCAAGAGTTATTAAGCTTTGAAGAAATTACGCGCCTCACTACTATTTTTTCTACTCTTGGAGTTGAGAAAATTCGCTTGACTGGCGGTGAGCCATTGTTGCGCAAGAATTTAGAAGTACTCATTGAGATGTTGGCAGCCGTGCGCACTCCTGCGGGCAAGCCTTTAGATCTCACTCTCACAACAAACGGCAGCATCCTGCGTAAGAAGGCTGCGGTTCTCAAAGTCGCTGGACTACAAAGACTCACGGTAAGCCTTGATGGCTTGGATGACGTGATCTTTAAAAAGATGAACGATGTTGATTTTCCAGTGGCTGATGTGTTGGATGGTATTAACGCCGCCCGAGAAGCTGGCTTTGAGAACATTAAAGTCAATATGGTTGTGAAAAAGGGAACGAATGATCATGAGATCGTTGCCATGGCCAAACACTTCAAAGGCAGCGGCATCATTCTGCGCTTTATTGAATTTATGGATGTGGGCAGCTCTAATGGATGGAATATGGCCGAAGTGCTTCCCTCTAAAGAAGTGATCGCTCGTATTCATGCAGTATTTCCTCTGGAAGCTATTGAGGCGAATTACACCGGAGAAGTTGCGCAGCGCTGGCGTTATGCCGATGGCTCTGGTGAGATCGGTGTCATCTCTAGTGTGACGCAAACCTTCTGTCATGAATGCACTCGTGCCCGTATCTCTACCGATGGCCAAATGTATCTTTGTCTTTTTGCCAATGAAGGATTTGATTTCAAAACTTTATTACGTTCTGGAAAAAGTGATTTAGAAATCGCCAATGCCATTATGAATACCTGGTCTGCGCGTGATGATCATTACTCTGAAATTCGAGGCTCGCATGCCGCCAACCCATCGACTGGCAATCGCAAGGTCGAAATGTCTTATATCGGTGGCTAATGATTCTGACAGAACACATTACTGGACTGATTTTGGCGGGTGGCCGTGCTCAGCGCATGGGGGGTATCGATAAAGGCCTAATTCCTTTTCATCAAAAGCCCTTGATCGAAGCGACACTCACCAGACTCAAGCCACAAGTGGGCTCAATGCTGATTAATGCCAATCGAAATATCACCAAATACGCTGGCTATGGCTACCCCGTCATCATGGATGAAACGCCTGATTTCTCAGGGCCTTTGGCAGGTTTCTCGGTTGGATTGAAGGCTTGCACAACGCCTTATCTCATGACTAGCCCATGTGATTCACCGCTACTGCCAACTGATCTCGCTGCAAAACTTGCTACTGAATTAGAGTGGGGCGACTATCAATTGGTCTATGCCTCTAGTCAAGAGGCAGATGGCAAAGTTTGGGCGCAGCCTGTTTTCTGTCTGATGCGTACTGACTTACAAGATTCATTAGATTCTTTTCTACAGAAAGGTGATCTCAAGATTGATCGCTGGTTTAAAGAATTAAAAAGTAGCACTGTGATTTTTGACGATGCCCGAGCATTTGCCAATATCAACACACCGGAAGAATTGCAATCCTTAGAAGCAGCATCTGCATGAAGCACTCGCCCAATAGCCCTATTTTACTGACTTCATCACTGCACGTTGATGAGGCACGTAAGGCTATCGCTGATTTAGTCAGTGAGTTGCTTCAAGAATCTCAAACCATGCATCATCCTGCTGACATCGAAACGGTTTCACTAGACCACGCGATTAATCGGATTCTTGGAGAAGATTTACTATCGCCAATCGATGTACCCGCCGCAGATAACTCTGCAATGGATGGTTATGCATTTAATGGCCAATGTTTGAAAACAAGCGCTGATGAAATTAGCTTGCGTGTTGCAGGAACAGCCTTAGCAGGCAAGCCCTATGAGGGTGAGATTCAAGCTGGTGAATGTCTCAAGATCATGACTGGCGCAGTGATGCCTGCTGCTTGTGACACCGTGATACCCCAAGAGTTCACCACCAGTAATCATGAATCTATCAGTTTCAAATCAGATCAACTCAAGGCAGGCGAGAACCGTCGCTTACGTGGAGAAGATTTACAAAAAGGTAAAGCAGCTATTGCTGCTGGTCGATTATTGCGCCCCTCCGATTTAGGTTTAGCAGCATCGCTGGGTATTGCCACCCTTAAAGTACGACGCAAATTAAAGGTGGCTATTTTGTCTTCAGGTGACGAGCTACGTTCCTTAGGGGAGTCTCTCACTGCCGGCAGCATTTATGACAGCAATCGCTACAGTCTGACCGGTTTACTTAATCGCCTAGATCTAGACATCATCGACTATGGCATTGTGCGAGATGATCCAGCATCGCTCAAGCAAGCTTTCATTGAGGCAGCTGCCAAGGCGGATGTATTGATTTCTTCTGGTGGCGTATCCGTTGGTGAGGCAGACTTTACTAAACAAATTATGCAAGAGTTGGGAGACGTTGGTTTCTGGAAAATTGCGATGCGCCCTGGTCGCCCCATGGCTTTCGGAATCCTCAAGCCCGTCCCTGGAACATCTAGCGCCCGCAAGACTCTCTTCTTTGGTCTTCCAGGCAACCCGGTTGCGGTAATGGTGACCTTCTATCAATTTGTCCGAAGCGCCCTCTTGCAACTCAATGGCGCCAGTCAAACTGAACCGCCACTAGTGCAAGCCGTGACTGAAACAGCCATTCGTAAGAAACCCGGTCGCACAGAATTTCAACGCGCCATCTTGGGGCGCAATGCTGAAGGCAAACCCAGTGTGAGGCTGACGGGCAGCCAAGGGGCAGGAATTTTGCGCTCCATGAGTGAGGCAAACTGCTTTGTCATCCTTGGTCACGACCAAGGAAATATTGCTGCAGGTGACTGGGTTGATATAGCGCTTTTCGATGGACTGCTTTAAGATTGCGTCATCATGAAACTAACCAAAAAAGAACTTGTCTTCCTAGATCCAACTCATACCGCTAAAACTTTGGTCTTAGTTTACTTATGCTTCTCTGTGCCTATCGTCTTATTAGCTTTATTTGTAGCCTTTATTCGTGATGGCGCGATTCCTGGATTTACCGTGCTATCTGCTTTGATTCTCAATGCACTTCTTGGATTTGGTTTACTGTGGATTGCCTGCAAAGTCTACAATTGGGTGGCTGGAAAATTTGGTGGTATTGAACTAGCTTTGCGCGATCTTCCAGAAGAGGTTGACGCAGAGTAATTGAGGTCAGCATACTTAAATAAAAAGCCGAGAATTTCTCGGCTTTTTTACTTTCTACTTATTACTCTTTAAGAACATCTTTCTTAACTACCCCTTAAATACCTCGGTATTAATTAGGCTAGGTGGTTTCTTACCAGCGAGTGCTGCACGCAAATTCTCAACCGCCAAATCGATCATTGCTCTACGGGTTTTTTCAGTTGCACTCGCAATGTGTGGAGCTAACACTACGTTGCTTAATTTCAATAACTCAGGATTGACCTTCGGCTCACCTTCGAATACATCTAAGCCAGCAGCAAAAATCTTTTTGTCTTTGAGTGCTTGAGCTAAAGCCATATCATCCACAATTCCACCCCGAGCAATATTGACAAGGGTTGCAGTAGGTTTCATGAGTGCAATTTCTTTCGCGCCGATAGTGTGATGGTTCTCTGGCGTGTAAGGTAAAACCAAAACAACGTGATCGGCAGTACGCAGTAATTCCTCTTTAGACACATAGCTCGCGCCGCAGGCTTTTTCGTCAACCTCAGATAAACGATTGCGATTGTGATAGATGACCTTCATCCCAAAACCGAGTGCGCGCTTGGCAATCCCCTGACCAATTCGGCCCATTCCAATAATGCCGATCGTGCTGTGATGCAAATCCATACCCAAAGGGTTATGCACAATCGACCATTTATCCCAATGGCCTCCGCGCACCCAATGTTCAGATTCAGTAATCCGTCTGGCGGTTGCCATCAATAAGGCAAAACCAAAATCAGCAGTGGTATCGGTCAACACATCGGGCGTATTAGTAGCCATTACACCAGCCGCAGTAATTGCCGGCACATCAAAATTGTTATAGCCAACGGAGATATTGGCAACGATCTTCAAATTTTTAGCGTGAGCCAAAGCCGCAGCATCAATACGCTCACTTCCAGTCACTAATGCACCAGCAACACTCTCGAGTTCTTTCTGGAGCTCTTCTGGCGTGAGTACTTGATCTGCCTGGTTGGAGCGAACCTCAAAGGATTCCTCTAACTTTGCCAGTAAATCCGGAAATATTGCTCTCGCTACCAAAACTTTTGGTTTATTGCTCATGAATACCCTTTTATTAATCGATCAATTGCTTTTTGCATCAGCGGTAGTTTACCTAGGGTAGTGCCATGACCCTCGCAATCTCAGCTCAGGGTTTTATTATTGCAATGCACAATAAAAACCCTGACCAACAAGGGGAAACCCTCAACCCCCTAGCTAGCGAATTCGATTAATCTTAGTAAGATTTTGTTTTACTAAGCCGTAATTTATTAAAAGCAACAACCATAGGAGATACAGATGTCTGAAACAACCAACAACAGCCCACGTCGTAAGTTCTTAAAGAACGCAGCCGTTGGCAGTGCCGGCGCAGCTGCAATGGCCTTCCCAATGATTTCTTCTGCGCAAACTGTGAACTTGCGCTTTCAATCTACCTGGCCAGCAAAAGATATTTTCCATGAGTACGCCAATGACTACGCTACTAAAGTGAATGCAATGTCAGGTGGTCGCCTCAAAATTGAAGTGCTACCAGCTGGTTCAGTAGTAAAGGCCTTCGATATGTTGGACGCTGTATCTAGTGGAACACTGGATGGCGGCCATGGCGTTTTGGCTTACTGGTACGGTAAAAGCCCAGCACTAGCTCTTTGGGGATCTGGTCCTGCTTTTGGTATGGATGCCAATACATTGCTATCTTGGAACCAATATGGTGGTGGTCAGCAATTGCTCAATGAGATCTACAGCGACCTTAAGCTCGACGTCGTTTCCTTCCCTTATGGTCCAATGCCAACTCAGCCATTAGGCTGGTTTAAAAAGCCAATCGCCAAAACAGATGACTTGAAGGGCTTGAAATACCGTACTGTTGGCTTGTCCATTGAGATCTTCACCGATATGGGTGCATCAGTTCAGGCCTTGCCTGGCGGCGAGATTATTCCAGCGATGGATCGCGGCGTTCTCGATGCAGCTGAGTTTAATAACGCGTCTTCAGACCGTATCCTCGGCTTCCCAGACGTATCTAAGATCAACATGCTCCAAAGCTTCCACCAGTCTTCAGAGCAATTTGAAATTATCTTCAATAAGAAGAAATTCAACTCCTTGCCTGCTGATCTTCAAGCCATCCTGAGCTATGGTACTCAAGCAGCTTCTGCTGATATGTCCTGGAAAGCAATCGATCGCTATTCCAAAGACTTCGCTGAGCTACAAACCAAAGATAAGGTGAAGTTCTACGCTACGCCGAAGTCTATTTTGGTGGCCCAGTTGAATGCTTGGGACAAGATTATTGCGAAAAAGGCTGCTGAACTCCCAATGTTCAAGAAGGTGCTGGATTCACAAAAAGCCTTTGCCCAACGCGCAGTTCGCTGGGATTTGCTTGTAAACGTTGATATGAAGATCGCCTACGACCATTACTTCAAGGCTTAATTTGCCTTTATAATAGCGTTTTAAGAGTATCTGACCGGACGGTACCCCCGTCCGGTTTTTTATATTTCCCCAGAGAAATAAATAGTTGTTTTAGGAGAGTATTTCATGGATAAATTCATGCTGAGAGTAGATGAAATCAGCACTTTTGTAGGCAAAGCTGCTGCTTGGCTTGTGGTTCTACTGATGCTGATGGTCTTTACAGACGTCGTTCGGCGCTATGCATTCAATTCCCCATCGGCATGGATTGGTGAGCTATCTGTCATGGCATACGGCACTCTGTTTATGCTGTGTGGCGCCTATACCTTGGCACAAAACGGACACGTTCGTGGCGACTTCCTTTACGGCTCCATGAAACCCCGCACACAAGCAACTCTAGATTTAATTTTGTACATTACTTTTTTCCTGCCTGGTATTGCCGCTTTGGTTTATGCAGGCTATACCTATGCAGCAGAATCTTGGCGCATCGGCGAACACACGACTCAAATTGCTAATGGTCCGCCCCTCTATCCATTTAAAACCATCATTCCGATTGCAGGCGCATTTGTGCTCTTGCAAGGTGTGGTTGAAATTATGCGTTGCATTCTTTGCCTCAAGACAGGCGAATGGCCAGCCCGCTTAAAGGATGCAGAAGAAATCGATGTGATTGAACAGCAGTTAGCTTCTTCCACTCACGTTGATGAAGAAGCCCGTCAACTCGCAATCAAAAATGCCAAAAATATCGATGAAGCAGCACACCATCGCATTGGTCAAACTAAAGAGATAAATCATGAGTGATCCAATTCTTGGCTTAGCCATGCTCGGCTTGATTATTGTTGTAATCATGCTGGGCTTCCCAACCGCCTTTACCCTGATGGGCTTAGGAATGATGTTTGGTTTTGCAGCGTTTTATGATCCCTCACAAAGCTGGGCTGCAAACAAAGTGTTTACTCTCATGGTGCAAAGAACTTTTGGGGGTATGACGAATGATGTCCTGCTATCCATTCCGCTCTTTGTATTAATGGGCTATGTGATGGAACGAGGGGCGCTGGTAGATAAGATGTTCTACAGTATTCAGCTCGCATTTCGTCGTGTACCGGCCTCATTGGCTGTTGCTACTCTGATTGTTTGTACTTTCTGGGGTATCGCAAGCGGTCTTGTTGGCGCCGTAGTTGTTCTCATGGGTGTGATTGCCATGAAGCCTATGCTCAATGCAGGCTACGATACACGGCTTGCTGCTGGTGTTATTACCGCTGGAGGCACCTTAGGCATTTTGATCCCGCCTTCAGTAATGATCATTGTGTATGCGGCTGTTGCAGGCCAATCTGTCGTTAAGCTCTATGCTGCGGCGATGGTGCCAGGTTTCTTCCTGGCATTCTTATATTTGGTTTATATCATTGGCTGGGCTTTAATTAACCCCAAAGTCGCACCGAAGCTACCCCCAGAGCAACTCATCGTTCCAATTCCACCGACGATTCGTTTCCTGCGTGAGAACTATGCAAGCAATATGCTGCTTGCCACATTTAAAGCTTTGTTCTCGCCAGCAAAACTATTGAATGCGCCGGTTGACGCAAAGTTATCTTTTGGGAAAATTTTCAAAAATGTATTGGCTGCATTAACCCCATTAATCTTGGTTGCAGTGACTATGTGGGGAGTGTGGTGGTACGTCATGATTCATCAGCAATCTGCAAAAGATGCCTTGAACGTGCCAGTAGCAACACAAGTTGCCAAAGCTTCTACAAGCGCTGCAGAGCCGGTTGAGGAGACTCTAGTAGCTATTGATGCTACCTCCAACAACAATAGTAAATCCAAAGAGGTTGAAGAAGATGCACCTTTGGTTGCTCTCGATGCTGCCTCTGGAGATGATCCTACTGAAGCTGGCGCCGTGGCAGAAGCTGATACTGGACCACCAGAAAACTTCGAGCTATATTTTGGCCTGACCTGCATCCTGTTCGGTTTGCTACTCATTTACTACTACATTAAGTTAGATGAAGAGCAGTTTGAAATCCTCAAACTATTGATTGAGTCTGTCATGCCTCTAGGCGTGCTGACTCTCTTAGTCTTGGCTGTCATCCTGCTCGGCATTACTACCGCAACTGAGTCTGCTGCAGTGGGCGCATTGGGTGCTTTCATTCTGGCACTACAAGCGGGCACCCTAGACTTTGAGCGCACTAAGCAAGCCGTTTTCTTGACAGCTAAAACAACATCGATGGTGTGCTGGTTGTTCGTAGGTTCAGCACTCTTCTCGGCTGTGTTTACGATTTTGGGCGGTCAATCGATCATTGAAAAATGGGTGCTCATGTTAGATCTGACACCTATTCAGTTCATGCTGCTCTCTCAAGCGATCATCTTCTTCCTAGGATGGCCTTTAGAGTGGACTGAAATTATTGTTATTTTCGTGCCGATCTTCTTGCCTTTGTTAGCTCACTTCAACATCGATCCGCTCTTGTGGGGAACCTTGGTATTTGTGAACTTGCAAGCAGCATTCTTGTCACCACCGGTTGCGATGTCTGCCTTCTATCTCAAGGGTGTCTCGCCGCCGGGCGTCACACTCAATCAGATTTTTGCAGGCATGATGCCTTACATGTTCATTGTGATTGCCTGTATGGTCTTCATGTACATCTGGCCAGGTATGACATTGTGGCTACCGAAGTTCCTCTACGGAGGTTGATGTTAGGTAGTTTCAGTAAAAGAAAAGCGCTCCCTTGGGAGCGCTTTTTTATGTCCACTGTAATGAATTAAGCAGCCTGTTTTAGCAGCTCACTATTCGTCTTACCCAAAGCCAGCGTAAATAAACCTTGCCAGTAATTGAATGCTGCCAGCTCATCCTCATCTAACTCCATCTCAATAAAGGCTGGATGGCGAATTAAGGAAAGCCAAATACGGCAAAACATCTTATCCTCAAGACGAGAGGGTTTACTCACAAAGGGAATCTCTTCAAGATTGGGGATCATTTCATAAACACCCTCTTTATCGTCCATCTCTTGCTTATCTCTGCTTAAGCGCATCATTTCAAGCATCACTCGACCCAACTGATCGTAATGACCTTGCCAGCAAATAGGGGTTGCCGCGATCTCTTTTGTTTTCTGTAAATACTTACGGGCAAAGTCGCTCCAGGCATGCGCCAAATCAAACTCCGTTTTTACCTTAGCATTTTGCAGAGCAGTTGGTAAGTTGGTAGATTTCATTAGCTCCAGACTACGATCACTCCCGAAGGTGTAATCGATAATCAATAACGGTTTTGCTGTTTTATCGATCTGTAGCCGATACTCTTCCATAGTCCATTCTTTCTTGACAGGGTTTATTCATGTGAATGCCTAAAGTGTAATCAATTGAGGTTTATCTTCTGAAAACCAAAGCCCTAGGGAAAGCCCTTGCCTAGACTTCACTCTTACTCTCGACCGCCATATGGGTAAAGGCAATTTTTAATAGCGGGCAGTCTATAGATCCCTGATTAGCAAAGCCAATCAAATCACCCAAGATATGTTGATGTTCATTTTTCTTGCTTGCCAGCAAGTCTCTCAGCATTGAAGCTGTAAAAGGTGAGCCTTCTTTTGTCAGAATTTCTTGAGAGCTCAATTGAGTCTTCTCGGCAATGTGGTGACTTTCACTGCTAGCGATAGCACAGCATTCTGCGAACATTCGCTTACTGAGATCTTTGCCATAAGGGGTTGCAGCAATCTCGCCAATAGAGCCGCGACAGATAGTTGTCATGCCTGCTAAGGTTGCCAAGAATACCCATTTATCCCACAAAGTTTGCTCAATATTCTCATGATAGAAAGCATCGAAATCGGTTTTTTTGCACAGCGAAAAGAGTTCCTGACTCAGTGCGACTTGTTGTGGTGTTCTGGGGCCTATTGTGAATGAACCCAATTCGGTTAGCTGTTTTACTGAGCCTGATTCAGAAATGGTTGCAGCGATATGGGCTACCCCACCCATCACCCGCTCTTTGCCGAACTGACGGTCCAAAACCTCGAGGTGCGTGAACCCGTTTAAAAAAGGTAGGATCACTCCTTGAGAGCTTGCTTTGGCAATCGACTTTAACGAATCATCCAAATCAAAGGCTTTGCAGGCCAAAATGATGAGGTCGTAAATAGGCTCCAACTGGGCGGCTAAGACCGTTTTAGGGTGGACCGTAAAGCTGCCCTTCGGAGTCTCGATAGTCAGCCCCTGGGCTTGAATCAGTTGCTGGCGCTGCTCACGTAATAAATAAGTGATATTTGCGCCTGACTGCTGCAATTTGGCCCCAAAAAAGCCCCCGATACCACCTGCCCCAACAATCAGTATTTTCATAATAGATGCTCTTTTTACTCAATTTTCAGCCCCTAGGATAGTCCTCATTTTGCAAAGCCACCAAAAGGGTCATAAGCGCTAAAAATGGCTCATTTCGGCTAAAATTGACCTTTTATAATTTCCCAATTCTTAATTTGGGCTCTTTAGATTAAACGCTATGACATACGTTGTTACCGAATCCTGCATCCGTTGCAAATACACCGACTGCGTCGATGTTTGTCCAGTTGACTGCTTTCGCGAAGGCCCCAACTTCTTAGTCATTGATCCAGACGAGTGCATTGACTGCGCAGTGTGCGTTCCTGAGTGCCCTGTCAATGCGATTTATGCGGAAGACGACGTCCCTGGAGATCAACAAGACTTCATCAAACTCAATGCTGAGCTTTCTTCATCATGGACATCCATCACTAAATCTAAGTCCGCCCTTCCAGACGCTGATGAGTGGAAAGATGTCAAAAACAAACTCGATCAGTTAGCAAAGTAATCCACAACTACACGAGCATTGATTTGTACTCACCCACAGAAGCTGACGCAGTCATCATTGGCGCCGGTCCTGTGGGCCTCTTCCAAGTCTTTGAACTTGGACTGCTCGATATCAAAACCCACGTCATTGACTCACTACCAGAAGCTGGTGGTCAATGTATAGAGCTCTATCCTGATAAACCTATTTACGATATTCCTGCGATACCGGTGTGTACTGGGCGTGAACTCACGCACAACCTTCTCAAACAAATTGAACCTTTTAGTCCACAGTTTCATTTAGGACAAGAAGTCACTCAACTCGAGAAACAAGCCGATGGCCGTTTTTTGATTGGCACATCACAGAATCACCACTTCCTGGCTAAGACCGTCTTTATTGCTGCCGGTGTTGGTGCCTTTCAACCTAGGCTGCTCAACCTAGAGGGCATGGCTACTTTGGTGGGTAAACAAGTTTTCTATCACATCAAAGATCCAGAACGATTTATCGGCAAGCGTATTGTTATTTGCGGCGGTGGAGATTCCGCGCTCGATTGGGTCTTGTACTTTGCAGACAAAGCAGCGAGCGTCACCTTGATTCATCGTCGCGATGACTTTAAAGCGGCTCCACAATCTATTGCCAAAATGCGCGCACTGTGTGCCGCTGGAAAAATGCAATTACTCATTGGTCAAATTACTGGATACGAGACTAAAGAGGGTCAATTAACTGATATTGCGATCACCGACATTGATAGCAATATCACATTGCTTCCTTTGGATGATCTCTTGATCTTCTTTGGCCTCTCTCCCAAATTAGGCCCGATTGCAGAGTGGGGGATCGATATTGATCGCAAACAAATTACTGTTGATACCGAAAAGTTTCAGACCAGTATTTCAGGAATTTATGCAGTCGGTGACATCAATGTTTACCCCGGGAAAAAGAAACTCATTTTGTCAGGCTTTCATGAGGCGGCCTTAGCTGCTTTTGCGGCAGCCGCATACCTGAACCCTGAAAAACAAATCCAGTTGCAGTACACCACCACCTCCCCTAAGCTCCATAAGGCACTTGGGGTGAAGTCGCCCACATTCGAGTAAGCTATCCTTTCATTTATTTACTAAACCCCTTTTAGCCAATTTTTATGCGCCAATATCACGATCTCATGAAAGAAGTCCTTGCCAAGGGCGTCAATAAGTCAGATAGAACGGGTACTGGCACGATCTCAGTTTTTGGGCACCAGATGCGCTTTAATCTGGCTGAAGGCTTCCCCATGGTTACCACTAAGAAGCTCCACCTCAAATCTATCATTTACGAGTTACTGTGGTTTCTCAAAGGTAGCACTGACAACAATTGGCTTAAAGAACGTGGTGTCTCTATCTGGAATGAATGGGCTGCACCTGATGGTGATCTAGGTCCGATTTATGGCTATCAATGGCGGTCATGGCCCGCACCAAATGGTCAGCACATTGATCAAATCACTGAAGTCCTTGAGACGATTAAAAAGAATCCAGACTCCCGTCGCATCATTGTTTCAGCATGGAACGTAGCGGATATTCCAAGGATGGCTTTAGCGCCATGCCACGCCTTCTTTCAGTTCTATGTGGCTGATGGCAAATTATCTTGCCAACTCTACCAACGCAGCGCTGATATCTTCCTCGGCGTGCCCTTTAATATCGCTAGCTATGCTTTGTTGACCCACATGATGGCCCAACAATGTAACTTAGAGGTAGGTGACTTTATTTGGACAGGTGGTGATTGCCACTTGTATAGCAATCACCTAGAACAAGTGGATCTTCAGCTCTCTCGAGATTTCTTCCCTCTGCCAAAGCTCAATATCTTGCGTAAACCTGCTTCGATCTTTGATTATGAATTCGAAGATTTTGAAATTGTTGGTTACGAATCGCATCCCCATATCAAAGCTCCAGTAGCTGTTTAAGAAATCCCTCAGACATGACACAACCTGCTATCTCGATGATTGTTGCGCGCTCACGAAACCACGTGATCGGTCGCGACAATCAAATGCCCTGGAAAATTTCGGCAGACTTGCAATTCTTTAAGCGCGTCACTATGGGCTACCCGGTCATTATGGGTCGCAAGACTTGGGAATCGATTGGTCGCCCGCTGCCAGGACGACGGAATATCGTTGTCAGCCGTAATGCCAACTATGAGACTGCTGGTGGAGAACTTGCTAGCTCTCTAGATGCGGCGCTCAATCAATTAAATGAAGCCCCAAGAGTATTTGTAATTGGTGGCGAACAATTATTTACCCAAGCCTTTGATAAAGCAGATCGCTTATACATTACCGAGATCGAGATGGATGTTCAAGGTGGCGACACTTTCTTTGAAATCCCTAACGAATCCGCCTGGAAAGAAGTGGAACGCACCCCAGGCTCAGAAAATAATATTCATTTTAATTTTGTGACGCTTGAGCGCAAATAAAAAGGACTCCGAGGAGTCCTTTTTATTCTGAGCATCAAACTCAATACATCGCGATTACTGAACAACGATTTTTGAATTCTTTGCAATCCCAGAAACAAATTCAAATTGCTTTCTCTGCGCTAGGCCAGCACGAATCGCTGGTTTGGCCTGCTCAAAAGTAGGCGGCTTACTGGACTTTTTATCTTCCAGTTTTACTAAATACCAGCCCTGTTGCAATTGAATCGGAGCAGATGTTTGCCCTTTTCCAAGATTGACTAATACAGCAGATATTTGCGGTGGTACTTGGCCAGGCTGAACCCAACCTGCAGCACCACCTTGCGCTTTATTCGGCGCCAATGAAACGCTTTTAGCCACCTTATCAAAGGCTTCGCCCTTCTTAATGCGATTTAAAGCAGCCTGAGCATCTGCCTCTGTGGCTAGCGCAATATCACTAATCTTGTATTCTATGATCATGCCTTGAGGGCCAAGGGATGCTACCTGCTTGTTGTACTCTGCCTGAATATCGGCATCGGAAATCGGATTTTGCGCCATGAAAGTAGACAGCTCTAGGTCTGCCAAATAATTTTGGCGAATCATCGTCAGCTGAGCATTGGCTTTTTCAGAATTGGCCAAACCATCTTTTTCAGCTTGCTGTGATAACAACAATACCTCGATGAACTTCTCTATCACCATTTTACGGAGCTCGGGAGAATCCTTTTGACCTTGTAAAATTGCAACTTTGATGCCTTGCTCAACCATATCGTTTGTAATGATGGCGCCGTTCACCGAGGCTGCGGCATTAATAGGTAAACCGCTTTGCTGTGCATATGCAGCACTACACAATGCAAAACTCAAAAGGCCGGCAAAAATCAGGTGCGCTGACCTTGTTTTTAATGGAGACATAAATGGTTTCATCAGGTTTGATCTTTCTAGGCTTTCTTAAAAGTAGCCCTAATAGTAACAGCAGCCTCAACAGTAAAATAAACTGATGTGCGTTCAATACCTCACCACCGTCAATATCGATTGGGTCAAAGCCCACTTTGATCTCGATCTACCAACATCCAGCACGCATGATGTGTTTCCAACCTATCCTGGAACAATCATTCTAAAAAGTCATAATACCCAACGCACGGCCATTGGTCCTGCGCGTTTTGGCTTGATACCGTCTTGGGCAAAAGATGAAGACTTTGGCAGGAAAACCTATAACGCCAGATCTGAAACTGTCAGCCAAAAACCCTCATATAAACAGGCATGGTCTCAGCGGCACTTCGCACTCGCTCTGGCAGATACTTTTTATGAACCCTGCTATGAATCTGGCAGGGCAGTGCGCACCAAAATTCAACAGGCTAATCGTGAGCCCATGGCAATTGCCTCTATTTGGGATACCTGGACTGAACCAGAAACTGGCGAACTGATTGTGTCATTCTCAATGCTGACGATCAATGCAAATCATCATCCATTAATGAATCGATGCCATCATCCTGAAGATGAAAAGCGCACAGTCGTCCCATTGCGACCTGAACTATTTAATGATTGGCTTAACGCTACCCCTGATACAGCAAAATCACTCCTCAGTCTTGATGCAATCCCCGAATTCATTTTCTCTGATTGATTTCAAATCCAAAAGCACTAAAAAGAAATCGCCGGGGTCATGGGCTGGTAGGGTGCTGCCGACTCTGTTTCCAAAGCTTCAGCCTCTTGTTCGCCAACTGGCACATTGAAAAACTTAGAATTTAACTGTGGTGGTTGCTGCAAATTCATTTGCTGTTGATTTGATCCAACCGGCCCAAAAGGCCCTTCTGCTGGAGAAATTTTTTGCTCATTAAAAGCTTTTAACTGTTCAGGGGTATAGGGAGAAAAGGTCTGCATTCCTTGGTTTGATGGGGTTTGCGCGCTGGCTGAACATCCCAATAACAGTAGGCATACTGCTAACTGAATACGAATAGTATTCATCCTACTTCCCGACCAATAAGGTAATTCTGTCTCGCACTACGGGAAGTCTAATCGATAGCAGTAACAGTATCACTCCGGCATAAATCGATACAGTCTGCAAGTCATTTTTACCAGCCTTATGCCACCAGTAGTGCGCAATCACCGTACAAGCAATGACATAGATTAATCGATGTAATAAGCTCCAACGACGTCCCAACTGGCGGACTGCCCAGTGGTTTGATGTGATGGCCAAAGGTATTAATAAAACGAAACTCAAGAATCCCATGGTGATAAATGGTCTTTTGAGAACATCATGGATCATCGCCTGAACATCGAGACTCTGATCCAAGAAAAACCAAATGGCGAAATGAACGCAGGCATAGAAAAAACAAAACAGTCCAAACATACGACGATATTTGATTCCCAGACTAGATCCTGTCAAGACACGTAAGGGTGTCATTGCGAGGGTGATACATAAAAATACTAAAGCCCAAGTTCCAGTAGAGCGCGTCATAAACTCGATGGGATTAGCGCCTAAGTCATCCATATATCCCAGCCATACCAAACGCCCCAAGGGAATAAGGGAGATCAGAAACAAGATGCTTTTGAGATACTTCATGAGTAGATGTTAAACGACCCCATCAATATTCTCTGATGGGGTCGCTATTTTTCCTAAGCTTGGACCGAATAAAACAAATGGATCTTATGCCAAGCTCAATCCTTCTTTGTACAGCGGGAAGTTGCGAACTGGTCTACCAATGGCTGCAGAGACGGCATTAGCAACTGCTGGCCCAACCACACAAATCGTTGGCTCACCTACTCCACCCCAGAAATCATAAGTTGGTACAAGAACCGTTTCAATTCGAGGTGTAGAGGCTAGTTTGAGCATTGGGTAAGAATCTAAATTCTGTTGCTTGATGCGTCCATTTTCAACCGAGATCTCTGGATTAAAGATGGCACCCAAAGCCATAGCCACAGAACCTTCAATTTGCTCACGCGTTAAATAGGGATTCACCACATGACCAGAGTTCAAAGCAAATACCAGGCGCTTAACGTGCACCATATTGCCATCGACTGAGACCTCAGCAACGCAAGCCGAGTAACTGGCATATCCCATGAACTGTGCTACTCCCCGGAAAGTTCCTGCTGGCAGTGGCTTATCCCAATTTGCTTTTTGGGCCGCCGCATTGAGTACGCCTAAATGTTTCGGATGACTTTGCATCAGAGCCTGCCTAAATTTGACAGGATCCTTCCCGGCTGCTTTGGCGCACTCATCCATAAAGCATTCCATGAAAATACCGTTCTGATTGGTATTCACACCACGCCACGGACCCACGGGCACATGGGTATTCTTCATGACATATTCAGTCAACAAGGCTGGGAATGTGTAACCTAGCTGCGCATCAGGGCCATTCTCATAAAGACCTTGAAGTTGGCGCTCATCCTTGCCATTTTTGATATTCTGAGGAGCAAGCGTGGCATTAATCGATTGGCCTGCGACTTTGATATGCATACCAGTGACATTGCCACCAGCATCGATACCCGCAGTCATTTTTGCCATCGCAATGGGATGGTAGAAGTCATGCGTCATATCTTCTTCGCGGCTCCAGAGCACTTTCACCGGCACGCCAGGATATTTCATCGCGACCTTGGCAGCAAAAGTGGTGAAGTCTTGTGTGGAACCACGACGACCGAGACCACAACCAGAATCCAATTTATATATTTCACAATTAGCCAGCGGAATTCCCGTTGCCTCTGATAATGCCGCTAAAGATCCCTCACCATTTTGGGTGGGTACCCAAGCCTCAGCACGATCGCCACTAATTTTGACGGTCGCATTCATCGGCTCCATAGTCACGTGAGCTTGAAAGGGCGTGAAATAAATGGCTTCTACTTTTTTGGCAGAACTATTGATTACTTCGGGCGCATCACCTACCTTGCGTTGCCAGAAGTCACCCTGCTCATCCAAGCCAGCGCGGAGCATTTTGTTAATGTCACCCTGAGAAACATTAGCGCTCTTACCCTCATCCCAAACAATTGGCAAAGTATTCAAAGCAGTATTGGCACGCCACCAAGTGTCTGCAACTACCGCGAGTGTGCTGTCATTAATCTGTACCACGCCTTTAACACCGCGCATATTTTTGATCTTTGATTCGTCATAACTCACCAGCTTGCCACCAAATACTGGGCACGACTTCACCGATGCACTCAACATCCCAGGCATCTGCAAATCTGCGCCATACACTTTAGTACCGTTCACTTTGTTTGCTGTATCTAAACGCGCATAAGGCTGACCGGCCACTTTCCAGTTGCGAGGATCTCTTAAGGTAATTGATTTTGGATCAGGCGGGGTTAAAGTCGATGCTAGTTCAGCTACTTTTCCATAGGTAGTTTTACGACCTGTTGGTACATGGGTAATTACACCCTTATCCACCTTGAGTTCACTGACTGGAACATTCCACTGGTTTGCAGCGGCTTGAACTAACATGATGCGAGCAGCAGCTGCGCCGCGGCGCACATAATCCTCAGAGATACGAATACCACGGCTGCCACCAGTTCCGTGCTCACCCCATACCCGCTTACGAGCTAAGCTTTGTCCAGGGGTTGCAGATTGGGTTTTAACATTTTTCCAGTTGCACTCTAACTCTTCTGTAACGAGTTGCGCTAAGCCCGTACGGGTACCTTGGCCCATCTCTGAACGCGCAATTCTGATGTATACCGTGTCATCGGGCTTGATGCTAACCCAAGCATTGACCTCAGCCTCACCAGCCTTGGTCGGTGTATTCGGATCATATTGACCAGCTTGCGCAAAAGCAAACTCTGGCAAAACACCTACACCCAACAT
Organism: Polynucleobacter sp. AP-Feld-500C-C5; assembly: GCF_018882265.1. Lineage (NCBI taxonomy): Bacteria > Pseudomonadati > Pseudomonadota > Betaproteobacteria > Burkholderiales > Burkholderiaceae > Polynucleobacter > Polynucleobacter sp. AP-Feld-500C-C5. The sequence continues at coordinate 12,715 of NZ_JACVOW010000024.1, read as the reverse complement.
GAGGCCACCACCAACTAGGGTGCCTTTGATAATAAAGTCGCGACGTGAATAATTTTCTAATGTCATCTTCTTCCCCTTAACCACGAGTCGCTGGAGAAGCTTGGTATTGCGCCAATACTTCCGCTAATTTTTTCTGACCAGAGGCGACATGAATGCCATCCCGAATTTTTTGATAGGTGCCGCAACGACAGATATTCGACATCGCATTATCAATATCGGCATCAGTAGGCTTTGGAATTCTTTTTAATAAGGCTGCTGCTGCCATGACCTGACCAGACTGGCAATAGCCACATTGCGGAACATCGAGTGCGATCCAGGCTTTTTGCACAGGATGACTATTGTCTTTAGAAAGTGATTCGATCGTGGTGATCTTAGCGGCACCAACCACAGATACTGGAACAGAGCATGAACGTACCGGCTCACCATTCATGTAGACGGTGCAGGCGCCGCACTGAGCCACTCCGCAGCCGTACTTTGTACCTGTCAATCCGACCACTTCGCGGATAGCCCACAATAAGGGCATATTGGGTTCTACGTCGATATTATGTGTCTGACCATTAATATTGAGCTGCATACTGCCTCCTATTTATTATTTTCAAATGACTATAAATCATTATTGGTTTTTTGTGGGCGCACATCAATTTCTCCCGCCGCCAGGCGTAATTTGCTATTCTGAGCCATCAATTAAGGATATTTATGACAAACGAAAATCAAACCCAAAACGACGAAGATTTTGACTATGGGTGCGAATGTGCCATGACCCTACTCAATGAGCCAACCGAAGATTGCCTCAATGACTTAATTGACGAGTTAGACGAAGACGGCATGATCGCCACCGAAGTGGTCTACGGCTTACTAGCGACGATTTTGATGAGCCTAAATGAAGAAGATCACGAAGGTGAAGAACATTAACATCTAAGTCTGGACCTGTAAGGCAAAAGCGTCCATGGCTTTTGCCATCTGAATATCCAATGCAGTCAACGCTTTTGCTGAGTGAGTGCTGAGGTGCACCACCACCTTATTCCAAGAATTGGTCCAATCTGGATGATGATCAATCTCCTCAGCATATTGGGCACATAAAGTCATAAAGGCGAATGCCTGCTTAAAGTCCTGAAAAATAAACTCCCGGGTCAATTGAATACCGGAGGGTTCGAGCACCCAAAGAGGAATCACTCCTTTAAAGTCAAAGTCGATTGTTAAAGCCTGCTGACTCATTTAAGCTCCACACTTTGCGATAAGCATTTCAAATCCTCTGCATCAAGCCAACGCCATTGACCCTCAGCGAGATCTGCTGGCATGACATAAGCGCCGATTTCAGCGCGATGTAACTTGGCCACATGATTACCCACTGCAGCCATCATACGCTTTACCTGATGATAGCGACCCTCCACAATTGTCATTGCTAAGACATGCTCGGAAAGCTGCTTACAAGCGGTGGCATAACATGGCTTTGGATCATCATCCAGAACGACGCCATTCATCAGGTGATCGATTTGAGATTGTGTAATTGGTTCTGGTGTTGTGATTTCATAGACTTTGCCGATATTCTTTTTTGGCGTTGTCATTTTATGAATGAACTGACCATCATCAGAAATCAAGAGTAGCCCTGTAGTGTCATAGTCTAAACGCCCAACACATTGCAAGCCCCGCTCAACGAAAGGAGCTGGCAATAGACTGTACACACTAGGGTGATGCGCAGTCTTATGAGAGCACTCGTAGTTGGGGGGCTTGTTAAAAGCGATATACGCTTTTTCGTGATACTCCCAATCTGCACCCTCGACGTTGAGAACAAGTCCTTCAGTCGCAATGCGCTCCTCTGGATCCTCTGCTAATACACCGTTGACCTTCACGAGGTCCGCATAGACCAAATCGCTGCAATAGCGTCGTGTACCAAAGCCTTGGCTAAAGAGAATTTTTTCAAGGGAAATCGGTTTTGCCATATGCTGCAGAGCATACTACAGAGCACTTCCGCCTAGCCGCTGCCACAACGGGGAATTCATTATCATTAGACTTATCCATATGAATTGAATTGACGACATGCTCTCCAACCCAAAACCTCGCACACCACTCCATACTCGAGAAATTACTTTTCATGGTTTTGCAAGGGAAGATGGTCTATGGGATATTGAAGGTCACCTCAAAGATTACAAACCAACACCTTTTGTCACTGGCGAAACTACTTGGCAACCTGGCGAAGCTTTTCATGACATGTGGGTCCGTCTCACGCTCAATGATGAACTGGTTATCCAAGATATTGAGGTGGCGATGAATGGTCATCCACATCCTGAATGCCCTCAAGCTATGCCTCCAATGACAGGACTGATTGGCGAGCGCTTAGGTAAGGGTTGGCGCAAAACGATCCAAACACATTTGGGTGGCATTGCAGGTTGCACCCATTTACGCGAACTACTCAATAGTTTGGCGACTGCCGCTTTTCAATCGATCCCAAGGGCCCTATTTGATCCCGATGAAAATAAGCCGCCCCTCTATCTAGGCACCTGCAAGTCCTGGGATTTCAATGGCCCCGTTGTGATGCGTATTTATCCCCAGTTTTACCGCTGGCAAGACCAAGATAAAAAGTCTTAGAGCTTAGAGCTCTCCGCGGTGAATCGTGGTCCCTCCAAAAGACTGCTGAATTGGCATAATTTCTACTGCATTGATGTTCATATGGGGAGGCAATAAAGCAGCCCAATAAATCGCTTCAGCAATATCGTCTGAGCTCAACGCTTGCACGTTCTCATAGACTTTTGCTGCCTTAGCATCATCGCCTTTAAAACGAACATTAGAGTATTCAGTTCCAGAGCTAAGGCCTGGCTCAACACAAGTGACTCTTAAGCGCGTACCAAGTAAGTCTGCACGTAAGTTCAAACTAAATTGCTTTACAAATGCTTTGGTAGCTCCATACACATTGCTTCCAGGATAAGGATAAAGACCTGCAACCGAGCCAACATTAATGATGTGGCCACATTTACGCTCAACCATACCTGTCAAAAACGCATGGGTCATATGAACTAAACCTTTGACATTGGTATCAATCATTTGATCCCAATCAGAAATGCTGGTTTTATAAGCAGGCTCTAAGCCTAAAGCAAGACCGGCATTATTAACCAGTACAGTGACATTCGCAAAGTCAGCAGGCAAAGTTTTTGGTAATGCGTCTACTTTAGCGCTATCACAGATATCAACCACAAGAGTCAATAATTTTTTCTGCTGCTCTGCTGGCAAAGATGCTTTGAGCGCCTCTAGACGCTCCGCTCTTCTACCGACTGCAATGACTTTATGGCCGTGAGCCAAAAAACGTCGAGCAGTTGCTTCTCCAAATCCAGCGGTTGCGCCGGTTACTAAAACGGTATGTTCCATATTTCCTCTTTTATTTAAATCATATTTCTCTTAAATGATAAATAAATGAATTATTCACCTATTTAAGATCTCTTTTTTATCAACTGCAAAATATTTTTAAATTGAGGATGGTCAGAAGTCTTCAGCCATTCGAATGTCAGCATTTCAGCCCCCAGCAAGATCACTCCCTGCTGGACTAAACGATCGAGTGCGAGCAATTTATCTTGCGCCAATCTGCTGCCACAGGCCTCAGCCACTACCGCCACCTCATACCCCGCCTCGAGCAGACCTAAAGCAGTTTGCATCAAGCAAACGTGGGCTTCACATCCAGCCAATACAACCTGAGTAATTTGTGGACTTACCGACTTCATGTAATCCACCAAACCATCTGCTGCAGCATTGAAAGAATGTTTGACTAGAGTCTGGCTGCAGAACTGTTTAATACACTCATCATTAGGTCCCAATCCCTCTGGATTTTGCTCGGTTCCTAAAATTGGGATATCTAAAGCTTGTGCTACGTTTGCTAAAAATATTGCTGAAGCAATAGCCTTTTCTCCATCATGAATACTGGGCATTAAGCGTGTTTGATAGTCAACTAAAATGAGAATACTCGTGGCTTGATGAATCATGATTTGAATGAATTTAGAGTAATTTTTTCTTGGGCAAGCGCAGTGCTAAATGATCTAAATAGTGTGCCATTAATTCATCAGCACCCTTTCCAAACATCCGAATGCGACCTGTATGGTTGAGTAATAGCACGCCAACAATGTGCGCAAACACCGCAGTCAATTCAGTATCGGTCTCTTTTGCATTACAACCCAATTTATTCAGAGCAATCTCTTGGGGACGCATGGCATCTCTGAGGCGCATATTGAGTGCTTGATCCCACTCATTACCTAAACCACGGGGCCTTAGGCCTTGGAAGAGATAAAAACCTAAATCCAAGTCACGTGGGTTATCTCGATAGAACTGGTAGAACGCTAAAGCGCTATGACGCAGCTCATCAAAGGCAGTACCCGGTTCACTTAATACTCTCTGCGCCGCTTCACCGACAAACGCATTTAGGCGCTCGAGTGATTCAGCAAGTAAAGCGCCATAAATCTCTTCTTTGTTGGCAAAGTAGCTGTAAATAGCTCCCGCTGTATAACCAGCACGTTTAGCAATCTCGCGCATGCTGACTGCTTCTAAACCAAACTCAATAAACACTGCTGTAGCAGCACTCAGAATATGCTTACGCTTGGCATCCGCCAGCGCCTGCTGACGAAGATCTCGCGGGGAAGAAATCGTTTGGTTCATAAATTAATTATACGACTGTATTAATAATTGAACAGTGTTCAATTATTGTGTATGATTTGAGCTGTTGCCAATATCTAGCACCAGGACCCCAATGAGCCAAAGCACTACCAAATTCATGACCAGCACAGACTATCAAGAGTCTTTGCGCAGCTTAAAGCCCACGGTATATGTAGACGGTCGCCTGATTGAGTCAGTGGCTGATGAGCCCTCTTTAAGACCAGGCGTACAAGCTTTGGGGGTGACCTACGATATGGTGCATGATCCTGCTTTAGCACCCTTAATGCTGGCAGATCAAAATGGCGTGCAAGTACCACGAATGTTGCATATCAATCAATCCTCTGGTGATCTGCTGAACAAATTAGAAGCGATACGCGTACTGTGCCAAGAAACTGGTTGTGCTCAACGCTATTTAGCGCATGATGCATTAAATGCAATTGGCCAAGTGTCAGCGCATATCGATGATGCTCGCGGAAGTAATGAGCATCGCGCAAAATTTGCAGAATACCTTTCATATGTTCAGCAAAACGATTTATCTCTTGGCATTGCGATGACCGATGCCAAAGGCGACAGATCCCGCAGACCTCACGAACAAGCAAACCCAGATACTTATGTTCACGTCGTTTCTCAAGATGCCAAAGGTGTAGTGATTTCTGGAACGAAAGCCATTGTGACTGGTGCGCCTTATATGCATGAGTTTTTAGTCATGCCAGGTCGCAATATGAGCAAAGAGGATGCGGCTTTTGCCATCTGCTGCGCAGTGCCAGTGGACGCGAAAGGTATTACCATCGTTGCCCGCCCTGCAGGTCGCCCAGGCGATAAAGTGGAGCATGGCAAACCATTGTTCTCAAGTAAATATGGGCAATCTACTGGTGTCGTGATTTTCGATAAAGTATTTGTCCCGTGGGAGCGAGTATTTTATGCAGGTGAATGGGAGCACTCTAGCGTCTTAACTTATAGCTATGCCACCCATCATCGTCACAGCTGTATTGCTGCGAGAGCAGGCTTTGGAGATCTTTTAATTGGTGCTGGTGCCTTGATGTGCGAAGCCAATGGTTTTGATCCAGAAACAAAATCCAATTTGCGTAACCCAATGGTTGAGCTCATCAAAATTACCGAAGGGTTTTATGCTTGTGGAGTTGCTGCCAGTGTATACGGTACTCAAGATCCACATAGCAAATCCTTTATGCCTGAGCCCGTGTTCTCCAACATCGGCAAACTGCTATTGGCTACGCAAATTTACGATATGCATCGCTTAGCTCATGAGGTGTCGGGTGGATTAATCGTAGCACTACCCGGACCCGATGAAGATCACAATCCAGCAACTGCTGCCACCTTAGCAGAAGTCTTGCGTGCTAACCCAGCAGTTCCTTACGATAAACGCATTGAAGTGGCACGCTTTATTGAAGATTTAACGGCATCCTATCAAGGTGGCTGGTACTCCGTTATCAGCTTGCATGGTGGTGGATCACCTGCTGCAATGAAGAAAGAAATCTATCGCCAATATCCTATTGGCAATAAAGTGGAATTAGTCGAACGTTTGTTAGACCGCGGAGCACTGACGAGTAATGATGAGCGGGCGATTACTAAAAACAAACAGCCTGGACGCTGTTGTGATCAAGGTTGTAGTGCTCCAGGTCAAGCAGTGATGGTGCCATTGCCAGAGCCTGGCAGAAGAACTTAATTTTTTCTGAGTAAAGCTGATTTATCAGTTAATAGTACTTCTTTAAATCCATGCCAGTGTACATGCTGGCGACCTCATCAGCATACCCATTAAACATCTGGGTCTTGATCTTAGGGGCAAACATCCCCTTAGCATCGCCAATACGACGCTCTGTGGATTGACTCCAGCGTGGGTGGTCAACTTGTGGATTAACGTTGGAATAAAAGCCATACTCACGAGCATCAAATTGATTCCAACTGGTTTTTGGCATCTCTTCAGTAAACCGCATTTTAACAATCGATTTGGCACTCTTAAAACCATATTTCCAAGGCACCACAATACGGACAGGCGCACCGTTTTGCTTTGGCAATACCTCACCATACAGGCCGAAAGTGAGGAGAGTAAGTGAATTCATAGCTTCATCCATCCGCAAGCCTTCACGATAAGGCCAGCTAATAATATTGCTACTCAGTCCTGGCATTTGCTTGCGATCAGCTAAGGAAATAAATTCAACATACTTAGCAGAGCCCAGAGGCTCTACTTTATTAATGAGTTTGGCTAGCGAATACCCATCCCAAGGAATCACCATAGACCAACCTTCAACGCAACGCATGCGATAAATCCGCTCTTCCATTGGAGCGAGCTTTAATAAGGCATCAATATCGAGCGTGAGCGGTTTTTTTACTAAGCCTTCAATCGAGATCGTCCAGGGCCGCGTTTGTAAGCTACTGGCATAAGCAACAGGATCAGCCTTATCGGTACCAAACTCATAAAAATTGTTGTAGCTCGTCACGTATTTATAAGGCGTCGATTCCTCTTTAACGCTGTAGGCTGAATTGAGGGTAGCAGTTAATTTATCGGGAGTGGCAGCTAGTGCTTGTCTTGAAAACCAGGGGGCTAGAGCAGCGCCAAAACTACCTGCAGCTGCCGCTTTAATCAGGGCACGACGGTTTTCAAAAACCGCTTGAGGCGTGATGTCACTAGAAAGAATGGTTTTATCAAGAAAACGCATGGCGAACCCCATCAAAGTATTGAGTCTATTTTGCTCCTGAAAATAATTTATTGCTTGATGCAGCGATGCTTGCTCAAAACAAAAAAGCAAACCCGAAGGTTTGCCTTTTCTGCTGAAACCTGAATTAAATTAGGCTTTCATAGCCTGCAAGGCTGCGTTGAATGTTGCGCTGGGGCGCATCACGGCCGTGCATTTTTCAGAATCAACTACATAGTAACCACCGATATCAGCAGGCTTACCTTGAACTGCCTTTAGTTCGTCAGTAATTTTCTTCTCGTTTTCAGCCAAAGATTTGGCTAAGGGCGCGAAGTAAGCTTGTAGCTCTTTATCTTCCGTTTGTGCAGCCAAAGCCTCAGCCCAATACAACGCCAAGTAGAACTGGCTACCGCGGTTATCTAACTCACCAGTGCGTGGTGAAGGTGACTTATTGTTATCCAATAATTTGCCAGTCGCATCATCCAGAGTGCGCGCTAAGATTTTCACTTTAGTGTTACCAGTCTTATCACCAATATCTTCGAGTGACACACCCAAGGCTAAAAATTCACCTAACGAATCCCAACGTAAGTGGTTTTCTTCTACGAGTTGTTGCACATGCTTAGGAGCAGAACCACCAGCACCAGTTTCAAATAAGCCGCCACCAGCCATCAAAGGCACAATGGATAGCATTTTTGCGCTAGTGCCCAATTCCATAATGGGGAACAAGTCGGTGAGGTAGTCACGCAAGATGTTACCGGTAACAGAAATAGTGTCTTTACCACGTATCACACGCTCTAAGGTGTAACGCATTGCGCGAGTCTGAGACATGATCTGGATATCGATACCTTCGAGATCGTAATCTTTGAGATAAGTCTTTACCTTCTTAATCAGCTCTGCTTCGTGGGGGCGGTACTCGTCTAACCAAAATACCGCTGGAGTATTAGAGAGGCGTGCACGATTGACTGCCAATTTGACCCAGTCACGAATCGGAGCATCTTTACATTGGCACATACGCCAGATATCACCAGCTTCTACATGTTGCTCAAGCAATACAGTGCCGTCGTCCGCAACGATACGAGCTACGCCTGCTTCTAAGATCTCAAAAGTCTTGTCATGCGAACCATATTCCTCAGCCTGCTGAGCCATCAAGCCAACGTTAGGTACAGTGCCCATAGTGGTTGGATCAAAGTTACCATGTGTCTTACAGAAATTGATGATCTCTTGATAGATGCGGGCAAAAGTACTTTCTGGAATCACTGCTTTGGTGTCATGCAAGCGACCATCCGCGCCCCACATCTTGCCGCCCACCCGAATCATGGCAGGCATAGAAGCATCCACGATCACGTCGCTTGGAGAGTGTAAGTTGGTAATACCTTTGGCAGAATCTACCATCGCCAATGCTGGGCGATGCTCATGACACGCATGAATATCTTGAATAATTTCTTCACGCTTAGATTCAGGCAAGGTTTTGATCTTCTCGTACAAGCTGCTCATGCCGTTATTGACGTTGACGCCTAGCTCATCAAATAGCTTGCCATGTTTAGCAAACGCATCTTTATAGAAAATTTTGACGGCGTGACCAAAGACGATCGGATGAGAAACTTTCATCATGGTAGCCTTGACGTGCAAGGACAGCATCATGCCTGTCTTATACGCATCTTCGATTTCTTTTTCATAGAAATCGCACAAGGCTTTTTTGCTCATATACATGCTGTCGATAATTTCGCCAGCCAATAAGGAGACTTTTGGTTTGAGCACAATCGTTTTGCCGCTCTTCGTCACCAAGTCCATTTTTACATCGCAGGCCTTAGTCATCGTCATCGACTTTTCACCAGCATAGAAATCGCCGCCATGCATGTGTGACACGTGCGTACGGGAAGCTTGGCTCCACTCACCCATCGAGTGAGGATTTTTACGGGCATACCGTTTGACTGCATTCGGTGCGCGACGATCTGAGTTTCCTTCGCGCAAGACTGGATTGACCGAGCTCCCTAGACACTTTGAGTAACGAGCGCGGATAGCCTTCTCTTCATCGGTCTTAGGATCTTCAGGAAAATGAGGGATCTTGTATCCCTTATCTTGTAATTCTTTAATGGCAGCGAGCAGCTGAGGAACAGAAGCGCTGATATTGGGTAGCTTAATAATGTTGGCGTCAGGCATTAAGGTCATCTTGCCCAGCTCAGCCAAATTATCAGGAACCCGTTGCTCAGGAGCCAAACAATCAGAAAATTCAGCCAAGATACGTCCAGCCACTGAAATATCGCTTTCTACTACCTCCACTCCAGCTGGCGCTGTAAAGGTACGGATGATCGGCAGAAATGCGCAGGTCGCCAAAAATGGTGCCTCGTCTGTCAGCGTGTAAATAATCTTTGATGTGCCTGATGCCATGGATGTTTCCTTACTATTGATCAATAGACAGGGTCAGGTTTTGACCCCACCACTCCTAGAGTCCGCATTCTGTCCGCCCGCTTTTAGCAGGCTTACTGATATGCCGAGCCTTCTATTTTAAATCATTAGGATTGGCAAAAATGGGGGTTTTGCACCCCAAAGTCGCAAATCATCGCTAATTTAAGGAAATCCACCAAAATAACTAAAGCGGAAAATTCCTCGTAAACTGCAAGCCATGATGAGCAAGCACCCTTTACTGAATAAAAACTTGGTGCTTCTGATTGTTTGCCAGGGTCTATTTCTGACCAATAACGTCACCTTCATCGCCATCAATGGCTTGGTTGGTCTCAGCCTTGCCCCAGTGAGTTGGATGGCTACGCTGCCAGTCATGGGCTATGTTGTTGGGGCTGCCTTTTCCACTTCTATCGTGGCCAAATCTCAAAACCACTTTGGCAGAAAGATCTCTTTTCAGTTGGGACTGCTTGTAGCAGTGCTATCCGCCCTGTTATGCGCCTATGCAGCTCTGAGCCGAAACTTTTGGCTTTTGGTAACAGGCACCTTTATTGCCGGCTATTACAGCGCCAATGGCCAACTCTACCGTTTTGCTGCAGCAGAACTCACCGTAGCGAGTCAACGTGACAAAGCCGTATCTTGGGTATTGGCAGGCGGAATCTTAGGAGCCGTCATTGGGCCGAACCTAGCCTCCTGGACCCGCAATCTTTTTGACACTGCATTCTTGGGCGCCTACCTCACGCTTTCGATTGCCGGCTTAATGGGGATCGTCGTAATGCGATTCATCCACTTCCCTACCGAATTCAAAACCGAGCACTCTCTGGCAGATGGACGCCCCCTAAAGGCCATCCTCAAGCAACCCGTGTTTATGGTTGCTGTAATTGGGGCAGCACTTGGTTACGGGGTAATGAATCTGCTGATGGCGGCCACACCCTTGGCGATGCAAATTTGTGGCCTGCCTTTTTCCGATACAGCCCTAGTATTGGAGTGGCATGTCATTGGTATGTTTGCTCCAGGATTTTTTACTGGCACCTTAATACAACGTTTTGGTGCCCTCAAGATTATGAGTATCGGAGTAGTACTCAACTTCATCTGCATTCTGATTGCACTCACCGGTACAGACCTTCGTCAATTTTTGATTGCCCTCTTTTTATTAGGCGTTGGCTGGAACTTTTTATTCACAGGCTCAACCTCTTTGGCGATGACTGCCTACAAACCCGATGAGCGTGATAAAGCACAAGCAGCGATTAACTTCTTTGTATTTGGCACGATGGCCTTCACTTCCTTTGGTTCTGGTGCCTTAATTACCTCACAAGGGTGGAGTATTTTGAACCTCGGCTCTCTGATTCCTGTGATCATTACTGCGCTGGCACTGCTTTGGCTATCAGCCCAGAATAAGAAGCAGCAAATCGCTTAAGACGCTCTCGCTAGCGGCAAATTAAATAATAAGTTTTGTGGCTTTAGCTTTAATTGCTGCTGATCATTCATGGCAATAGCAAGATAGACGGGCTTCCCTTGCTGCGCCTTAGTCACCGCAGTCTCGTCAATAAAGTCAAGACGAAATAGACAAATCACTTTCTCGAGCTCATCTGCCTCTAACAATTCTTTGTTGTAAAGCTTATTTAAAATCTCAGTTGCTGCCGCATCTAAACCGACATGCCAGGACCACTTAGGATCACTAATTTGCTGCATTGGGGTAATGCGTACTGCCACCCCCAGAAAATGTTTAATCCACTTTTCTAGTACGCGACAAAAATGATTAATTGGCTCATGCCCAAAATTGAGTTGAACGGCAAAATCAAAGTCCTCATTACGCGTCCAATATTCGGCAGCATTGTCTTCATACAAAACATCAAGATCAGCAGACTTCGTGAGCATGGATTTACCTTTCAGTAAGTCCATGATGTTGCCGGACTCGCCCGCTTGCGCATTACGAGCAACCACCTCTTCGTCGGCGGCCATGACAATGCTGTCCTCCAAAACAGTGATTTTTTGAGTTCTAAAGAAGATCTCGCCCATGCGTACTTCCAGCGGATGCGTATCATCTCCCAAGATATGGCGCACAAAAATTTGGGTTAGTTGCATCACAAATAAGGGAGGCACATCAACCCCATCTCCCTTAAATAAACTCATATAAAAACCTTCTAAGGAGCTTGCTGCTAATAGACGTGTTCGGTAGCGGAGCCAAACTCGATAGTTTTCCTGAATATCCTCATCAGCCATCGCCCCAATCTCTTGCTCGGTAATTTCTATGCGAGGATTTTCAGTAAGGCGCTGATTTAGCGCTTGCTCGGCAGCACAAGATTCTGGAACTAGGCTGAGTTCAGGTCTTTGCAAATAGGTGCGTAAAAAATCGTCTGTTACCAATAACTGCCCATCAGGGCTGGTTAGCAGGGTTTGATATGCAGAATTGGGCCAGTAGTTACTCATGTCATTCCGTTTTCATTGCACTTACAGTAAGAATCTAGAGCTCAGAATATACTAGCCAGTCATTTTGTACCCAATAGGAAAAATCATGACCGAACTCAAAAAAATCGATACCGTTGTTGGTGACGGCAAAGAGGCTGCTACTGGCAATGACGTTGATGTGCATTACACCGGCTGGCTCTATGACGAGAATGCCCCTGACCATAAAGGCCAGAAATTTGACAGCTCACTGGATCGCGGTCAGCTCTTTAGTTTTCCCTTGGGTGCAGGCCATGTCATTAAGGGTTGGGACCAAGGCGTTGCGGGTATGAAGATTGGCGGCAAGCGCACCTTAATTATCCCTTCTGAAATGGGTTATGGTGCCAGGGGTGCTGGTGGCGTCATCCCTCCTAATGCGACCCTGGTCTTTGATGTGGAATTACACGGTGTGAACTAAGCACTGCTCTTTGCTGCTTAGCCAAAATAAAAGCCACCCGAGTGAACTGACCCCCAAAAGTTGGACGCTATGTCCAACCAAGGGGGTTTTGTTTTATGAGCAAGTACAGCAAGCAGTTCAAGCTAAAGGTAGTTAAAGAGTTTCTAAAGTCAGGTGGTCTTAAGCGGGT